>CAVALB010000015.1:0-44816 GCA_963589345.1 uncultured Selenomonadales bacterium | reverse complement strand
ATCTCCCACCGACATGCGAGCATGTCGTGGAAGATGAGTTTTGACACTGTAACCAAAATTACAGACGAACAGAAATGCCTCGCTCCCGCAGATACTGCTTCAGATCACGAATCTCCAGCTCCTTATAATGAAAGAGGGATGCCGCCAGAGCCGCATCTGCCTTTCCTGCAGTCAGTGCATCATAGAAATGCTCCTTCGTTCCTGCTCCTCCGGAGGCAATGACCGGAACCGATACATTGTCTGCGATCAGAGCCGTCAGCTCATTGTCATAGCCGGCCTTTGTGCCGTCACAGTCCATGCTGGTGAGCAGGATTTCCCCCGCGCCCAGGGCATCTGCCTTCATTGCCCACTCGATGGCGTCAAGTCCAGTATCAATACGACCTCCGTTTTTGTATACATTCCATCCGGAGCCATCCTCCCTGCGCCTTGCATCGATGGCAACCACCACACACTGACGGCCAAACTTGTCAGCCGCATCGGAAATGAGCTGCGGGGTATTGATAGCAGAGGAATTGATGGAAATTTTGTCTGCGCCCTCGCGAAGGAGGCGCCTGAAATCTTCTACCGTACGGATTCCACCACCTACGGTAAACGGGATAAAGACCGTCTCAGCCACTCGGCGCACCATGTCCACCACAGTTTCTCTGGCATCGGAGGATGCCGTGATATCTAAGAATACAAGCTCATCTGCGCCTGCTTGATCATAGGCTGCCGCAATCTCCACCGGATCACCGGCATCGCGCAGATTCACAAAATTTACACCTTTTACCACCCGCCCGTTATGAACATCCAGACAGGGAATGATTCTCTTTGTAAACATAGAATGTTTTCCTCCAAACTGATTTATCTACTACAGGCTTATAAAGTTTTTCAGGATCCGAAGTCCTACCTCACTGCTCTTTTCCGGATGGAACTGACAGGCAAATACGTTTCCCTGCTCCACTGCTGCATGGATATGGGTGCTGTACTCGGTCGCAGCAGCCACGATTTGCGGATCTTCTGCTTTTAAATAGAAGGAATGCACAAAGTATACATAAGAACCATCGGGAATTCCGGCAAACAGTCTGGTTTTCGGCTTGATCTCTAAGGAGTTCCATCCCATGTGCGGGATCTTCAGGCCCGGACTGTCCGGGATTTTTAAGATCTCCCCCTTTAAGATTCCAAGGCCTTCCACACCCACACTCTCATCACTGCGCTCAAATAAAAGCTGAAGGCCAAGGCAGATTCCAAGAAACGGAGTTCCCTTTCCGACTGCCTCCCGGATCACCTCCACCAGGCCATACTGGTGTAAACGCTCCATGGCATCTCCGAAGGCACCAACCCCAGGCAGGATCAGCTTATCCGCAGCCAAAATCAGCTCTCTGTCTCTTGTTACCACCGGCTGCTCGCCTAAGGCGATCAGCGCTTTTTCCACACTTCGTATATTTCCGGCATCGTAGTCAATAATCGCTATCATCGGTCTCCTCCATGCAGTTATTTTGATATCATCCGCAGACGGTCTCTTCTTGCACGGCTTTGCCGCACAAAAAGCATCGGAGATTCCTCCGATGTGAAGTCCGTCCCAAAAAACTGCTTACAAGCAGGCTTGACGCAGTTTTCGATCCGGATTTTCACCGTCTTGAATTGTTACAGTCCATTATACCCACTTTCCCCTATCCAGTCTACCGAATTTTGGCAAATGCCCTCGGCGCGTTCTTTTAATTCCTGGGTGATCTGCGGAAAGGTCTGATTGACCCGCAGGAAAAAAGAGCCCTGATTGAAGAATGCAGTTTTTTCAAAGGGGAAACGGATCACGCTCGGATTTGCAAAGCCCACACCGAGTTCCAATAAAACCAGGTCATGCTGAAAGGTTCCGGTCAGCCACTTCGTGTAGCGGCTCCACTGCGGAAGATAGCCTTCTTCAATATAGGGATGTGCCTCAATCGTGTTGCCGGTGAGCGGTGCACCGCAATGGGGACAGATTCCCGACGGGATCTCATTCGGCTCCCAGATATCCTTTGTGCATCCCGCCGAGCACTGTTTCCAGGTCTCGTTGCCGCAGGGAGCCACAATACGCTGCACTCGCTTATCCTTCGGCTTTTCCTTGATCGGAAAAAGGTGATCGATCATCGCCTGGGTCTTATCATCTGCCGAGGGGCAGGAAACCTCTTCCATGTGGATTTCCTCGGTCACAGCGGTTTCATCTTCACTTCCAAGCTTTGTATCAAAGATCAGGGCATCCGTTGCCATGGTGACAATGAAATAATCCTTATCCTTTATAAGCTCGTAGAGGTTTTCGTAGGCTTTTCTAAGCCGTGCCTCTCCTGCCTCATCCCCGCGCTTCCATTTCCACTCCTCACCCAGGCCAATCAGAAGCTTCTGACAGCCAGACAGGCGTTCGTGTAACTTTGTTGTATCGATCATAAATTACTGCTCTCCTTTTTCTCCATAAATTTCTTCATATACCTCAAACCAGGCCATGCACTGCTCATGCCACCGGTTCCAGGCCTCATCACGCTGTACTTTTACAGCCGCCAGACTCTCCTGCAGCCCTGCTGACTCCGTGTCTGCCAAAATCACCGGCAGTTCCGGTTCTTCTGCCTCCAAACGTCCTGTCGCAGGCTCCTGCATCCAGTATGCCTCCGACACCTTCCAGTCCGCCAAAAGCTCCCGGTATTCTGCCTCCAGCCGTCCATATTCCAATTCCTGCGGCTCCAGCTTTTCATAGACCAGTCTCAGCTTCCAGTCCGCATAGGCTTCCTCCGTGGAAAATTCCCGCAGTCTGTGGCGTTCTGCCTTTGGCACGGCCCGCACACCCTCTAAGAGGGCTGCGTCCTCTGCCTTTACCTGGGCTGAAAGCTCTTCTCCGTATTCCTCCGCCTTCTGCTTCTTCTCCAGATAATGCTCATACCCGAAGGGGTAATACATCGGGCCGGTTTCCTCAAGGATCAGTACACTTTCTGCTACCTGACGAATAAAATAGCGATCATGGGATACAAAGAGAATGGTTCCCTGATACGCCTGAAAGGCCGATTCCAGCGTCTCCTTCGCCTGGACATCCATATGGTTGGTGGGCTCGTCTAATATCAGGAAGTTCGGGCGGCTCTGCAAAAGCTCAGAAAGCACCAGCCTTGCCTTCTCGCCTCCGGATAAGTCACTCACCCGTCTGGAGGCAAGCTTTCCCGAAAACAGGTACATACCAAGGATGTTTCGCACCTCTTTTTCCGTCATAGACGGAAAGAGGTCATGGAAATGCTCCGCTACCGACTTTTCCGACTGAATCTCTGCCGAATGCTGGTCAAAGTAGCCGATGGTAATGTTATTTCCCAGGATGCACCGCCGCTCTACCGACTTATTCTTGTCTGGAAACGGAGGAAGAAGCCCTGCCACCGTTTTTAAAAAGGTGCTCTTTCCGACTCCGTTGGCACCCAATATCCCGATTTTTTGCCCACGCCGGATCCGCAGGCTGATTTCAAGAAGTGCCCGGTCATAACCGATCTTCACATGCTCCGCCTCAAAGACCCATTTGCTTCCGGGAACAAACGGCTCAATGTTGCCGGTAAACAGATGTACATCATCCTCCTCCGGCTTCTCCACCCGTTCCATGCGTTCTAGCTGTTTCCGCTTTGCCCGGGCAAAGGAGGCCTTGGTCGGCTTATGCCGAAACCGTTCGATCACGCCGTTTAGCCGGTCTTCCTCCTCCTTCTGCCGTTCCCAGGCCTTTCTCTGCCGTTCAAGGCGTTTCCTCTTTTCTGCGCGGTACTCGCTGTAATTGCCCGCATACCGGGTCAGCTTCCCATTCGAGACCTCTACGACAATCTCTGCCACCCGATCCAGGAAAAACCGATCATGGGACACCATCACCACGGCATGCTCGTACCGCTTTAGATACTGCTCCAGCCACTGGATCGTGGCAATATCCAGGTGGTTGGTCGGCTCATCCAACAAAAGAATATCCGGCTTTTCCAAAAGCAGGCGGATCAGGGCAATCTTCGTCTGCTCTCCGCCGGAGAATTCACGGATCTTTTTGTGCTTGTCCGATTTGGCAAAGCCAAATCCGGTAAAGATCCGGTCGTATTCCTGCTCATATTCAAACCGCTCTCTTGCAAAGGTATCTCGAAACGGGCAGGAGGCAAGAAGGATCTCCTCCACCGTCTTTTCCCGGTCTGAAACAGATTCTGAATCAGAACCTCCTGTTTGGCCATCCGTAAAGACCTGCTGGCTTAGCAGCCCCACCGTCAGCTGCCTGGAGCGCATCATGCCGGCTCCCTGCCTCTTATCATCCCGATCCAGGGAAAGCTCCCCCGCGATCAGCCGCAGAAGTGTTGTTTTTCCTGCACCGTTTCGCCCCACCAGGGCAATCTTTTCATTTCCTTTTATCTCAAAGTCCACATGGGACAAAATCACATGTCCGCCCGCCGAAACGGTACCGTCCGTAATCTGATATAACATAAAACCCTCTTTTCTTGCTTCACTGATAACAGTGTAGCAAAAAAAAGAGGGTTTTGAAAGTTTTTTATCAATCCTGTGTGCGTGCAAACACAAAGTTGGTGCGTGCAAGCATCTTTCCATCTTCCCCGTAGATCACGGATTCCACATAATCCAGGGAATGACCGCGCTTGATCACATCAGCCGTGCAGGTCAGTGTCTGAGCGCCTTTCGCAGGCCGCAGATACTGGATATCTCCGGAGGCGGTCACACCGGTGGTCTTTCCATCACTTAAAAATGCAATTCCCGCTGTCATGTCGCTGAAGTGAAAAAGCCATCCGCCGTAACCGATGCCGCGAAAATTCATCATATCCTCCCGTAACGGCACCGTCATCTTTACATGACCATCAGAAAGCTCTGTAAAGGTGATATCATATTGCTCTGTCATGCCATCCATGACCTGATGGCAAAATGTTAAATCTGGTTCCATTTCTTGATTCCTTCCTGTTTTTTCGTTTCGCAATGCTACTTATTAAGGCGCGGACCTTCGGCATTTTTGAGCTTTTCCGAGGTGTTCACCTTACTAATGAAGCTGTTGCTTCTTTGTATTGGTTTATTCTGTTCTTTGTCCTGTTCTTTCTTCAATTCAGAATAAGAAGAAAAACTGCCGCTTCTTTTTATCGTTTCCTTTTTTTCAGGCTGCCTAGTCCGATCTTCGATAAACTGCTTCAGATCGGCAATGATTTCCTTTCTCTGATTTCCGGTTTTCTGCTTTCTCACTCCCGGATTCTTACTCTGATAAACATCGCAGAAATCCGACAGCTTCTTGTATGCATCCTCAACCGCCTTCTTATTCTCCGGTGTTTCTCCGCCAATCAGAACCTTTCTTAAATCCTGCACACCTTTTTTCACGTCATTATAAGCACCGGAATTGATCCATAACAAATGATCCGCTTTTTCCAGTTTCTCCGAAAAATTGTCCAGCTTTTCAAACAGAGCCTTGTTTTGCTCATAAAGCTCCTTAGAAATCACACCATTCATCTTGGCGAAGGTTTTTTCATCCTGATGCAGTTCCTGCATGGATTTTTTCAGGGCATCGTCTTTGATAAAGTTGAAATCCAGGTTTTTATAACGACTGATTGAAATTTCATTGATGTCCTGATCCGTCTGTTTATATTTTGGTTCCGCCTCTTCTAACTTCTTCTGTCTGTTCCGGTAGTCCTCAGACGTCTCCAGCTTTACATCAGTCCAGCCATCCATGTTACCCGTCAGGTCCGTCGTAATGACTTCCCTTTTTATTGGTTTGACATACATCGCCGAAGTACCATGCCTGAGACTGGCCTCAGCAAGCTCCAATCTTCCGACTTTTTCTGCCGGCATCTGTTCGCGTCTTTCCTTACTTGCCTCAGCAAGCAGGGTAGACAAAACTGTGTCGCCCGGTTGTCTCTTTCGGCCAAATATATCCTCATTCTCCTTTCCGAAAAATGCATTTTTATAATCACTTACATTAAATGATATCGGGCTCATAAGAGCTTCAAAAAGATCCATGTACATCCCGGCTTTTGTTTTTGTAAACTGTTCCTTATACCATTCATCACTGTGATTCGGATTATTTTCACGAAAGTCCTGAAACGGAAGATAAACCTCCTCATCCATAAACTTGGTAACCTCCTTCAGTCTTTCACGCGTAATCGCACCGAGCAGCATTCCCCCCTCATCTTCAGGAGTAAAATACTTTAGAACACTTGCTTTGACAGCATCATAAGGTTTCATATTATTTGTTACGCCATCAAAATATATACTTTCAAGCATCAGCCGGATCCGGTCATTCCCCTCCGCCTTCATGATCCTATTCTGATAATCCTGCACAACCTGCTCTTGGATCGATTTCTGTTTTGGTTTCGGCATATGGAATCCTCCTTTATCTATTTGAAAACAATTTGCAGTTTCTTTCTCTTTACATTTTCAGTATACCATCCCAAACAGGACAAATATGGGACAAAATCAGGAAATATTGCGTAGTTCTGCCGGTACCTCAGAAGCCGTACCAATCACTGCAAACTCGGCCCTTCGACCTTTTTCCCTTTTTCCGATGCCTGTCCCTTGTATAAGGACACGCTGTTTCTTCGAGTCGTTTTGTTCTGCTCTTTATCCTGCGCTTCCTTCAGCTCTGAAAAGGAAACGAGAGAAACGCTTTCGCTTCGTTTCAGACTGTTCTTTTTTTCCGGCTGACCATTCTGATCTTGGATAAACTGCTTCAGATCGGCAATGATCTCCTTTCTCTCATTTCCGGTTTTCTGCTTTCTGACACCCGGGTTCTTTTGCTGATAGACATCACAAAAATCTGACAGCTTCTTATATGCTTCCTCAACTGCCTTCTTATTCTCCGGTATCTCTCCGCCGGCCAGGATCTTTCTTAAATCCTGTATACCTTTTTTCACATCGTTATAAGCACCGGAATTGATCCAATAGCTGTGATCTGCCTTTTCCAGCTTTTTCGTAAAATTGTCCAGTTTTTCAAACAAAGTCTTGTTTTTCTCATAAAGTTCCTTAGAAACATGACCGCCCAGATTCTTGTACGTTTCGGCATCCTGATGTAATTCACTGATGGATTTTTTCATCGCATCATCTTTTATGAAGCTGTAATCCATGCCTTTAAAAAACTGAATCCAAAGTGCATCACCTGTTTCACGCAAATCATATTTCGGCTCTGCTTTTTTGAGTGCTTTTTGTTTTTCAATGACAGATTCCCTTGTCTCGAGATCGGCTTTTACCCAACCTTCATATTCTCCGGTAAGCTCTGATTCCGTCACTTCCCTTTGGATTGGTTTGACAAGCATAGCCGCCTCACCATGCATGAACGTTAGTTCTGCACGCGCCAGCTTTCCGGCCTGATCCGGGGGCAGCTCATCACGGTGCATTTTATATCCTTCAGCCAATATAATGCTTAAGGTTGATTCCCCTTCTTCTCGTTTCCGTCCATAGATATCTTTATTCTCGCGTCCGAAAAAAGACAATCCATAATCTCCTAACGGCATTCCAACCGTTACAAATATCCTCTTGACCAGATCGTAGTATGCTCCGTTTTTTGTTTCCATAAAATGATCACTGTACCACTCATCACTGTGATTCGGATTTTTTTCTCGAAATTCAACGAGCGGAAGAAAAATCTCCTCATCGATGAACTTCGCCAGATCCCACAATCTTTCTCGCGTTAAATGTCCTATAAGCTTTCCCTTATCATCTGTTGGAAGAAAATAATCTGTAATAGTTTGAGAAATCTCGTCATAAGCCCCTGTACCATACGTTATTTTGTCCAAATACTGTCCCTCAATCAACAGCCGGATCTTATCATTGTCCTTAGCCTTCTCGATCTTATTCTTGTAATCTTCCACCACCTGCTCTTGGATTGATTTCTGTTTTGGTTTCGGCATATAAAAGCCTCCTTTATCTATCTGAAAACAATTTGCAATTTCTTTTTCCTTACACTCACAGTATACCATCCCAGGTAGGACAAATGTGGGACAAAACTCGGAAAATATTTCGCAGTTCCGTCGGTACCGCAAAAGCCGAACGGTGCGGCATTCTGCGTAGCATAAACATAGGTGTAGTGTCCGGCTATGTCACGACAGCTGTCTGAGGCAGACGGACAATTTGTTGTCCGTCTGTCCGCAAACAGCTGTCAGTTACATCGTCCGAACACAACGCCTATATTTGCGCAGCAGGATGCCGCACCGTTCGGCTTCGGACCCTATTCGATTTTATTTTGCTTCTTTCGCTTTTTTGATCTCTGCGATCATGTACGGAACCACCTCAAACAGGTCTCCTACGATGCCGTAGTCTGCACACTCAAAGATCGGAGCAGTCTCATTATTATCTACTGCGATGATCAGCTCGGAATCCTGCATACCGGCCTTGTGCTGGATCGCACCGGAGATACCGAGGGCAACATAGATACGCGGATGAACGGTCTTACCGGTCTGTCCTACCTGGTGATCAGAGGACAGCCAGCCTGCATCGGTAACGGCACGGGAAGCACCTACCACACCGCCGCCAAGAGCTTCCGCTAACTCCTCTGCCAGCTTAATGCCCTTCTCCGGATCCTTGCTGATACCGCGGCCAACACTGACAACGATATCGGCACCGATCAAGTCAACCAGCTTCTTGCTTTCCTTAACAACCTCCAGAACCTTGGTTCTTAAGTCTGCATCGGTTAAGGTAAACTGAGCCATCTCGATCTCACATGCGTCTGCCTTTGCCTGATCAAAGTCTGCCTTCTTCATAACGCCCGGACGTACGGTGGACATGCACGGACGGAAGCGCGGGCAGATAATGGTTGCCATCAGATGGCCGCCGAAGGCCGGACGGGTCATCTTTAAGTTGGTGTCATCCATTTTGAATTTCACTTTTTCCAGATCGATGGTGGAGGATTCTTTTAAGAACTGGATGTAGCGCTCCATATCGATATCCAGATGGGTTGCATCTGCAGTCAGTCCGGTGTGCAGTCTTGCTGCAACTCTCGGTCCTAAGTCACGGCCGATGTTCGATGCACCGATCAAAAGAACCTCCGGTTTTTTCTCCATGACCACGTCGCACAGCACCTTGCTGTATGCGTCGGTGGTATAAACTTCCAGGTTTTTATCTGCGCATACGATCACCTTATCTGCGCCGTATCCGCCAAGCTCTTTTGCGGTATTTTCAATTCCCTCGCCGCCAAGCAAAAGGCCTACCAGCTTGGAGCCTCTCTCGTCTGCCAGCTTTCTACCCTCGCTGATCAGCTCGAAGTCGGTATTCATCAGCTTGCCGTCACGCTGCTCACAGAATACCCAGATATCACTGAATTCATTAATCTCAGCACTATTATAAGACATATTCGTTTCCTCCCCGTTCCTAGATTACGTGTTTCTTTGCAAGCAGGCCTGCAAGCTCTTTGGAAGCCTCCTCAGCGGTACCGCCAAGAATCTGTCCGGCGCCCTTCTGAGGCGGAGTAAAGGAACGGAATACGTTGGTCGGTGAACCCTTCAGCCCGATGGTGGTCGGATCGATGAGCGGCTCGCCTTTCAGTGCGTTGTAGTCCAGAACAGTCAAAGGCTTGTCCCAGCACTCCAGAATGCCTTTTACGGACATGTAGCGAACATCATTTAATTCCTTGACGCAGGTGATCAGGCACGGAGTCTGAACCTGTACGGTCATGTAGCCATCCTCCAGGAGGCGTTTTACGGTCAGGCTGTTGCCCTCTTTTTTGATCTCTGCAGCATAGGTAACCTGCGGGATGTTTAATTTCTCAGCGATCTGCGGTCCAACCTGTGCGGTATCACCATCAATGGCCTGACGTCCGCAGAAGATCACGTCCTCCGGGCCAACTCCCAGGTTGTGCAGTGCACCTGCGATGATCTGAGAGGTTGCAAAGGTATCGGATCCGCCGAACTCACGGCCGGAGATCAGAACTGCATCATCTGCGCCCATGGCAATGAGCTCTCTTAACATGCCCTCTGCCGGCGGCGGTCCCATGGTAACTACAGTTACCTGGCATCCGGTAGCGTCCTTTAATTCCAGAGCTGCCTCAGTAGCAGCCAGGTCATCCGGGTTGATGATGGTCTGCATGGATGCACGATCCAGGGTTCCATCTGCTTTTACAGCAACCTTTCCTGATGTATCAGGAACCTGTTTTACACATACAAAAATTCTCATTCTAAGCTTCCTCCTACTTTAACAGACTTCTGGAAATAACGATCTGCTGTACCTGGCTGGTTCCTTCGTACAGGGTCATAACGCGTGCATCGCGGTACAGACGCTCTACCTTGTACTCTTTGATAAATCCGTAACCACCGTGGATCTGGATAGCTTTTGCAGCTACGCGGTTAGCCATCTCAGATGCATAATATTTTGCCATGGAGCACATAACGGAAGCATTCTTGTCTCCTGCGTCCTTTGCCATAGCGGTGTTGTAGATCAGGCAGCGTGCTGCTTCGATCTCAGTTGCCATATCTGCTAACATGAAGCTGATGCCCTGATTGTAGGAGATCGGCTTGCCAAACTGTTTTCTTTCTTTTGCATACTTGGTTGCTTCCTCTAAGCAGCCCTGAGCAATACCAAGGGACTGAGCTGCAACGCCGAGACGGCCGCCGTCCAGGGTGGACATTGCAACGCCGTAGCCTTTGTCTAACGGTCCTACCAGATCGCTCTTGTGAACTCTTACATTCTCAAATACGATATCACTGGTCGGATATCCGTTGATACCCATCTTTGCCTCCGGTTTGCCGCAGGAAACGCCCGGCAGCTTCATATCTACTACGAAAATGGAGATGCCCTTTGCACCCTTTAAGGCCGGATTGGTCTTTGCAAAAACAACGGCATAATCTGCGATCGGTGCTCCAGAGATAAAGCACTTACGACCGTTTAATACATAATAATCACCATCTGCAACGGCTCTGGTGGTCATGCTTCCTGCATCGGAGCCGGCACCCGGCTCGGTCAGTGCGAATACGATATGCTTCTCACCCTTTGCTACCGGAACCAGATATTTCTGAAGCTGGTCTTCGTTGCCGCAGGCAAGTAAGGGGCCGCCGCCTAAGGAGTTCGGTGTGTTTGCATAAATAGCAAGAACCGGACAAACGCGGGAAAACTCTTCGTTCATCAGAACATAGGCAAGGCTGTCACCGCCCTGGCCGCCGTATTTGGTCGGAATTTTCACGCCGGAGAAACCGTATTTTACCATTTTTTTCCAGATTTCCTCGTTGAATCCACCCTCTTTGTCCAGCTGTTCCTGGATCTCAGTTGTGAACTCCGTCTCCGCAAAATTGCGGAAGTTCTTTCTCATTAACTCATACTTTGCAGAAAGAATCATTGTTTGCCTCCTTTTTATTTATGGCTCTTATTTGTTATTTCTTTAACATCTATGTTAATTATAACACATCCTTGTCGACATGTAAACAACGACATGATTGTCATAAACATTTTTCACAATTTGCATGAATTTGCATCGGCATTTTTGTTTATATTTACTTTTTCCCCTTTTGATGGGCATCCACTCCGGTATCGGTTGCCTCGGGATTTGCCTGAATGATCTCAGCTGCCTTTTTCTTCAGCTCACTCAGCATGATCTTTCCGCTGGCATTGACCGGCAAGGCTTCCATCCGCACGATATGGGCCGGAAGCTTATAATATGCAATCTGATTTTCCAGATAGGTGATCAGGCCGGTATTGCTGATGGTCATGCCCTCCTCCGGTACGATGCAGGCAACGATCATCTCCTGCATTACCTTAGCCGGAAGCCCGATGACCTTCACGGCGCGAACACCCGGGTATTTTTCGATCGCCTGTTCAATTTCACGGGGAGAAATGTTCTCGCCGCCGCGGATGATCATCTCCTTACATCTTCCGGTCACATATAAAAAGCCACGCTCATCCAGATGTCCGATATCGCCGGTATGAAGCCAGCCGTCTTCATCGATCACTTTTTTTGTGACCTCCGGCAGCTTATAATAGCCCTGCATGACATTGTAGCCCTTCACACAGATCTGGCCGTCGGTTCCGATCGGCTGCTCACTCCCGTCCTTGTCCCGAATGCAAACGCTGCAATGGCGGATCACACGCCCGGCCGAGTTTGCGTTATCTTCATCACTGTCACCTACATCCCCGATGCTGACGCAAGGAGAGGTTTCCGTCTGTCCGTAAGAGGCATGGAGTACCAGATTCGGGATCTCGTGCCGGATCATCATATAATGATCCGGGCTGAGCGGAGAACCTGCAATAATGCCGCGTTTTAAGCTGCTCAGGTCATAGTTAAGGTGCAGCGGATTGTTGATCACCGCAAGGAACATGGACGGTACACCGTTTAAAAGGGTACAGTGATGATTCTGTACAGCTTCAAGCACCATCACCGTTTTGTAGTACTCAATCACATACATGCTAAAACCGGCATGGAGACTGGATAAAAGGCTGGACGTAATGCCAAAACAATGAAAGAGCGGAACTGCGATCAGCATTTTATCCTCCCGGCCCCACTGCATATGCTCGCAGGTTTCCAGGGCACTGTTTACCAGGTTGTAATGGCTCAGCATGACTCCCTTCGGCATCGCCGTGGTTCCCGATGTAAAGAGGATAGCAGCCGTATCCTCCGGCTTTACCTGACGCATATAGGAGCTGACCTCTCTTGTCACCTTCTTGATGCGCTCTGCAAAAACAAAGCTCTCCTCTGTCATCCAACGGCGTGAGGTGTCCCTTCCGATATAGATCCAGCGCTTCACCTGATCTTCAAGCCCGGACTTCAGCTCCACAACCATATCTTCATAAACCAGCTTTTTGTAGCCCTCTCCATAGTAAACATATTCCACATCCGCATACCGGAGTACATTTTCCATCTCTTTTACGCTGTAGCATGTATTTAAAAGCACCGGCACAGCACCAATCTTTTCCAGCGCAAAAAACACAATGATCCAGTTTGGAGAATTGGTACTCCAGATGCCGACATGCGTCCCTTTTCGGATCCCGCAGGACAGCATACGCACTACCATATAATTGCTGAGGTCATCCAGTCTGGTCCATGTATACTGCTGCTCATCTGCCTCTAATGCAATCCTGTCTCCGCTTTCTTTGACTCTGCTTTTGAGACATTCCGCGATTGTTTTTTTTATCAGCCTCATGATCGTTACCCTTAACCCTTTTCTTTCTGACCGTACTTGGAAACATTCCTACACTTCGTTAAAATCATATCATTTTGCATTCAGCATGTAAATGTTGATATGTCACATATTACATATCTATTTTTCGGCAGAATGCTCTTTTTTCCATTTTTCATAGCCGGAAACAGCTGCTCCCATCGCTCCCATATACTGAGCATCCGGAATTGTCTTTACTTCCACGCCAAGTTCTCTGGAAAGTGCCGAGCGCACGCCGATATTTTTCGCCACACCGCCGGTCATGTAGACTGCTTCCTTTACGTCTGCTCGTTTTGCAAGGGAAGCGGTACGGCTTGCTACCGAATTGCAGATCCCGGCGATCAGGTTCGGAAGACTGATTCCCTTGGAAAGCTGGGAAATGACTTCGGATTCCGCAAAAACCGTGCAGGTACTGGAGATTCTGGCCGGTTCTTCCGCTTTCAATGCATAAGCCCCCAGCTCGTCCACATCCAGCTGCAAGATCCCTGCCATCACATCCAAAAATCGTCCGGTACCGGCCGCGCATTTGTCATTCATCAGGAAGTTCATTACCTTTCCGTTCTCCCCGAGGCGAATGACCTTCGCATCCTGTCCGCCGATATCAATGATGGTACGAACCTCCGGTGCCACAGCATACATCCCCTTTGCATGACAGCTGAGCTCACTGAGTTCTCCGTCCATTTTTTCAAAGGTCGTACGTCCGTAGCCGGTTGCCATGACAAAGGAAATATCTTCTGCCTTTAATCCTGCATCCGCAAGTACTGCTTCATAAGCACGGATCGGACCGTCCGTTCCGGTTCCGGCCTTGATCAGGCTTTTCGCCTTTACTTCAGTTCCGTCTCCTAAGATCACACATTTTGATGTGGTGGAACCGATGTCAATTCCCAGTGTATAGATCATCTTCTTCTCCTTTTTTCGTCTTTTCTGTCTGCTTTTGCCCCCGTATTCCCAACTGCTCTCCCGGCTTATGAGTGCCACTAGTGCATCGTTTCATAAATAACTGGCCTAATCACGCAGGATGCAGATTCGAGTGTGCAGTTCAAAAAACGTAGGCGTAGCGGGCTACGCTGAGGCTTTTTGAACTGTGCAATCGGATTTGCAGACAAGCGAATAGGCTAGTTATTTTGCAAACGAGACACTAGACTGATAAAGGTGTCCAAGGCCTCGATCGCATCGAAATAGAGGGAACGTTTCTTTCCGCCAAGCTCCAAAAAAGCCCTGCGTTCCATGCCCTTTCCGGTTCCGATCTGCCTGATCTGACTGTCGAAGTCACGATCTTCAAAAGTATCCAAATCGAGGATATCCATAAGCGATGACTTCAGATAATACATAGAAGCATTTTCTCCTTCTTTTAAGACCGAACGAAGCTCCTTAATCTTGCCTCTTGCATAAACCTCATCAGCTCCCTGCAGTCGTCCGACCAAGGTGCGGAATGCACTATAGCGGCGCACCTTTTCCATTTCCCAAAGCTCCGGCTCTGCCGATAACAGATACGGCCGCAGCTCCAGGGTACCGCCGTCCTCGGTTTCGTACTTTTTCCGCATTTCCGTAAGATCATCGATAATCTCGCCAAACTCAATATGCCAATCGATCGCACAGCCCTTTGTACCGGAATCCTTCACCCGGTCATCGAAAGAAGCCAGAAAACGCTTCGCGTTGGAGCATAACATTTCTGATAATTCATAGGCTTTATAGAACGGATATTTCTGATGCACGATTGCCACGCCGGCACAGGCCGTATAATAGTTCTGATCCACTTCATTTTTCAGCTTCGATAACTCTTCAATAAAAATACGTGCCGCTTCCAGACCAATTCTTCCCTCGGTCACAAAGCAGACATCATCACCTGCCAGAATCAGCTTGCGCACCGGAAATCCATACCGTTTTAAATTTAAGCCTTTGTCGCAAAGCCGCGGCACCTGCTCTGCTATTCGGTCGAGCATGGCACGAAATGCTGCCTTAAAATCAGAATCGATCGCATCACTGAACCTCCGAAGAGTTTTCTTATAGTCTGTCCAAGAAAGGCTTTCACTCTGATTTCGCAGATTTTCCACTCGTTTTCCCATCCCGTTTCCATCAATATGGACAATGGCCACAAAGCTGGAATTGTCCTTGCTGACTCCAAGCTCTTCCAGCTTATATGGCATGGTAAATCCTTCCGGAACATACTCCTTTGCCGGTTTCCAGACAATGCGGTCTGTCATTTCCACCTGCACTCTGACCCTTCGAAGCTCACTGTCCTTCTCCTCCACACCAAAGGAACCCTGATGGAAAGAAGCCGCACGTACAGATTTTTTCTTTTCCAACTCCTGAGAAAGACGAAACAGATTCTTTCCCGGAGTTAAGTTCTCATCATACTCAATAATCTTGATAAAATATTCCAGCTCCGGAAATTCCCTGCGAACTCTTGCTGAAACTGCATAAGCAAATTTCTCTGCCGATTCCCGATCCGAAAACTCCAGAACCGTATGACCGCCGCCGGAATAAACCACGTTCGTTTCTACGTCAAATGCAAGCTCACTTTTCTTTGCCGCCAGCTTAAAATATTCCGGATCCGTTACCCGGCATATTTCTTCTGAGCGTTCCACATTCTCTCTCAGCTTTGTGCTCTCAAAAATGTATGCCTGCTTCTGAGAAACTTCCAGTATCATTAGCTGTCTCATGAATTTTATCATCCTCCCATTTACTTTTTATACGATCAAGCATACCATATATTGCATCAAAATACCACTTTCCCTCTTGTTATCTGTCAAAAAATGTTATATACCGATATCTATTTGTCATTTCCGTCACAGAATGGGCATCCAGCCCAACAATATAGTCCTGATCGCACAAATTCCAGAACAATTCTTCATAAAACCAGTTTCTTTCCATAGAGCTTAAATTTTTTTCAAAAGGGATCTGATAAGTTCCTGCTGCCGCGATCATCTCCTTTGCAAGACCCATATCTGCGCCTTCGCTTTTCTTCAGATAACGATATCCGCGATCCGGATGGGCAACGCAAGAAAAAAATCCGCTCTCGATTCCGGCCAGTTGTGCCCGCATGATTCCGTTTGCTCGGTTCTCTCCCTCCTTTCTTGGCCCTGAAAAGCTGTATACACCTGGTTCTAACTTATAGAAATGCTGCCCCAGCATCAGAAACTCGATCTGCTCATCCTCCTTTAGCTCCTTGTAATAATCCGTAAATTCCGGCAGATATTCTGCCTCAAGTCCAATCCGAATCCGAATCACTTCCTTATATTTTTCACGAAGCTCCCACAAAGTCTCCTTATACTCCTTCAACTGATCCATACGCATGCGACCATGAAAGAAATCTCCCGGAAATGGTGCGTGATCAGTAAAGGTAATCTGTTTTGCCCCCAACCGAATGGCTTCTTTTATATACGCCTCCTCCTTTTCCTCACCGGCATGCCCGCATCGCCAGGTATGCACATGAAAAATCTCCTCCGGATTCAGGCAAATCGGTTTTCTCATAAGATTCCTTCTTTCTTTTATTTGTTTTCTTTATGTATTCATTATAAAACGTTGTATTCACTGTTTTTGTACACATTCCTTTATATAAAGAAAAAACACCCTGAAAATATTCAAGATGTTTTTGAGTGTTAGCGAAATTGTTATTCTGTTTTCCATGTTTCAAAAAGATAGCTTTCTTTCCGCTGAAGCTATACCAACAAGGATGGACATAAGGCATACACGTGTCAATGCCCTGAAAGGGGCGACCTTCATTTCTACATTTGCGACAAGGAGGAAATATGAGGGTCACAAATATGTGTCAATGCCCTGAAAGGGGCGACCTTCATTTCTACCATTAATTAGCGGTGAAGTGAATCCCGTAAAAGATCTGTGTCAATGCCCTGAAAGGGGCGACCTTCATTTCTACACCACAGCGAGGGTTCTTGAAAAAAATAAGAACATGAGTGTCAATGCCCTGAAAGGGGCGACCTTCATTTCTACCCTCGACTCTGGGAAGCCGCATAAATAAAGGCTTTGTGGACACGTTTTTGCGGAAGTTTTTAAGAATATTCTGAAAACGGCGTTTTTGAAGGCCGTTTTGGGCAAGTTCACAATTTGTTCATATTTAACCACTTGCCTTAACAATTTTCAGCATAGCATATTATTGCAGAATTGTGAAGTCCACAATTATAATTTCCAATCTTTTTTCGCCAAAAGGCACAGTCTGCAAAGTCGCAGCCTGTGCCTTTTTATTTCATTCCCGTCCGGTTCCTGTTACATACAATTTGCTCAGATTACAGCCAAAAATATTACGCAGACTGATTGCCTGACAATTCCCGAACTTTTGCAAGTGGAAATCCTGAATATTCTGCAATCTCCTCCATTGTCAATTTACCACCGGCAATTATTTTGATTGCTGTATCAATGGCATGTTTCATTTCACCTTCTGCACGCCCCTCTGCTCGTCCCTCATCCAAACAATCTTTTCTCATTTCTGTAATTGCAATGCACATATCAACGTCTCCCTTCTCGTAGCCTGGATGAACATGATCTCTTGGTAAATGGAACTATTCATTATATCTCATCCTTTCAATGACACAGGTATGCTTCTTTCCTTCGTCATAGTTAATGCCAACCAAAAGCAGATTACCCTTATAGTTTTCCAAGGCTTTGACGTAATTCTTTTGTTTAATCTGGTCAATGGCAGCTTTCGCATTCTTATCCTTCTTAAGCTCAATGACGATTGCCGGTTTATCTGCATGTAATTGCCGTGGAACAAAACAGATATCTGCAAAACCCTTGCCGGTTGGAAGTTCCCGGATCACTGTGTAGAATTCTTTTGCAAAGTAGAATGCAAGGTTAATCGTACAGCTTAGCGAATTTTCATCATTATATTTGAGAATTGAGATTTCCTCGTGTGCTCGATCGATACCTTCAGCAACAGCTTTTTCGTCCATGTTCCACAGGGATTCCAGAAGCTTCTTAGAATCCGTCAGAGAACGCATCACCTCGCCCCAACCATCCATGCGCTTGATGGATGTCACATATACTTCGCTGACTTCTCTGTTAGGAATCGAGATGCAGCGATGATTTCTATCGTAAGAGAGATATCCTAAGTGTATCAGCAGTGCAAAAACATCATCCGCACAATGAAATGTAGTCATATCGTTGGAGAATCCGCTAATGTCTACCTGTACGCGTTCTCCTGCAAGCATTTTAATTACTGCATCCTTCAATCCATCCAGATTCATCTGGATATAAACCTTGAGTGCTTCATACGTTTCCGTCTGATTCCAATATGTATCGTACACGTGACTGAGCATGGCATCTACAACAGATTTGGGACTGTATATGGAATGAACCGTGGTCTGTTTGCCTGCATGCAACTCGACCAGTTCGTAACCATCATACCAGGATTTTGCTTCTTCAAAGCTCATATCATACCGCAGGCAAAGGGCTTGCACTTCATCTTCAGTAAAACCAAAGTACGGCGCCAACTCCCTGGGGTTGGTCATGGAGTATTCCGAAAACATATTCAATGCCGAATGAGACCCGTATTTTTTGATTGGAAGAATGCCCGTCATATACGCCAAGGCTACATAGGACTGATCCTTCAGCCACATCCGCAAAAAGTCCAGATATTTTCTCTGAGCATCTGTATCATGTGCATACTCACGAAATAAACAATCCCATTCGTCAATAAGAATGATAAATGGTCGGCCTGTTTTCGCAAAAACATCCTTCATTACCTGAAGAAAGTTATCCTCGTCTCTGAAACGCACATTTTCATATTGATCGAATAAATCATACGATATGTATTTTTTCAACATTGCCAGCATTTTATCCACATCATGCGTCAGACTCAAAAACTCCTGCATATTAATCTTGATTACATCATATTGATTCAAATGCTCCTGATACGACGGTTCCTTGCTGATTTTTAGATTTTCAAACAGCAAAGACGTATCTTCTCCCACGCTATAATAAGCCAGCAGCATATCGGCTGCCATTGATTTACCGAATCGGCGTGGTCGACTGACACAGACATACTTCTGCTCTGTCCTTATAAGTTTATTGATTTCTGCAATCAACAGGGACTTGTCTACATAGATCTGTGAACGTAAGCTCGTGCGGAATCGTTCACTTCCTGGGTTTAAATAGCTTCCTATGTTACTTACATCTCCTTCACGGTCAAAAACGAGAATTTTTTTGTAAAGACATTATAACATGAATGTCAAGCTGTTGACGATACCCCCGCTTTTCCATGCAGCATTTTTGTCCCACATTTGTCCTGCTGTTTGTGTTATACTGAAGCCAGAAAAATAAACCAGTGATCAGTCATAACCATAAATATGGAGGTATTTTATGCCGAACGATAAAATTATGCCGGGGTCTCTTGAGCAGGACAGACTGAAAGGCACCGTATGGGAAAAGTTTCATGATATGCTTCAGAATTTCCAGAATCTTTCGGAGAATCTTTTTTCTACCGAGGAAGCAAAGGAAGCAAAGAAGAAGCTTGAAGATGACATGGAAAATCTGCTGGAGCAGATGAAGGAGCAGTATCTGCGCCGCAACAACATGGGTGGTTATCTTCCCATGACATCGGAGGAGTATCAAAATCTTAAGCAGCAGTTTGACACCTGCTTAAAGGACAGCCGCGCTTTGCCGGAAGAGCTTCAGCAAAATGAGGCCGTCCATAGCTTGCGAAATTCTCTTGCCCGTGGCAGAAATGCCATGACAGCACAGCCTGAGGATCAGCTTCCCTCCTTTGCAGAGGCCGTATCACCCCTGATTCCATCTACCATACGGCTTGTGGATTCGGATATCAAAACAATGGGAGGTGCCCTGAGCAGCCGCCTGGCAGTAAGCTATACCGATGAATCCGGAAAGATCCACCAAGGTTTTCTGACCAAATCTGAGGCAGAGGTTCGCTCCATGGAATCGCAATTGAATGAACTGGCGGAAAAATTAGGTCAGAAATACCCAGATTCCAAAAAAGCGATCCGCCATGCAACCATGGATATAAATTTCCAAAAAGCCATCATAAAAAGCGATGACGGGCAGTCGCTAAATCTGTTTCTCAAGTATAATCAGGGTGTCTGGATGAAGGGACTGGAACCTAACAAAAAAGAGAAAATCTTTGCGGAACTGGCGCTTGAGATGAAGGACATTTTGGTTCACGGCCTCATTGCGAAACGATCCGGGATTCTGCCTGGCAGTAAGATCCCGCAGCGAAACGGTGCCATGAGTGACGTGGCCAGATTGCTGGGCTTTCCACAGCTGCTGGCAGAAAGTCGTCGTGTTACGATCGAAGAAAACGGAAAACAGATAAGCGGCGTCATGATGGAAACCGCAGATATTGATACCGTTGACAATGCTGCTCTGAAATCGGATTCTCCGTTTTTAAAGGTTTATGATGACGAATTTGACAGTGAAACAACGCTTCGTTCCCTTGCAGATCTGCAGATTCTGGATTTCCTTTGCGGAAACACAGACCGTCACAAGAGCAATTTCTTTACTCGCTTTGAAAATTCAGCTTCCGACCATCCGAAGATCGCCGGTGTTCAGGGAATTGATAACGACACAAGCTTTGGCGTCATTACAGACGGAACCATCCGCCTTGCAAAAGCCGATAACCTAAAGATCATCACCCCGGAGATGGCAAGGGCCATCGAATCCCTGAGCGAGGATGATCTGGGTGATGTTCTGGACGATTATGATCTGTCTGATGCAGAAAAAAATGCCGCAAAAACACGTCTGAACACACTGAAGGAATATATCCGCAACGGAAAGGAGCACGAGCAGTTCGAATTAAAAGAGGGGCAGTATGGTCCGACCTTTACCCTTCCCAAGGGTGATATCCATATCGTAAAACCAGACGAATGGAAATCTCTCACCCTCGACAGCCTTGTGACCCGGGGACACGAAAACGAGAATATCTTCTGCCAGATGCAGCAGGAACAGCAAAAGGTAGAGAATCTTAAATTACACGAATTTTATTCAACCGAAAAGAAAGTAACCTATGCAACGCAAAATGCAGATGATGCACTCAAAGAGATCCGTCAAACCTTGGAGCAGGAATATCAGGCAGTCAAAAAAATGAAAACACTCCTGGAAGGAAAAGGCAAGGAACACAAAGGGGGACAGACTCCATTTACCAATCTGTCAGGCGCAGTGCATTTCCTTGACCAGCAATATAAGAAACTCTTAAAGGAAACAGGAAATCTCCATACGATGAATGATGATACCATGCATAAGCTCGATCAGTTTTATCAGAGACTGGCATCGAATCGTAAACAGATCGCAGACAGTGCCTCCATCTATAAAAACGGTCACGGCATCATTCAGTTCTCGCCAAGCGGACGCGCACGCATGGAAGTGGCAAGAAAATTGGAAAACTTTATGAAACCGGAAAAAGCTCTGAGCAAGCAGCTTTATGATCAGCATAAACTTGCAGTCCACTCCGCTTCCAAAGAACGCGACCAAAGAAGTGCTGACGCAGATTCCGCCTATGCAGCAAATACCCTGGGAAGCCTGATGGAAAATGCCATAAAGCGCAATATGGAAAAGCATTCCCGTTCCGGTGAAACCTATGCCCTTGGTATCGAAGCACTGAAAGCACAGAAACGCCTGTGGAATTTCAGCCAGTCTCAGGCAAAACCCGAAGCCCTTCCAAAGGCTCAAAATAAGGAAAGTGCCATGAATGAAAACGGACGAGAGCAGCTCTCCTTCGATGAGCTTGTGCAGGATATCCCGCAGGTTCGCAAGGATGTCAGTGCCGATGTGAACACCATCCTCGCTTTTGTCAACAAACAGAATTCTTCAGCCAGAAAAGCAATTCAAAATCGCATGGCAAACGGCGATGTTCAAGCACTTCCCAAATCAAAGACCAAACAGAGCATCCTGAATGAACAGGCAGGGTCAAACAAGCAGAATGTCCGCATGAATCCGAAATCCATGACCCCGCAGGAAGCACTTCGTTTCCTTGGCATGGTTTTTGAACAGGAGTCAAAGATTGCCGGTAAGGACAAGAAAAAATCGGCTCCTGTCAAACAGGCTGCGAGAAGCTTATAACCTCCACATATAAGCGCATTCATCTTGCATTCAGACAATTTACAAGCACAATGTAGCAGGCAAAATCGCCCACCCGTTTCCTGTTGTAGGAGCTATCCTCTTCATATCCCAGCTCATCCCGCCAGGAAGTTTTCTTTCCCTGAAGCTTCAGTATGCGGGAAAGCTGGTTAAATTTCACGATCAGGGAATCATGGCAGGCACTCCGGTCTGAGTCATGTTCCATTTTTTCCTCCCGGCTCCAAAGCCCCCAGGCTGAGCGAAATGAGACGTAACGGTTTGCCTGCTTTACCAGTGCCTTGTAAAACTCCAGAGCGTCCTCATCCGTACCGATCTCTTCCATCATCTCGTGATGAAGCCGCTTCATTTCCTCCAAAGGCAGGCTTTTCTCCATCGGGAGGTAATCCTCATAAGTATAAAACATAGGCTATCTCTCCTCCTTTCCCCGGAGTGCCTTTAGGCACTCCATTTTTCCGTTTCTGCGCAGACAGCTGTGACGCTTATCCTCAAATACGGTCGGACGGCTGTTACATACCGGTCCTCGCTCAGCAGGTACTGTCATGCTTTTTTCAATGGAGCGCTTTTCGTTTTTCGTTAATTTTGCCATATCATTTCCTCCATATCAATGTCTTATGTTTTTTCTGATGATCTTATCTTATCATATCCTTTTCACTGTTTTTGTACAATACGAAAACTACTGCAGCAATATAAAACGGCCGGCATACCGCAGAAACTTCCCACGGCATACCGGCCATTGATATCGTAATACTCCCCTATTGCTTTATGCTAAAATACTCTCCCCACACTTCACAGTACCCGGAGCTTTAAATGTGATCTCCTGATCCTGCGGATTTGTTACGATCAGCATGATACTCAGGTTATAATGGTCCCGAAGCTTCTTCTGATCTACCGTTACGATCGGATCACCCTTTTTCACAATCTCCCCCTGTTTGAAGGAACCGATCGTAAATCCATCTCCGTTTGCTTTCACGGTGTCGATTCCGATATGGACTAACATCTCCACTCCGGAAGCTGTGGTAATGCCAAACGCATGCCCTGTCGGATACACGGCACTTAGCACTCCGTCTGCCGGAGATGCTACCGTGACGGTATCGGCATCACTTAAGAAGGCAACGCCGTCCCCTAACAGCTTTCCTGCAAACATCTCATCCGGCACGGTTGTGATATCAATAAGCTTGCCATCTATCAAAGCACCGATCTGTGCTTTCTCCCCCTGCACAGACGGATCGGCCTGCGGCTTTTCTTCCGCTGTAAGGCTTACAGACTCTTTTGGGGCATCGCTGTCCGCATTCTCATCCGCATCACTTTCCTCTTCAATTCCAAGGATGTATGTAACCGCAGCAGCTGCCACGATCGTCACTGCGATACCGGCTAACATTGCACCGATCGTATTGACGAAGATCGGCAGTGCCAGAATGGTGGAATAACCCATAAAGAATGCTTTTGCTCCCAAAAGTCCTGCAACGACACCGCCGGCAGCACCTCCGACCATGACGCCGATCATCGGCTTTTTATACTTGACTCCGATACCGTAAATGGCCGGTTCAGAAACACCTGCCAGGATACAGCCAACTGCAAGCGAAAAACATTCTGCCTTGAATTCTTTATTCTTTGTCTTAAGTGCTACACCAAGACAGGAACCGCCTTCTGCCATATTGTGAAGGATGAAGGCCGGGCGGAATACACCGTCATAGCCCGGGTCTGCAATGAACTGAGTCATGAAAGGTGAGATTGCATGATGCATTCCTGTCATGATCAGCCACGGCAGTACAGCCGTCAGGGCTCCCAGGGCGATAAATCCAAAATGCTCCGAAGAGAATACAAAGACATTGACGATGATGGCTCCCAGGAAATCTCCTAACGGTCCAAGCACCGTTACGCCCAAGGTATAGGTGATAAATAAGGTACCGGTTCCGACAAAGATGGATTTGAAGATACCGGGAATGATCTTATTCATCAGTTTTTCCACATAAGCAGCACAGATTCCGATCAGAAGCGCCGGCATCATGGTGTTATTATATTTTACCAGCATGACCGGAAGTCCAAATAAGTGGACGGCCTCACCGGCTGAAACCATTTCCGTAAATGCCGGTGCAACCAGCGCTGCGGAACAGGCCATTGCGTAGATAGGTGTGGAACCAAGCTTCTTTGCCGTACCCATGGAAACAAACACCGGCATAAAGTAGAATGGCATGTTTGCCACAAGACTCAGCAGCGTGTAAGTCTGGGACTTGGAAAATTCCGGAACTGCCAGTGTGATCAAAAGCAGGAAGACCTTCAGCATTCCGCCTGCGATCAGGCCTGGCACCAACGGGGTTACCGCAGCTGATACGAAGTTGATCACAGCTGTACCTGCTTCTCCCGGAGTCAGTTTTTTTCCGGTCTTCGGCTTGGAGGCTTCCTCCTCTTCCACAGGAATCTGATCCTGCAAAAGCTTTGCAGCAGCGGTATAAACCGGCATCAGATTCTGTCCCAGAATGATCTGCAGTTCATTGGTCTTAAACACATTTCCCATGACCGGCTTGGTGGCATTGATCTTTTTCAGATCCACTTTAGATGTATCCTTAATAATAAAACGCAGGCGAGTCATACAATGCGTGACACTGCTGATATTTCCTGCTCCTCCACTGTACTTGATTAATTCTTCTGCAACTTTTTCAAAATCCACGATCTTTTCTCCCTCTTTTACTACACCTTACACATCCCTTTTTAGGAAAGGATGCTGCTTCCGTTTGATGCGATCACCTGACGGTACCAGTCAAAACTGTCCTTTTTCAGACGTTTCAAGGTACCGGATCCATCATTCTGTCGATCAACATAGATAAAGCCATATCGTTTTTTCATTTCTCCGGTCCCGGCAGAAACAATATCGATCGGTCCCCAATACAAGTAACCCATGACATCGCAGCCATCTTCGATTGCCTCATAGACCTGTTTCAAATGGGATTCGATATAGGTTTTTCGAAATTCATCATGAATATGTCCCTCTGAATCCGGTGTCTCATCCAACCCGATTCCATTTTCCACAATAAACAAGGGAAGATGGTAGCGATCCGTCAGCACATTCAGCACGTAGCGCAGGCCTTCCGGATCGATCGGCCATTTCCATGGTGCCGGCGTGGTTCCTTTCAGATACGGATTCGGTTTTCCCTTGATGCCGCCGGTATCAAAGGCGTTTTCAATCTCATGAGAATAGGTTCCTGAACGGTAATAACTGAAAGCAAAGAAATCTACCGTATAGGTACGGATCATTTCCAGCTCTTTTTCGGTAAGCTGCGGCTGATATCCAAGATCCTTCCAGATCCGCTTTACATATCCCGGTACCACACCCAGGCAAAACGGATCCGCAAAATAGTAATTGGAAATCCGTGCAAGCTGGTAAGCGCCCATCACATCCTGCGGATCACAGGTGTAAGGATAGGTTGCAATACTCGAACAAGTCAGCATACATCCGACCTTCGCTTCCGGATCGATCTCGTGTACCAGCTTCACCGTCCAGGCACTGCCCGTCAGCAAATGACAGTAGGCATCCCATTTTTCTTCCTCACTCACATCAAAGGGATGCTCCTTGTCAAAGGGCCTGGTGGAAAGCATGCCTCCCGAAATGACCGGTCTGCGGTACATGTTGTTGACCTCGTTAAAAGTAAGCCAGTATTTTACCTTTCCCTTATAGCGGCTGACAATGGTTGTTACATAACGTTTCCAGTATTCGATCGTCTCCTCTCCGATCCAGCCCCCATGCTCGATCAGAAGATTTAAGGGAGTTTCATAATGACTCATGGTGATCACCGGCTCCATCCCGTTTTCGATGATCTCATCGATCAGGCTATCATAAAATTTCAAGCCTGCCTCATTTGCAGTCTCGTCGTCCCCGTTCGGAAAGATCCGCCCCCAGGAAATCGATGTTCGGAATGCTTTAAATCCCATTTCCTTCATGAGCTTTAAGTCTTCCCGGAAGCGATGATAGAAATCGATTCCGTCATGCGTCAGATACACCTTGGATGGATCGAGCTTCATCTGCCATTTGTTTGTTTCCTCATTCCATACGAGTCCCGCATCATGGGAATTGATGCCGACTACGATATCAGAAACATTCGGCAGCTTTCCGTCTTCCAGCCAGGCACCTTCACACTGGTTGGCAGCTACTGCCCCACCCCATAAAAAATCTCTGGGAAATTCACGTTCCATGCACTTTTCCTCCTCCTTTGTTTTATGTAACTGTTCAGAGCCAAGCAAAATTTCACAAATTAGACTTGAAATGCTTGCATTTCCAAGGCTGATTTTGAAATTTTATTTGGCGGATACGCCACACCGACGAAATGCGGAGCATTTTGGAGGTGGGTTCTGAACAGTTACTATTTTATAATGCAACTATATCGGATTTTTAACCTTTAAAAAAGCGCATATTTATGATATATATTATTCCAAAAGGAGGGTATTTTATCGTGGAAAACGAACAAATTAAAGCTTTTATCGCCGTAGTCGAACAAGGAACTATCACAAAAGCAGCAGAACATCTATATACCACCCAGTCCTCCGTTTCCAAAAAGATCAGTGCTCTGGAGGAGGAATTTTGCATCCAGCTGTTTTATCGCGGCAAAGGATACCGTAAAGCAGAACTGACACCATCCGGAAAACAGTTTCTGGCTCTTTGCAGACAATGGCAGAATATAAAAAAAGAGGCAGATGCCCTGCATATCCAAAGGGAGCAGATCCATCTGTCGATTGGCGCCATCGAGCTCATCAATTCCTTTACATTTACCGAGCACTATCGCCGTATGCTTCTGGAGCATCCAGAATTATGTATTGAGATCCATACCCATCATTCCGGCGAGATCTATCATTTGGTGGCGAACCACTATGTGGATCTGGGCTATGTCTACAACCAGCAGTCCCACAATGAGCTGATCGTTCGTCCCTTGTTTCAGGAGCCGATGGTGCTGATCTGTCACAAGGATACAAAACTTCCGGAGATCGTTCGACCGGACAAACTGAATCCGAGAGAGGAAATCTACTTAAAATGGTCTTCGGATTATGAACTCTGGCATGATCAGCTATGGCCCGGGCACCAATTCCGTCTCCACATCGGTTCAAGCCAGATGATCGGCAGCTTTCTGGATCAGCCGGACAGGTGGGTAATCGTTCCAGCCAGTGTGATGGAAGGGATGGAAGAGCGTTACCACTTTGTCCGCCGCACCCTCTCCGTCAAAATGCCGGTCCGCACCTGTTACGAGATTGAATCCCGTTTTCCGCGGCTGGGAAGCCAAATCGGGATCCATACATTTCAGACAGAACTTCGGCAGTACCTGGATGCCCGCACGGATTTCACCATGCTCTAACCGCGTTTTGCCTCGCTATACCGGTTCACACATTGACAAGACGGGCATTTCTTTTCCTGTCTGCCCATCCGCAGAAATGGTCATTTTCCTTTTAACACGGCTCATTCACAATTTTTGTACACTTTATAACGGCCAAAGTCAAAGCTGCTGTTCCTTCCTATATGAAAGAGCTCTCCTGCAAGCAGCTCCGAAAGCCTCTCCTCATTCATCGATTCCATAAGCACTGCGCCTCGGATTCCCTTTAGCTCCATCCCGTGCTTATGGGTGTTGGAGTAACGTTTGACAGAGGATTTTTCCATTCTGGCGTCCAAAATCTGCGGCCATGCGGATGGCTTTTTCGGTTCTATAGGACTTTCCGAAAAGTAACTCATCATTTGAATCTTCCGATGTACGGCTCGCCATATCGCATCCGCATCAAAATGCTGTAAGTCCACCCGATCCTTGCGAAGCGCCAACGGCCTCATGAAATGGAGGACATATCCTGTTTCTGCTTTTTCTTCTGCATCTGCCTGAGCCTTAATCTCCTGCAGACGGCTGTCCACATAATCTCCCACTGTCCGGATCTGAAACCGATCCATATAAATACCGGTTTCATCCATCAGTATTTCATCATCTTCCAGGACAATGGCTGCAATCTCAAATCGTGCATGCTCCTTTCCAAGCCCAACCTTTCCAAGCTGCCAGAAGGCATTTAAATACTGACTGAATAATGGGATGTTTCTTCCAAACAATTTTAACCGAAAGGCAAAACCGTGGTTCTCATCCATATCGGTCTCCTCGTTGTCACACTCGATCAGGTACCCCAGGCTCTCTTTTCCGGTCATGTAATCGGGTTTCAGGCGCATCGGAGTGTAAAACACATTCCATACAATGCAGCTTTCCTGAAATTTGCAGGCCTCACATTTTCTGTCGGCAACGCAGTGCTGACGCAGCAGTATCTCTCCAAGACCTCCCCGAAGCGCAGACGCCTTTTGCTCCGGCAGCTTGACCGGCTTATGAAAGCGAAGACAGAAGGTTAAGGTACTATATGGGATATTGCGCCAGGCAGCGTAGTTTGTTTGTTCGTTCATACTTATTCTCACTTTTCGTATATCACATGTATCATTTCCATTATAGCCTATTTGTTGTTATTTTTCCAAAAATGTTCTATACTGACCTTACATTTACCAACGGAGCAGCGTAACAAGACCAATCCGATGCAGGCGGAATTTTTCATCCTAATACTCCCGAAACTGTACAAATCGGAACACGCTCTTTTTCTCCGTCCCGGCTTCTTTGTACACCTCCTCTGCGATCCGTTCGCTGCAGGCGGCCACGACTCGAACTTTGGCCTGTTTCAGAAGGTTGATCACATGCCAGCTTAAGCAGAATTCTCCCTGACACAGTACACAGTCCGGATGTTTTTTAAGGATCTGATCAGCATAAGCCTCTGCCAGTCTGACAACCTCCTCACTTGTCATGTCCGCTGCTACCTGCGGAAATGCAAGATCCGCAAGCTCCCCAAACTGCTCTGCTGCTGCCCTCTGCTCCTGTCCCCACAAAGGACTCGGATGATTGGAAAAATTTAAAAACATAGGAAAAACCTCCAACTTTTATCATTCCCCGCTTCTGTCTGCCCAATGAGCATAAATACAATTGCATCGCTGCACCCGGTCTTCATACTCGCGCGTAATTCTCTTATAAGCCTCATCTCGAAAGACGTCATAGCGCTGTGTCACCACCGGCTGCTGCCCCCTGCGAAAGATCACGGCCTGCCCCACAGGCATGGAAAGCACCTCATCCATTGGCACATTCAGCCTGAGGCTGATGTTTTTTGCTGTTTCCATGTTATTACCTCCAAGATACACATAACTGTCACAGTTGTCAAGGATCGTAACCGCATCGGTCCCATACATCTGGCGAAGCTGTGCCTCGGACTGAAGCAGGATGGTGGATGAGATCCCCTTTTCTCGAAAAATGGAAATGTACTCCGGAAAGTTCGCGCACCGGCCTCCGGTGGCAAAGTCATCAAAGGAAATATGTACCGGGATCGGCAGGGTACCGTCCGGACGGCGTTCTGCAAGTTCAAACAATTCCTTTACGGCCTGCGCCAAAAAAAGCTGCGCCAAGCTGTGAAGCGTCTTTTTCACCGGACTTGTCGTTACAAAGATCACACTCTTTTCCGATGCCATTTTTTCAAAATCAATATAGGGCTTTTCTCTCATCTGCGCACAGATCCCGGAGGTAAAGAGCTTGTCCATCGTCGTATTGAGCGTGGTAAACACACACTTTGCAGTCCGCTCGGGGTTTTCTCGAAATGTCCGCCAGTATTTTCCGGCATAGCTGTCCGGTTTTTGATCCATCAGCTGATCGAACATGATATCCATTGTCGTTCGGATCCCTGCACCGCCTCCCTCCAGTAAGGCTATATGATTCTGGATCTTCACAACGTCGGCAAAGGTGGTTTTTCCCTGTTCTCGCACCAGTGCACACTCCGCCGCAAGAAGAGAGATGGCACTGTCATCCCAGAACGGATCCTGTTTGGAATCAGCTTTTTTCACATTGGACAGCACAATGGCAGAGGCCAGATCCGTAATATCTTCTTCTGAATGGACATATTTAAGCGGATCAAAACAGCAATCCGATCGCTCCGATTCGGCAAAATTCAGATCATACACCCGGTATCCCGCTTTTTTCAGCGGATATTTATATTTATCCACCAGTCTTCTCTTGGTTGCCACCACGATCATGCTGGATTCCCGGGCGCGCAAAAGCTCTAAAAGCTCCGGCTCCAGAACGGAAACCGTTTTACCGCTTCCGGATCCACCCACGATCACGCGGTTATTGTTGATTCCGGTCTTACTGCTGTCCGCACTGTAGCTGCAATTTTCCCCAAGAATGATACGTTCTTTTCTCATACACTTATTCCTCCAAAAGTTTGTCAAAACCAACGACTGCACTCTTGATCAATGTATTCATACAATCTCCCCCTTTTTATTGAAAGTTTTTGTTTCTTATGTCTCTATCTTACATGATATGTTTCACTGTTTTTAGACATGAAAAAAGATCAGAACATTCTCTAAAAGAACATTCCGATCTTTTTTATAATCATACCTTGGTATTTACAGTTCCATTTTCTCAATCACGCAGGTATGTTTCTTATCCTGATCATAGTTAATGCCGACCAACAGCAGATTTCCCTTATAATCCTCCAGCGCCTTTACATAGTTCTTTTTCTTGATCTGCGCGATCGCACCTTCTGCATCCATATCCCACAGAGATTCCAAAAGCTTTTTTGAGTCCGTTATGGAGCGCATCACTTCGCCCCAGCTCATGGTGCTGATGGCGTTGATGTACTCCTGCGAAACCTCTTTGTTCGGGATGCTTACTGTTTTGTCTGCCCGACGATAGGAAAGATAGCCCAAATGCACCAAAAGTGTCAAAACATCATCCCGGCAGGAAAAAGTTGTCATATCATTGGTAAAGGTTCCTGTATTAACTTCAACCCGTTCACCTGCTAACATTTGAATGACAGCATCCTTCAGCCCATCCATGTTCATCTGGATATAAACCTTGAGTGCCTCATAGGTTTCTGTTTGATTCCAGTACGTGTCATACACATGACTGAGCATGGCATCTACAACTGATTTTGGGCTGTACATAGAGTGAAACGTGATCTTTCCGCCTGCTCTTAATTCAACCAATTCATATCCATCACACCAGGCTTTTGCCTCCTCGAAGCTCATCCGGTACCGCTCGCAAAGAGCCTTTACCTCATCCTCCGTAAAGCCAAAATACGGTGCCAATTCCCTCGCATTGGTCATGGAATACTCTGAAAACATATTCAGAGCCGAGTGAGATCCGTATTTTTTGATCGGCAGAATTCCTGTCATATAGGCAAGTGCCACATAAGTTTGATCCTTCAGCCACATGCGCAAAAAATCCAGATATTTCTTCTGAGCTTCCGTGTCATGTACATACTCCCTGAAAAGGCAGTCCCACTCATCGATCAATATGATAAACGGACGTCCGGTCTGTGCATATACATCCATCATAGCCCAAACCAGATGATCGCCCTCCACAATATCCGGATAGATTTTCTTCAGATCCATCAAAACACGTTTCTGAAGGATCCGGAGCATCTCATCCACATCATGCGTTGCACTCAGAAATTCCTGCATATTGATCTTGATCACATCATATTGATTTAAATGCTCCCGATACGACGCTTCCCTGCTGATTTTTAATCCGTCAAACAAGGCAGACGTATCCTCTCCTGCACTGTAATAAGCAAGCAGCATATCTGCCGCCATGGATTTGCCGAACCGACGCGGACGGCTGACGCAGACATATTCTGCTCTGTCCTGACAAGCTTATTGATTTCTGCGATCAGCAGGGATTTATCTACATAGATCTGGGAGCGCAGACTGGTGCGGAAGCGCTCACTTCCGGGATTTAAATAGCTTCCCATAGTATCTTTCTTCCTTTCGTTAGACCTGTTTTAATTGCTCTTATGCTTTTATGCTTTTATGCTTTCATTCTAACAAACAGCTTTTGTGCGTGCAAGATTTTTCATGAGACTCATGCCAAAAAGCGGGGCAGTAAAAACCAATTTTCTCGGTTTTCACTGCCCCGCTTTTTACTGAAAGATCTTTCTTAATGGATTACATCAGGGATTTATACAGCTCTTTGATTTCCTCTACGGAGGTGTCTCTCGGGTTGCCCGGACGGCATGCATCTGCGTATGCAGACTCAGACAGGAAATCCAGATCCTCTTCTTTGACAATGGCCTTTAAGTCAGCCGGGATTCCTACGTCTGCGGACAGCTTCTTCACTGCATCCACTGCAGCCTTGCGATATTCTTCCTGGCTCATGGACTCTACGCCCTCAACTCCCATTGCCTTTGCAATGTATTTGTACTTGTCGCCGGTGCACGGAGCATTGTACTCCATAACGGTCGGCAGCAGGATAGCATTTGCAACACCATGCGGGGTATCATAAACAGCACCCAGAGAGTGTGCCATGGAGTGAACGATACCAAGACCTACGTTGGAGAAGCCCATGCCTGCCACATACTGGCCAAGTGCCATACCTTCTCTTCCCTCAGGAGTATTGGCAACTGCACCGCGTAAGGAATTGGAAATGATCTCGATTGCTTTTAAGTGGAACATATCGGTCATCTCCCATGCTGCCTTGGTGATGTAGCCCTCGATTGCATGGGTCAGAGCATCCATACCGGTGGAAGCAGTCAGTCCCTTTGGCATGCTGGACATCATATCCGGATCGATCACTGCAACAACCGGGATGTCGTGAGTATCTACACATACAAATTTACGTTTTTTCTCAACATCGGTGATTACATAGTTGATGGTAACCTCTGCTGCGGTACCTGCAGTGGTTGGAACTGCGATAATCGGTACACAAGGTTTCTTCGTCGGAGCTACACCTTCCAGGCTTCTTACATCCTCAAACTCCGGGTTGTTGATGATGATGCCGATGGCCTTTGCGGTATCCATGGAAGAACCACCGCCGATGGCAATAAGATAATCTGCACCGGATGCCTTGAATGCAGCCACACCGGTCTGCACATTTTCAATGGTTGGGTTCGGTTTGATATTGGAATAAATCTCATAAGCAAGACCGGCCTCATCCAGAACATCGGTTACTTTTTTGGTAACACCGAATTTGATCAGATCCGGATCGGAACATACAAAAGCTTTTGCAAAGCCTCTTACCTTTACTTCATTTGCAATCTCCTTAATGGCACCTGCGCCATGATAAGAAGTTTCATTTAATACGATTCTGTTTGCCATGATAAAAACCCTCCTTGAATTTCAAAACCTTTTTCTTCGTTTCGAACTGACATTATTTTAACAAGTATATTGAGAAAAAGAAAGTGACAAAGTTTTCCTTTTGTCACTTTCTTCCTATTTTTGTGGATTTTCCACAATTTTCTTTATGCATATTTTGGCAGTTTTTTGTCTTTTTCATCACAAGCTTTTCATAAAAGCCCGAGCCCGGAAAAAACCTTTTCAAGCTTCGGCGGCATTGCCTCCACCAGCTTATCCGACATACGCCGCGGGGAATCCTTCATACCGCCAAGCACCCATTTCTCCGTCATATAAACCGAACCGCGGCAGTACATTTCCAGAAGAAATTCCAGCTCCTCGCCGAGCGGGCGGCTGGCTTTTCTTGCGATCAGGTCTTTGTAAAACTGAAGGATCAGCTCAAAATCATGCTCCTTCACGGAATTATAATCATCGGAGCGGAAGGCTTCGGTGAAAAATGCCTTCTCATTTAAGATAAATTCAAACTTCTGTGTCAGGCTCTCCCCCACCGTGTTTCCCATGCCGATCTGTTCAAAGGACTGCAGCACCAGCTTGTCAAAATACCAGTTTATTAGATCATATTTATCCTTAAAATTACGGTAAAAGGTCTGACGGGTCAGGCCGCTGCCCTCCACGATATCCTTCACTGTGATGCGATCCACCGGAGTTGTTTTCATGCACTCCTTCATGGATGCTGCAAGCTTATATTTGGCGCGGTCCTGCTTGGGCGCGGCTTTACTCTCTGTCATGCTTTCATTCCTTTCTCTTACCGCGAAACAGACATGGATCCGGCGCAATTCGTGCAAAGGAGTCATGTCCGCAACGCTTCCTTTCTTAGTTTATCATCAGAGCACCAGGACATCAAGAAAAAACATTGCGCCTTTGGAAAGGATATGCTAAGATAAGACAAGTTTTTTAAGAAAGAGGAAGGCAACATGAAAGAACAAAAGAAAATGTCCCTGGCAATGAAGATCTTCATTGCCCTCGTCCTGGCCGTCCTGGCAGGACTGCTGCTTCAAAGCCATGCAAGCTTCGCAGAAAACTTTATCAAACCCTTCGGTACCATATTCTTAAACCTGGTAAAATTCATTGTCGTACCGATCGTCCTGTTTTCCATTATGTGCGGCATCATCTCCATGAGCGACATCAAAAAGGTCGGTGCCATCGGACTGAAAACCGTGGTGTTTTACCTGTTTACCACTGCGTTTGCAGTCACCATCGGCCTGATCGGCGGAAACCTGTTTAAGTCTCTGTTTCCGGTCATTGCCACCACGGATCTCACCTATGAAGCCACTGAGGCAACCTCCTTTATGGACACCCTGGTTAATATTTTCCCGTCCAACTTTGTCTCTCCGATGGTCGAGGCCAATATGCTGCAGATCATCGTGATGGCCATCCTTCTCGGCTTTGCCATCATCCTGGTCGGCGAGAAAAATGTACGCGTGGTCAACGCCTTCAATGACCTGAACGAGATTTTCATGAAATGCATGGAGATGATCCTAAACCTGTCCCCGATCGGTGTATTTTGCCTGCTCTGTCCGGTCATTGCAGTCAATGGTCCGACCATCATCGGCTCCCTGGTCATGGTACTTTTGGCGGCCTACATCTGCTACATCGTACACGCAGTATTGGTTTATTCCATGACGGTAAAATTCTTAGGCGGACTCAGCCCGCTTAAGTTCTTTAAGGGAATGCTGCCTGCCATCATGTTTGCATTCTCCAGTGCTTCCTCCGTTGGTACACTGCCGATCAACTTAAACTGTACCGAAAAGCTGGGAGCCAAACGAGAGATCGCATCCTTCGTCCTGCCGCTCGGTGCCACCATCAACATGGACGGAACAGCCATCTATCAGGGTGTCTGTGCTATCTTCATTGCCTCCTGCTATGGCATTGACCTGACCTTAAACCAGATGATTACCATCGTGCTGACCGCAACCCTGGCCTCCATCGGTACCGCCGGTGTTCCGGGTGCCGGCATGATCATGCTGGCCATGGTGCTGACCTCCGTCGGTCTTCCGGTAGACGGAATCGCCCTGGTAGCCGGTGTCGACCGCATCTTCGATATGGGCCGAACCACCGTCAACATCACCGGTGATGCTGCCTGCACTATGGTTGTTTCCAATCTGGAAGCAAAACGAGAAGCAAAGAAAGCAGCAAAATAACTGGATCATTTAAAAACCCCGCCGGCAAAAGCTAAGCAAGCATCTGCCGGCGGGTTTTTTTTAATACCCGGTTTTCTCTCCCAGCCCCTTAAGCGCCTTTTGAAACTGTCTGCGAAACAGCAGCGCTGTAAAGCTCACTGCAATAAAGTCTGCTACGGGTTCTGCTAAGTAGACTGCTGTTGTCTGATCCCCGGTCAAAAGGTGTGGCAGGATGTAGATGAGCGGGAGCAGCAGGATAAATTTCCTTGTGACTGCCACCACAATTGACTCCTTTGCGAATCCGATGGAGGTAAAAGCCATCTGACAGGCAATCTGAATACCAAACAGGAAAACGCAGGCCATATAAATGCGAAGCACTCGGGAGGTGAAGGCCAGAAGCTCTGCGTCAGAGGTAAACATTCCGGCAAAGGCCTGCGGCACCAGCTGAACAAGCAGCCAGATCAGAGTGGAATAGCAAAGGCTGACCTTTAAAAGAAGCTTAAAGGCTCCTTTCACACGATCTGCATTGTGGGCGCCGTAATTATAACTGATAATAGGCTGTGCCCCCTGTCCCAGTCCCTGCAGAGGCAGCATGGCAAACTGCATGGCACTGGTCAGGATCGTCATGGCTCCTACTGCAATATCGCCCCCGTATTTTAATAAGGACGAATTAAAGCAAATGGAGATAACGCTCTCGCTGGACTGCATGACAAAGGTTGCCGCACCGAGGGCAACACAGGGAAGGATGATGGATGAATCCAGTCTCATATTGCCAAGACGGATCTTCAGCCGTGTCTTCTTTCCGATCAGGAAGGCCAGCACCCAGATGGTAGAGCAGGCCTGGGAGATCACGGTAGCCAGGGCAGCACCCTGCACGCCCATATGCATTACAAAAATAAAGACCGGATCCAGCACGATGTTGCAGATCGCCCCGATGAGCACGGAAAGCATGCCGGTTTTGGCAAAGCCCTGCGCGGTGATGAACATATTCATCCCGAGGGTCAGCTGAACAAAGATGGTTCCAAGAGAATAGATGTTCATATAGCTGACCGCATAGCCGATGGTGTTTTCACTGGCGCCAAAAGCCAGAAGCAGCCTTTCGTTAAACAAAAACAGCACTGCCGTCAGAATGACGGAAATGACAACCTGAAGTGTAAAACAGCCTCCCAAAATCTTTTCTGCCCGGTCATAGTCCTGTTTGCCCATATGGATAGAGGCCTGCGGTGCTCCCCCGCTTCCCACCAGGGCAGCAAAGGCCGACACGATCATAATGAGCGGCATGCATACGCCAACACCGGTGAGCGCCAGTGCCCCATTCTCCGGAATATGCCCGATATAAATACGATCTACAATGTTGTACAACATGTTGATCAGCTGCGCCGTAATGGTTGGTATGGCCAGGGAACGCAAAAGCTTCCCAATGGGTTCTGTCCCTAAAAAGTCTTTCTCGTCCTTCATATATCCCTTCCTTTCCTGTCGCTTGCGGACAGATGTCTTCTAAAATTGGTACCTTTTCATTATATCGGTTTCCCAAAAATCCACAAGGACAACTTTATAAGATTGTATTTTTTGACAGAATATTTGGGAATTCTTCAAATTGTACTTGCTTTTCTAAAGTAAATCGTCTATGCTTCTTTTCAAGAAGCAAACTCTGGAGAGTCTCATACTTAGAGCGCCGAAGGTGTACGGCAGGAATCTGCCAATCTCTCAGGCAAAAGGACAGAGCATAGGATACCGAAACGCATCCGTCTTTCCACACTCTTTAGAGGGAGTTTTTCATCTGCAATGGTGCAGCTGGACAACTTCCTTTTTGTTTACGAAAAAATTCCCCGTTTTTTCGTTTCCCCCCAGATGCTTCCAAAAACCCCCCACGGGAGAAAGAGTGAACATCATGTTAAATGGAGTAAGCAATTTTTTGAACTGGCTTGACGGTTTTGTATGGGGTGTCCCCTTGATCGTCCTGATTCTGGCCACCGGTATGTTTCTAACCATCCGGCTGCGCGGGATCCAGTTCCACAAGCTGGGCGTGGCCTGTAAGTACATGTTCCAGAATGAAGACGAAGGTCACGGTGAGGTCAGCAGCTTCGCAGCTCTCTGTACTGCCCTCTCTGCCACCATCGGCACCGGAAACATTGTCGGTGTAGCCACGGCACTGGTTGCCGGAGGAGCCGGAGCGCTGTTCTGGATGTGGATCGCAGCCCTCTTTGGTATGGCCACCAAGTACGCAGAGGGTGTGCTGGCCATCAAATACCGTGTGATCGACGAGAACGGTCATGTGCTGGGCGGCCCGTTCTACTATATCGAAAACGGCATGGGCAAAAACTGGCGCTGGCTCGGCAAGATCTTTGCGTTTTTCGGTGCAGGCGTCGGCCTTCTCGGTATCGGTACCTTCACCCAGGTAAACGGCATTACCGCTGCTGCCGGAAACTTTTTCGATGAAAATAAGGAGCATGTGATCAACCTTTTCGGGCATGATTACAGCATTGCCGTTGTCGTAACCGGCATCATCCTGACCATCTGCGTGGCACTGGTAGTGCTCGGCGGCATCCAGCGTATCGCCAGCGTTTCTTCCGTTGTCGTTCCGTTTATGGCTGTGTTCTACATTGTTGCCTGTGTTGTGATCCTTATCTTACATGCATCCCAGATCCCGGCTGCTTTCGCTGAGATCATTCAGAGTGCCTTTGGCCTTCGGGCTGCGGCCGGCGGTGCACTCGGTGCCGTGCTGATCGCCATGCAAAAGGGCATTGCCCGCGGTATTTTCTCCAATGAAGCGGGACTCGGAAGTGCACCGATCGCTGCTGCAGCTGCACAGACCAAGGAACCGGCAAGGCAGGGACTCGTCACCATGACCGGAACCTTTATCGACACCATCATCGTATGCACCATGACCGGACTCTGTATCGTACTGACCGGTTCGCATACCGCAGGCCTGGAGGGCGTTGCAGTCACCACCAGAGCCTTCCAGATGGGACTTCCGGTACCGGCACAGTTTTCCGCTTTTCTTCTGATGATGTGCCTGATCTTCTTTGCCTTCACCACCATCATCGGATGGAATTATTACGGAGAGCGCTGCCTGGAGTATCTGTCAAACGGCAATCAGAAGGCCGTGATGACCTACCGCTTCCTCTACATCCTTGCCATCTTCATCGGCCCATTTATGACTGTAGAGGCTGTATGGACCATTGCCGATATCTTCAATGCCCTCATGGCACTGCCAAACCTGATCGCTCTTTTAGCTCTGAGCGGTGTGGTAGCAGCGGAAACAAAAGACTACTGGACAAGAATCCTTAAAGATTAAGTAAATGAAACCCCGTCATGTTTTTATTATGATAAGCATGATGGGGTTTCGTTTTATTATGTCATATTTTCGTTTCATAATAAAAAGCAGGCATCCATAAGACTATTGTTTCTCAGTCTCATTTCGCCTGCTTATGTGTTCCTTCAATATCATGTTGATATATTGGCTGAATGTACGGTCATCCTCCTCTGCGTAATCCCTGATCGTCTGTATGATATCACTGTCCAGCGTGATACTGACTTTTCCCTTCAGCGGTCTCATGCTGCTGTCCTCCTTCATCTTTTCATGGTTTACAATGAACTTTTTGTAATATAGCATGATGAAGGATTTTTTATTGCTAAGTAGGATAAAGTATGATAAAGTGGGACAAAGTAATGAGGGAGGGCCGCCAATGAAACAGGAATTCGCACCGGACAAATCACAGGATCCTGATACCAATTTGTTACCATGGAATGCATTGCTGGAAAAGGGCAGACTTTGGAAAGAACACATGAGTCGCCTCGCCCTGAGGACGGGCGTTTCCTATCGCATCACCAAAAGCTGTACAGACGGTACTTTTCACACAGGTGATATCATTCTTCTGGAATCCGGAAATGACCTGTTCTGCCCCAAAACCGGACAGCGGATCACCCCCGGAAAATGCACCCGGGAAAATATGGACTTCGAATGCACTTTAAAATCTTTGTAACTGTTCATTGAATGCTCTGTATCATCTTTGCAAATACCTCTTCGCTTCCGCACGGTTCCATACTCAGAGAATAGGAAAATCCATCCTGCTGCCAGATCGCCAGGCTGTAGCTTTCTGACTCTCCCTTCAGGGTCACCTCGGCATGATTGATCGTAATCGTCTTTACATCCTCATAGGTATTGTAATCACCGGAGATATCATTCGCTCCTCTGGCCTTTCGAAACAGGATTTCACTGTTTTCCCCCTGATATACAATTTGAGCAAATTCGTTCCATCCATTTGTATATTCCGTGTTCTGCACTTCAAACGGAATCTCGGTTATATCCGTCACAGGAAATCCGAGTACCCGGGACAATTCCTCCGCTGAATCCAATACTTCCATGCCGTTTACAGCCATGGCAACACCTTGACCTTCACCGGATGCCATGTCTCCGGCAGACTCGTTTGGCATAACTTCGCGATCAAAAAGCTTTGTCACAGTCAGACCGCCAACAAGCAGCATTAAAATACAGGCTGCAGCCGAGATATACCTGGAGAATTTTCCATACGACAGGAAATGACTTCGACTGATTTTTGGGGCTTCCATCTCGTTCTTCACATTCTGAAGGATCCGCTGTTTCATTTCATCTGTTACGCAGACCTGATCCATGATTTCTTTATACTTTTTACTCAAAATCATATTCCTCCTTCAGAATTTTCTTTAATCGTTCCCGCCCCCTGAGCAGATCCGAACGCACCGTGTTTTCCCGCCGGTTCAGGATCCTTGCAATCTGAGCGGTTGGATATCCTTCATAATAGAAGAGATGGATGACATCACGGCTCGTGTGCGGCAATTTCTTTACAGCCTCCCACAAAAAAGAAAGATCCTCTCTCTCCTGACTCACCAGGGTTTCTTCCAACTCATCCGTATCTCGCAGCCGGTTATACTCCAGTCGATTTTTACTCAGATTGGCTGCTACCCGAAGAAGCCAGGCCTTTTCATGCGCATGATCCAAAAGCTCCGGCTGTGTCTTCAGATATCGGATCAGGGTTTCCTGCAAAACATCCTCCGCATCACTCATATTGTGAAGATAAGAATAGGATAACCGCAGCACCGCATTGCCAAAGTCATTTAACAGGCGCTCTGCATTCCGGCTGTATTCTTCATTCCGACTGTTTTCCGTGCGTTGTCCGGTAAAAAGCGTTTCCTTTGTTTTTTCACCATTACCAGACACAAACAAACTTCCGCGGTTTTCGATTCTTGCAAGGGCATAGTACCCTGCTGAAATAATCCGCCTCCACCAGGGCAGCCTTTGATATTGTTTTCCGGCATCACAGACACCCGCCCTCGATAATATCATTTCCATACTCGTTTATTTCTCCCACTCTTTTGCAGCAATTCCACGCTCATAACCCAATATCCATTCCACTACTTCACAGCCTGAACCAAGGCACTCATCTCATCACAGCTCACGCCTGTTCCTCCCAGAAGCACGGCATAGCTGTAAGTTTCATCCTGCCAGATTGCCAGCTCATACTGTCCGTCATGACCTTTCAAGGTTACCTGACGTCCGTCGATCTGTTCATTTCGAATATCTTCATAGTCGGTATAAACTCCGCTGATATCATCCAGAGCAGTTCCCTTACGGATTCTTGCGATCTCCCGATCCCCATCATAGTAGATCACCTCCAAAAGGTCCTGCCCCAGATTTCGGAAAGATGATGCCGCAATCCCACGGATCTGTTCCGGTACTTCAATGGAAAAACCTGCGTTTTTCTCAGCCTCCTCCAGTGTCGCATTATCTGTAAACGGATTCGGCATTCCAATCAAATTTTCTGTTTCCTGCATGCTTGTATTTACTGCATTCGCCGTCGGAGCGGAAGATACATTCGAAGCCTCATGCTGCTCTGTCTGCACAGTCATCGTCTCACTTACAGTCTTTGGACCGCCACAGGCTGTCAGAAAAGCCCCCGCCATCATCACTGCAAAAAATGCTCCGTGTACGTTTCTGTTTTTCTTTGTCATCATAATCGTTCTCCTCTGTCTTTTATTTTTTCTCCGGATTCAAGCATGAGCCGTGCTAGTGCACTGACACATTCAAATTTCACGGTCTCTTCATGCCTTTTCCATATTCTATACAGATGAGAAAACGAAAATGTTGCACACATAAAGAAAAAAAATTTGTAACTGTCCAGAGCCATGGCTAATTTTGAAGGTTGGCTCTGAACAGTTACAAATATTTGCTAAATTGACCTTTGCCTGCATCTTTGTTACAGCAGCATAATTTTATGTTCTTTGCAGATTTTTCTCATATTCTCCGGCCACAGGCTTGCCTGCACTTCACCCACATGGGCGCGGTCTAACAAAAGCATGCAAAGACGTGACTGTCCGATCCCTCCTCCTATGGTATACGGAAGTTCACCGTTTAAAAGCATTCTGTGATACGGCAGATTCTTTCTCTCTTCACAGCCTGCCTTCTTTAACTGCGCTTCCAAAGCTTTCTCGTCCACGCGGATTCCCATACTGGATATCTCCAGAGCGCAGTTTAACTGTTCGTACCAGAACAGGATATCACCATTTAACTGCCAGTCATCATAATCCGGTGCGCGGCCATCGTGCGGTTCGCCAGTGGAGAGCTTATCTCCGATCCTCATGAGGAATACGCAGCCGTACTCCTTGGTGATGAGATTTTCGCGTTCCTTCGGTGTTTTGTCCGGATAACGATCCGCCAGTTCCTGAGTTGTAATGAAGGTGATATGTTCCGGCAAATGTTTTACAGCCTGCGGATATTTATACCACACTTCATGTTCCATGTGCTTGATGATCTTGAAGATGGTTTGAACAGTGGATTCCAGAGTTTCAATGGTACGCTCCTCTTTGGTGATCACTTTTTCCCAATCCCACTGATCTACGTAGCAGGAATGAAGATTATCAAGCTCTTCATCACGGCGAATGGCATTCATGTTCGTATAAAGCCCCTCGCCCGGCTGAAAACCATATTCCTTCAATGCCATGCGTTTCCATTTGGCCAGAGAATGGACAACCTCGACAGTTTCTCCCGGAATTGCTGCGATATCGAACTGAACCGGACGTTCTACGCCGTTTAAGTTGTCGTTCAGGCCGCTCGCCTGAGTCACAAACAATGGTGCGGAGATCCGTTCCAAATGCATCTCCTTTCCAAATTCCTTCTGAAATGTGTCGCGGATGTATTTGATTGCTTCCTGAGTCTCACGTACTGTGAGATGCGGATCATAGTTAGCTGGAATGATTAGTGACATATGTATTTCCTCCCCTGTATTATACGTGCTCTCGAAGTCTCTCTCAAAAAAGACATAAAAAGGTTCCAAGAGTGCATTTGCCGCAAAAAAGGAGTTTTGCCTGAGCAAAACTCCGCATGATAAACTATGGTAACATTTTTGCAATCAAATCACAAGAGCTTTCCCAAAATAGAACCGCTGATTTTTTATTTGAGCTTCAATATTGCAGCCTGCTTCAGCATTTCTTCATTCAGTTTGATCGAATTGCCTGGATATTCTGCTACGCAGTCACACAGTGCGGTAAAATCTTCTACCGTTCCGAGAACATCATATCCAAAATCCTTGCTCCGGTAATGCATGGGAATGGTAACCCTTGGCTGGATTTGATCGATGAGCGCTTTTGCCTGTTTTGCATCAATGGTATAAAATCCGCCTACCGGAATCATCACCACATCCAAATCCATAAGCTGTTTCAGCTGCTCCTCTTTTAGTTCACATCCAAGATCTCCCAGATGTGCCGCGCGGTAAGTTCCATCATCAAAAATACGGATACAGTTACTGCCTCGCTTGCTTCCCTGTGTGTCATCGTGCCAGGTATGAACCTCGGTGATCGTAAAAGGGGATTTCTTTTGTTCCTGATTCAGGGTTACTGTTTCCCTTGCATTATGGTCGCTATGCTCATGACTGCAAAACACTGCATCCGCACTCTCCCTGATCGGTGCAAGTCCCGGCACATAACCGTCCTTATACGGATCCAAAATTACAGTGTACCCACCGGATTCTAATTTAAAACAGGAATGTCCAAGCCATGTCAGTTTCATCGTACGCCTCCTCTTATGCATGTATTTTCATGATTTTCAGATCTGATTTTTCACTTGCTCTCTCCATTCCATTATACACTTTATTATGAGACAAGTGTTAGATAATTTTATAGAGAATCTAATCAGGGTTGTTTTCTTTTTCTAAAAATGATATCATTTTATACGAATGGGTAGGCAAAGTAAATTTTTCTTGCATTTTTTTTACAGTCATACTATAATACACTTTAACGCGTCAACGTGCGAATTTATATCATACGCCATTCAAGGAGGAAATCATGGCATTCGAATTCATAAACAAGCTGCCAACCCCGGCAGAAATCAAAGAACAGTTCCCGCTTCCGACAGAGTTTGCAGTGCGAAAGGCTGAGCGAGATGAAGAAGTCAAGAAAGTGATCAGTGGAGAAAGCGATAAATTTCTGGTCATCATCGGGCCATGCTCCGCAGACAATGAGGAGGCTGTTCTCGATTATACCAGCCGCCTGATCGATGTTCAGGAAAAAACCAAGGATCGTCTGATCATCGTGCCTCGCGTTTATACAAATAAGCCTCGTACCACAGGAGACGGCTATAAGGGAATGCTCCATCAACCCGATCCGGAAAAACGCCCGAGTATGGCTGAAGGACTTCACGCCATCCGTCATCTTCATATGCGTGTCTTAAAGGAAACCGGATTTTCGACCGCCGACGAGATGCTTTATCCTGACAATGTCAGCTACCTGGACGATATCATGTCCTATATTGCTGTCGGTGCCCGTTCCGTTGAGAACCAGCAGCATCGTCTCGTATCCAGCGGCTGCCACGTTCCGGTCGGCATGAAGAACCCTACCAGCGGCGATCTGTCCGTTATGATGAACTCAGTTCAGGCCGGTCAGCACAGCCATGAATTTATCATGCGTGACTGGGAAGTAAAAACCGACGGCAATCCTTATACACACACCATCCTGCGGGGTGCAGTCAGCAAGCATGGTCAGTGCCTGCCAAACTACCACTACGAGGATCTGATGCTGCTCCATGAGTTATATGCAAAACGTGATCTGGTAAATCCGGCCTGCATCGTAGATGCCAACCACTCCAACTCAAACAAGCAGTATATGGAACAGATCCGTATCGTAAAAGAGATCCTGCACAGCCGCAGACAGTCTGCTGATTTAAACAAGCTTGTGAAGGGCGTTATGATCGAAAGCTATATCGAACCGGGCAACCAGAAGATCGGAGAACACTGCTACGGCAAGTCCATCACCGATCCGTGCCTTGGTTGGGAAGATTCCGAACGTCTTTTATATGAGATTGCAGAGCAAGTTTAATTTATAAAATTTGGGTAACTGTTCAGAACCAACCTCCAAAATGCTCCGCATTTCGTCGGTGTGGCGTAT
>CAVALB010000014.1:0-46459 GCA_963589345.1 uncultured Selenomonadales bacterium | reverse complement strand
CAATGAAAAAATATTCAGCGTCATTAGTCTGAAAATGAATGTGCCAGTACACTAGCACATCGTTTGCAAATAATGATAATTTATGAAACGATGCACTAGAACTGCAAAACCCTTGCAGTTTGTTATCGTGAGAGAAGGAGACTTGGGATCATATGGATATGAAACGAGTGTTTTTGAAGTTAAGCGGTGAAGCACTTGCCGGACCGAAAAAAACAGGTTTTGACGAAGATACAGTCAAAGAGGTTGCCAGACAGGTGAAGATTTCCGTTGATGCAGGCATACAGGTCGGCATCGTCATCGGAGGAGGCAATTTCTGGAGAGGACGTACCAGTGACGCCATCGAGCGCACAAAGGCAGACCAGATCGGTATGCTTGCAACCATCATGAATTGCATTTATGTTTCTGAGATCTTCCGCAATGCAGGTATGAAAACAGAGATCCTGACTCCGTTTGTCTGCGGAGCAGTGACCGAGTTATTCTCCAAGGATAAGGCAAACCGTTATTTTGAGGAAGGAAAGGTCGTATTCTTCGCAGGCGGCACCGGTCATCCGTATTTCTCTACCGATACCGGGATCACACTCCGCGCTGTAGAGATGGATGCAGACTGCATCCTGCTTGCCAAGTCCATTGACGGCGTCTATGACAGCGATCCGCAGAAGAATCCAAATGCAAAACGTTACGACACCATCAGCATTCAGGATGTGATCGATCAGAAGCTCGCTGTGGTAGACCTGACCGCTTCCATCATGTGCATGGAACACAAGATGCCGATGGCAGTATTTGATCTGAATGAGAAAGACAGCATTGCGAACGCGATGCAGGGAAAAATAAACGGTACCATCGTGACCGTGGACTAACAGGAGGAAATTATGCAGGAACACTTAAAGTTATACGAGGATAAAATGGAGAAATCCCTGGATGTGCTCATGGATGAGTACGCATCCATCCGTGCAGGCCGTGCCAACCCGCATGTATTAGACCGTATCCGTGTAGACTACTACGGAACCCCGACTCCGATCCAGCAGATCGGCAACGTGACCGTGCCGGAGGCACGCATGATCGTGATCCAGCCGTGGGAAAAGAGCATGTTAAAGGCTGTTGAGAAAGCCATCCTGGTTTCCGATCTCGGCATCAACCCGACCAACGACGGCAATGTGATCCGCCTGGTATTCCCGGAGCTTACCGAGGAACGCCGTAAAGATCTGGCTAAGGATGTCAAGAAAAAAGGCGAGGGTGCCAAGGTTGCGATCCGCAACATCCGCCGCGATGCCATCGACAGCATCAAGAAGATGGAAAAAGCAGGCGATATTTCTGAGGATGAGTTAAAACAGGGCGAAGAGAAGATCCAGAAAATCACGGACAAGATGATCGAAAAGGTAGACAAGGCCATCGAGACAAAGACTAAGGAGCTCATGACCGTCTAATTCTTGTTTATGACAGAGCAGTCCCTGAAAAGGAACGTGGAAAAAGGGGAAGAGTGATCTTCCCCTTTTGCACGTATGTAATGATACAAAGCGAACATCATGATATTGGAGGAATGGAAATGTCGGATCGATTAGAGGGGATGGTGATCCCAAAGCATGTTGCCCTGATCTTAGACGGAAACGGACGCTGGGCAAAAAAACGCGGACTGCCGCGTTCCATGGGACACAAGGAGGGCTGCGTGACTGTGGAAAAAACGGTGGAGATAGCAGCCCGCATGGGAATTGAATATCTGACCGTATATGGGTTTTCTACCGAGAACTGGAAACGCTCTGCAGAGGAAGTGGGAGCGCTGATGCAGCTGTTTCGCTTCTACATGGTACGCCTGCTAAAGGTGGCTTCCGCCAACAATGTGCGTGTCTGCATGATCGGTGATCGCACCCGGTTTGCCCAGGATATTATCGACGGGATCAACCGTTTAGAGAGAGAAACTAAGGACAACACCGGTCTCACCTTTGTGATCGCAGTCAATTACGGCGGCCGGGACGAGATCACCCGTGCCGTAAAAAAACTGACTGCAGATTGTCTGGCCGGTGATCGGAAGCCGGAAGAGATTACGGAGGCAGTTGTGGCCTCCTATCTGGATACCGCCGGGATGCCGGATCCGGATCTTCTCATCCGGACCAGCGGCGAGATCCGCCTTTCCAACTATCTTCTATGGCAGCTTGCCTATACGGAAATTTATGTAACAGACTGCCTGTGGCCGGACTTTAACCGGGAAGAGCTGGAAAATGCCATCATTGCCTATAACCGTCGCGACCGTCGCTACGGCGGGGTACATGGATAAACAGAAGAAAGGGGCGGGGCGAGCATGTTTGGAAAACGGCTGGTAAGCGGTATTGTTCTTGTTATTCTTGCAATTCTGATCGTAGGAAAAGGCGGTGCACTCTTGTATGCAGTCACGGCGCTGATCTCTCTGATCGGCTTATTTGAACTGTACCGGGTATTGAAGATTGAAAAAAACGCCATGGGTATCGTCGGATATCTTACGGCATTATCTTACTACGGACTCGTGTGGTTTGACGGTCATCACTATGTGACCCTGATGGCCATTGCGGCCCTTATGATCATGATGGCCATTTATGTATTTACCTTTCCGAAGTATCGCACCGAGGAGGTGGCAGAATCCTTCTTTGGCGTCTTTTATGTGGCTGTGATGCTCTCTTATCTGTATCAGGTCCGCGCCATGGGAGACGGAAAGTATCTGGTATGGCTGATCTTTTTAAGCTCCTGGGGCTGTGATACCAGTGCATACTGCGTGGGCATGCTCCTCGGAAAACACAAGCTGGCACCGGTCTTAAGCCCGAAGAAATCCATCGAGGGTGCCGTGGGCGGTGTGGCCGGAGCGGCACTGCTTGGCTTTTTGTTTTCGATGGCATTCGGAAGCCGGATGACGGAGCTTATGAATCCGCAGCTTGCCTGCACCCTTTCGTGTGCGATCGCAGCCGTCATCTCTCAGATCGGAGATCTTGCGGCATCGGCCATCAAACGAAATCATGACATTAAGGATTACGGCAATCTGATCCCGGGACACGGAGGCATCCTTGACCGGTTCGACAGCATGCTCTTTACTGCGCCGGCCATCTTTTTTGCCCTGCTGTTTTTGCCGTAGATATGTAAATGAGGAGGAAATTCAATGAAACGCATCGCGATCTTAGGTTCTACCGGTTCCATCGGTACTCAGACCTTAGAAGTCGTAGAAAATAATCAGGATATCGAGGTGACCGCCCTGGCAGCCGGAAGCAATATCCGGCTTTTGGAAGAGCAGATCCGTAAATTTCATCCGTCCCTGGCCTGCGTCTGGGATGAGAAAAAGGCAGCAGAGCTGAGAATAAACATTGCAGACCTTCCGGTGAAGGTAGTAAGCGGGATGGAAGGCCTCATTGAGGTGGCCGTGCAGCCGGAGTCTGAGATACTCGTTACCGCTATTGTCGGTATGATCGGCATCCGTCCGACCATTGCAGCCATGAAGGCCAAAAAAGACATCGCCCTGGCAAACAAGGAGACCTTAGTCACGGCCGGACATATCATCATGCCCCTTGCAAAGGAGATGGGCGTGAAGATCCTTCCGGTAGACAGTGAGCACAGCGCCATCTTCCAGAGCTTAAACGGAGAAGATAAAAAGGCAGTCCACAAGATTCTCTTAACGGCCTCCGGCGGTCCATTCCGCGGATGGACAAGAGAGCAGCTTGCCGGAGTTCGCCTGGAGGATGCGCTCAAGCACCCGAACTGGACAATGGGCAGAAAAATTACCATCGATTCCTCCACCATGGTCAACAAAGGCCTGGAAGTCATGGAAGCGCACTGGCTTTTTGATGTTTCGATGGATCAGGTGCAGGTTGTGGTGCAGCCGCAGAGTGTCATCCACTCTATGGTTGAATTTGAAGACGGTGCCATTATCGCACAGCTTGGCACCCCGGACATGAAGCTGCCGATCCAGTATGCCTTATACTACCCGGAGCGCAGATTTTTGCCCGGGGAACGTCTGGATTTTGCAAAGCTTGGCAGTATTACCTTTGAAAATCCGGATATGGAGGTATTTCGCGGACTGAAGCTTGCTTATATGGCTGGAACGCGGGGAGGTTCCCTTCCTACGGTTTACAATGCAGCCAATGAGTATGCAGTCGGAAAGTTTTTAAACAGGGAGATTTCCTATCTGACCATCATCGACATGATCGAGGGAGCCATGGAGCATCACAAGGTGATCGAAGACCCGGATGTGGATGCGATCCTGGCTGCAGAAAAGGAAACCTACGAATATATAGAAAGCAGGTGGTAGTTTGCTGAATATTCTTGCAGCAGTGCTGCTGTTTGGATTTATCGTACTGGTGCACGAATTCGGGCATTTTCTGTTAGCAAAATGCAGCGGGATCGGCGTGATCGAATTTTCTGTCGGCATGGGTCCGCGTCTCTTAAGCGTACAAAAAGGGGAAACGCGCTATTCCATCAAGATGTTGCCCTTTGGAGGCTCCTGCATGATGGTGGGAGAGGATACGGGAAATCCGGATCCGAAGGCCTTTCACAATAAACCGGTGTTATCCCGCATTGCCGTGGTAGCAGCAGGACCGATCTTTAACTTTATCCTGGCTTTTCTCTTTGCTATGGTCATTGTCGCTCAGATCGGCCACGATGCGCCGGTTCTGACCGGAGTCATTGAGGGGAGCCCTGCCGAGGAAGCAGGACTTTTAGCCGGAGATCGCATTACAAAGATCAATGGCCGTTCCATTGAAGCCTACCGGGACATTAAGCTCTATACCTTTTCTCATCCCGGTCAGGAGATGACGGTACAGTATGAAAGAGCAAACGAGGAGGCTTCAGGTAATTCCGTCAGCACGGTAAAGGGCTCGGTGGTCCTGACCCCGCGCTATAGCGAGGAGTATCAGTCCTACATGCTCGGGGTGCAGTTTGGCGGTTACCAGAAGATCCAGGGTGTGGGCGAGCTTCTTTATTACAGTGCCTACGAGGTAAAATACTGTGTTACCTCCACCATCGACAGCCTTGGCATGCTCATCCGGCGCCAGATCCGTGCAGATGAGGCGGTGACCGGCCCTGTCGGCATCGTAAACATGGTGGGAGAAACCGTGCAGGAAAGTCGTCAGATCAGCGCACTGGCAGTCGTTTTGACTCTGGCAAACTGGGTGCTCCTTTTAAGCTCCAGCCTCGGGATCATGAACCTGCTCCCGATCCCGGCCTTAGACGGAGGCCGCCTGGTCTTTCTTCTCATTGAACTGGTGCGAAGAAAGCCTGTGGATCCGGAAAAAGAGGGGATGGTGCATATGGCCGGCATGGCAGTGCTGATGGCACTGATGGTCTTTGTCCTGTGCAACGATATCCGACATCTGTTGTAGAAACGATGCGCAGCGTGCGACACGAAAACAGCTGCGATGCAAAAAGGAAGAGGGAAAAATATATGGAACGGAAAATTACAAAGGAGATCCACATCGGAAACCGGAAGATCGGCGGGGGCAATCCGATCCTGATCCAGTCGATGTGCAATACAAAAACCGAGGATGCAAACGCCACCGTCGCACAGATTTTAAAGCTGGAGCAGGCAGGCTGTGACATTATCCGGGTGGCTGTGCCGACCATGGAGGCAGCAGAAAGCTTAAAGACCATCAAGCGGCAGATCCATATTCCGCTGGTGGCGGACATTCATTTCGATTACCGCCTGGCCATTGCAGCCATGGAATGCGGAGCCGATAAGATCCGGATCAATCCGGGCAATATCGGCAGTGCGGAGCGCGTAAAGGCCGTGGTGGACAAGGCAAGGGAATACGGGGTTCCGATCCGTGTGGGCGTCAACAGCGGATCCCTGGAAAAACCGCTCATAGAAAAATACGGCGGTGTCACAGCTGAGGGCATCGTGGAAAGCGCCCTGGAGAAGGTTGCCATGATCGAGCAGATGGGCTATGACAATCTGGTCATCAGCATCAAATCTTCGGATGTGCTCATGTGCGTAAAGGCCCATGAGCTGATCAGCAAAAAAACAAAGTATCCGCTTCATGTCGGCATCACCGAGTCCGGTACCCTGACCTCCGGCAACATCAAATCGGCGGTAGGTCTTGGCATCATCCTTCATGAGGGCATCGGCGATACCATCCGTGTTTCCCTGACGGGAGATCCGGTAGAGGAAATCAAGTCGGCTAAGCTGATCTTAAAAACCTTGGGGCTTCGCCGCGGCGGTGTGGAGGTGGTTTCCTGTCCGACCTGCGGAAGAACAAAGATCGATCTGATCGGTCTGGCAAACCAGGTAGAAAACATGGTTACGGAATTTGGCCAGCTGGATGTGAAGGTAGCTGTCATGGGCTGCGTGGTCAATGGCCCGGGCGAGGCAAAGGAGGCGGACCTGGGCATTGCAGGAGGCTGCGGTGAGGGACTTCTGATCCGAAAGGGAGAGGTGATCCGAAAGCTTCCGGAGGATCAGCTTCTTTCTGCCCTCCATGCAGAGCTTGAGGCACTGGCAGCGAAAAAGCAATGACGTTTTTAGCATGAAAAACAGGGGAAGTTGTAATACATGAAAGCATTTTTGGAAGTATTTCCGGGCTTACATATGACAGACCAGATGCAGGAGCTTTTAACCCTGGTGAACGTGGAACGTGTGTCCATGACCAGGGATAGGAGCTCTCTTCGCGTTTATATCGTAAGTCCCAGACTGATCGATAAACGAAACATCTGGTCTCTCGAAAAAGGGATCCGGGATCAGCTCTTTCCCGGAAAACAGCTCCGGATCCATATCTTTGAAAAATACACGCTGTCGGAGCAGTATACGCCGGAGAAGCTCCTTTTTGCGTATCGCGACAGCCTTCAGGCGGAATTAAAGGAATACAGCATTGTGGAATACTCCATTTTCCGCAAGAGCACCTGTACCTTTCCAAAGCCCGATCTCCTTCATATGACGGTGGAGGACACCATGGTCAACCGGGACAAGGCCGGAGAGCTAAAGCGCGTGCTGGAAAAGGTTTTTCACGAGCGGTGCGGCCTGCCGGTGGAGATCGAATACGAATATGTGCCACCGGTGCGGGCCAAGGCCTCCATTCAAAGAGAGCTTCAGGCAAAGCAGGAGGCCGAGCGCATGACGGCCAAGGTGGCCTCCGTTCTGGGTCTTAACGAGAAAACCGGAACGGACGATGCGTCTGTGACGGACGCGCAGGGCGGTTTTTCCGGCACTGCGAAGGCTTCCGCGGGAGGTTCTTCTGCCGAAAAGCCTTCTTTTGGCAAAAACAGCGCGTCAGGAAGCAAAAATGCAGGAGCGAAGACAACCGATGCCAAAGGTACAAACGGCAATGCCGGAAAGGCAGGAGCCGGTGCACCGGGCGGCAGAAAGGAATTTAAGAAAAATGACTGGAGCTCGGGCGGCTACCGCAAAAAATCCGACAATCCGGATGTGCTTTACGGAAGGGATTTCGAGGATGATTTCATCGCGATCGAAAAGATCGAAGGGGAAATCGGAGAGGTAACCGTGCGCGGCAAGATCCTGGATAAGGACAGCAGAGAGCTTCGAAGCGGCAAGACCATCATCATCTTCCATATCACGGATTTTACGGATACCATCACCGTCAAGGTCTTTGCAAATGAGGATACACTGGAGGATCTGAATGCGGCCATAAAGCCTGGAACCTTTATTCGGCTCTGCGGCATGACGACCATCGACCGCTTCGACGGGGAACTGACCATCGGATCGGTGCGCGGCATCAAAAAGGCCGAGGATTTTACCAGCAAGCGCATGGATCACAGCCCGGTCAAGCGTGTGGAGCTGCACTGCCATACGAAGATGAGTGACATGGATGGCGTGTCGGATGTGGCAAGCATCATCAAAAAGGCGAAGGAATGGGGGATGGACGCCCTGGCCGTCACGGACCACGGCTGCGTCCAGGCCTTCACAGAGGCAAGCCATGCCCTGGATAAGAATGATCCCTTCAAAATGCTTTACGGCGTGGAGGGATATCTGGTCGATGACATGAAGGATCTGGTCGAAAACCCGAAGGGACAGACGCTTGCGGATGCCTTTGTGGTATTTGACATCGAGACCACAGGCTTTAGCCCGGAGAAGAACAAGATCATCGAGATTGGAGCGGTGAAGGTGGAAAACGGTGTCATCACCGACAAATTCAGCACCTTCGTAAACCCGGATGTGCCGATTCCCTTTGAAATCGAACAGCTGACCGGCATCAATGACAACATGGTGCTCCCGGCAGAAAAAATCGATGTGGTGCTTCCTCAGTTTCTTGCCTTCTGTGAGGGCTGCAGTCTGGTGGCGCACAACGCCTCCTTCGATGTGAGCTTCATTTCCCATAATGCGGCCCTGCTGGGACTTGACTTTGATCCGACGGTTCTCGATACCGTAGCCCTGGCACGGCATCTTCTGCCGAACCTGAACCGGTTTAAGCTGGATACCGTGGCAAAGGCCTTAAACATATCCCTGGAAAATCATCATCGGGCGGTGGATGATGCAGGCTGCACGGCAGAGATCTTTGTGAAATTTATTGAAATGCTCAGGGAACGCGGTGTGGACAATTTAGAGCAGCTCAACAGCATGAGTACGCTGAGTGCGGATATCATCAAAAAACTGCCGACCAACCATGTGATCATCATCGCCAAAAATGAGGTGGGGCGCATCAACCTATATCGTCTGGTGTCCTGGTCCCATATCGATTATTTTGCGAAACGCCCCAGGATCCCAAAGAGCGTCTTAAACCAGTATCGGGAGGGACTGTTGATCGGTTCGGCCTGCGAGGCGGGCGAGCTTTACCAGGCACTTCTAAGGGGACTTCCTGAGGCAGATATCGTAAAGATCGCAAATTTCTATGATTTTTTAGAGATCCAGCCTCTCGGAAACAACGCCTTCATGCTGCGGGATGAGAAGAGTCCGGTCAAGACCGAGGAGGACTTAAAGGATTTGAACCGCCGCATCGTAAAGCTTGGCGAGACCCTTGGAAAGCCGGTCTGCGGCACCTGCGATGTGCACTTTTTAAATCCGGAGGATGAGATCTACCGCCGCATTTTGATGGCGGGACAGGGCTTTTCGGATGCGGATGAGCAGGCACCCTTGTTTTTGCGCACTACGGAGGAAATGATCAAGGAATTCGAGTACTTAGGACCGGATAAGGCCGAGGAGGTGGTCATCACCAACACCCGCATGATCGCGGATATGTGTGAGAAGATCTCCCCGGTGCGCCCGGATAAATGTCCTCCGGTCATCGAAAATTCCGATGAGACCCTGCGCAAGATCTGCTATGATCAGGCGCACGAGATGTACGGAGAAGAGCTTCCGGAGATTGTTTCTGCCAGGCTTGAAAAAGAACTGAACTCCATCATCTCCAACGGCTTTGCCGTGATGTACATCATTGCCCAGAAGCTCGTATGGAAGTCCAATGAGGACGGCTATCTGGTAGGTTCGAGAGGTTCGGTAGGCTCCTCCTTTGTGGCAAACATGGCCGGAATCACGGAGGTAAACTCCTTAAGTCCTCATTATCTGTGTCCGAACTGCCATTATTCGGATTTTGATTCGGAGGAGGTAAAAAAATTCTCCGGTATGGCGGGCTGCGATATGCCGGATATGGACTGCCCGAAGTGCGGCACGAAGATGACCAAGCAGGGCTTTGATATCCCCTTTGAGACCTTCCTGGGCTTTAAGGGTGATAAGGAGCCGGATATCGACTTAAACTTCTCCGGTGAATACCAGAGTAAGGCGCATGACTACACGGAGGTTATTTTCGGGAAGGGACAGACCTTCCGCGCCGGCACCATCGGTACCCTGGCCGACAAAACTGCCTTTGGCTTTGTCAAGCGCTACTATGAGGAGCGCGGCATTCACAAGCGAAACTGTGAGATCGACCGGATTGTGCAGGGCTGCGTGGGCGTGCGCCGCACCACGGGTCAGCACCCGGGCGGCATCGTGGTTTTGCCGATCGGAGAGGAAATCTATTCCTTTACTCCGGTGCAAAGACCGGCAAACGATATGACGACCTCAACGGTCACGACCCATTTCGATTACCACTCCATCGACCATAACCTTTTAAAGCTGGATATCCTGGGACATCAGGATCCGACCATGATCCGTATGCTGCAGGATCTGACCGGACTCGATCCGGTAAAGGACATTCCGTTAGACTCGCCGGAGGTCATGTCCCTGTTTCAGAATACCTCAGCCCTCGGCATCACACCGGAGGACATCGGCGGCTGCAAGCTTGGAGCCCTGGGCATCCCGGAGTTTGGCACCGATTTTGCTATGCAGATGCTTCTGGATGCACAGCCGAAATACTTTTCCGATCTGGTCCGCATCGCCGGACTCGCCCATGGAACGGACGTGTGGCTGGGCAATGCAAAAGACCTGATCCTAAGCGGCCAGGCCACCATTCAGACCGCCATCTGCTGTCGTGATGATATCATGGTTTATCTGATCCAGATGGGGCTTGAGGAAGGACTTTCCTTTACCATCATGGAGAGCGTGCGAAAGGGAAAGGGATTGAAACCGGAGTGGATCGAAGAGATGAAAAAACACGAGGTGCCTCAGTGGTACATCGATTCCTGCTTAAAGATCAAATATATGTTCCCGAAGGCCCATGCGGCGGCCTACGTTATGATGGCCTGGCGCGTGGCTTACTGTAAGGTCTTTTATCCGTTAGCCTACTATGCGGCCTATTTCAGCATCCGCGCCAACGGCTTTTCCTACGAGCTGATGTGCCTGGGACGGGATAAACTGGAATATCATTTGGCAGATTTCAGGAAACGGTCGGATTCTCTGTCGAAGGCCGAGCAGGATACGCTGCGCGACATGCGTATCGTGCAGGAAATGTATGCCCGCGGCTTTGAATTTATGCCGATTGACATCTACCGGGCACAGGCGGACCGCTTCCAGATCATAGACGGCAAGCTGATGCCGTCTCTAAGCAGCATCGCAGGCCTTGGATTAAATGCAGCAGAGGGTGTGGTCTATGCGGCCAAGGAAGGCCCATTCCTTTCCAGAGAGGATTTCCGCGCCCGCAGCAAGGTCAGCAAGACGATCTGCGACCTGATGAATGATCTGGGACTTTTGGGAGACCTTCCGGAGAGCAACCAGCTGTCATTATTCGACTTTTAAATGGTTTTTACATAATTTTTAAAATAGATTTACAAGCCCCCTCTTTCTTGGTTATAATGAAGGGTAGACTAAGAATGAGAAAGAGAGACAAGAATCATGGGAATTGTAGTGATCGGTGCAGTATTTATGGACCTGAAAGGATATTCCACGTCCACGTATATTCCTTCCGGACGCAATGCCGGAACCATTGTACAAAATCACGGCGGAGTATCGAGAAATGTCGCGGAGGATATCGCAAACGTGGAGCTTCGGCCGACCTTTGTAAGCCTTGTGGATGACAACTCCATGGGCGAGGACATTATCCGCAAGCTTGACCGCCATAAGGTCAATACAAGCTATATCCGCAGGCTTCCGGACGGCATGGGCACCTGGCTTGCAGTCTTTGATCATAAGGGAGATGTGGTGGCCTCCGTATCCAAGCGCCCGAATCTGTCGCCGATCGGTGACATCTTAGACGAGCAGGGTGACGAAATCTTTCGGGATGCAGACAGCATCGCGGTGGAGATCGACATTGAAAAGGATATCATCAAAAAAATCTTTTACTATGCTGAAAAATATAAGAAGAATGTTTATGCTCTGGTATCCAATATGAGCATTGCCGTAGAGCGCCGGGACTTTTTAAGAAAGACCTCCTGTTTTGTATGCAATCTCCAGGAGGCAGGCATCCTGTTTTCGGAAAATTACGAGGATCAGACTCCGCAGGCTATGGCAAAGATCCTGGCAGACCGCATAAGGTCCGCCCAGATTTCCCGTATGGTGGTGACCATGGGAGGAGATGGTGCCGTCTATGCGGACTGTGACGGAAACTATGGCTTTGTTCCGTCCAGAAAGGTTGACGTGGTGGATACCACCGGAGCGGGCGATGCCTTTTTTGCCGGTGTCTGTATCGGTCTTAGCTATGATAAGACCATGGAGGAGGCCTGCCAGATCGGCACCCGATTAGCTTCCACGGTCATCACGACTTCCGAAAACATCTGTCCGCGCTTTATGCCGGAGGAGTTTGGGATCAAACGAGCTTTGAATGAATGATAGAAATGAAGGGAAAAGAACATGGAGAGCATCATTATCGGAATTGCCGGGGGCTCCGGCTCAGGAAAGTCAACCTTTACCAATCGAATAAAAAGCTATTTCGGAGATGACGTGGCAGTCTTGTACCACGATAACTATTACAGGCAGCAGGACGGTGTCCCCTTCGAGACCCGGGTGAAGGTCAATTACGACCATCCGGATTCCCTCGAGACCGATCTTTTGGTGGAACATTTAAAGGAACTGAAGGCAGGAAGATCCATCCACTGTCCGGTCTACGATTACAGTCAGCACAACCGCTCTGCAGAGACAGTGCAGGTGGATCCGAGACCGATCATCATTGTGGAGGGAATTCTGCTTTTAGCAGATGACCGTCTGCGTGATCTTTTGGATATCAAGGTCTATGTGGAGGCGGATGCAGACGAGCGTATCCTTCGCCGCATTTCCCGCGATGTATCTGAGCGCGGCCGTGACTTAAACGGTATCATCGACCAATATCTGACGACAGTAAAGCCGATGCACTATCTCTATGTGGAACCGACCCGTGCCAAGGCGGACGTAGTCATCAACAGCGGAAAGAACGACGTGGCTTTTGATCTGTTTGTATCCAAGATCAGCCAGCTTTTGGAAGAGAGAGAAGGACAATGATCAAACTGTTAAAGAATGCCAAGGTGTATGCACCGGAAAGGCTTGGAAAAAAGGACATCCTCATAGAGGGGGAGAAAATTCTTCTGATCCGGGATCACATCGAGGGCTTTGAAGGACTTTCGGGTGTGGAAACCTATGACCTGGAGGGAAAGCTTTTGGTTCCGGCTTATATTGACATGCACGTCCATATCACCGGCGGCGGGGGAGAGCAGGGACCGGCCTCACGGGTTCCGGAATCTCAGCTTAGTGAATTTTTTCGAAATGGGATCACCACCGTGGTCGGCCTTCTCGGCACCGACGGCGTGACTCGAAGCCTGGAAAACCTGGTGGCAAAGGCGCGGGCCCTGACCGAGGAGGGCATGACGGTCTATACGCTGACCAGCTCCTACGGCTATCCGCCGACCACCATGACGGGAAGTGTCGAGCGGGATATCATGTTGATCCCGCCGATGATCGGTGTCAAGGTGGCCGTATCAGACCACAGAAGCTCAAATCCGGGCGGAGAAGAGCTGATCGCCCTGGCTGCCGCAGCCCGCAGGGCCGGACTCCTTAGCGGTACGCCAGGACTTGTCACCATGCACATGGGAAGCGGCAACGCGAAGCTTGATCCCATTTTTTATGTGCTGGATCATTCCGATGTCCCGGCTAAGAATCTGTTGCCGACCCACATCCTGCGAAGCCCCGAATTGATCGACGCCGGCGCCGACCTGGTTCGCCGCGGCGGTTACATTGACTGTACCGCCGGAGCCGATGATACGGCAGTGGAGACAAGTGCGAAAAAATTAATGGATCTTTTAGGGCGTGACGGTGTACACTTAGACCATGTAACCTTATCCAGCGATGCCTTCGGCAGCCAGCCGCGCTTTAACGAAGCGGGAGAGTGCATCGGCCTGACCTACGCCTCCCCGAAGTATCTGCACCGTACGATTCAGATTTTGGTGCGAGAGGGATTGCCCCTTGAGGATGCGTTAAAGCTTTTAACCAGCACCCCGGCTACCCTCCTTGATCAGACCGGAAAGAAGGGCTGTGTGGCAGAGGGGGCAGATGCCGACCTTCTCATACTTGACGAGAACCTGGACATCGACAGTCTTTTTTCACGCGGAAACCTTGCCGTATGGGAGAAAAAAGTGAAGATGAAGGGAAGATTTGAAGCGTAAAAAAGCATATCCTTTAAAAATGAAAAAAAGCCGTGACTGCGGAGGTATTTCACTCCGCAGTCACGGCTTTTTTTCATTTTCGTCATTTTTACCTATAAAAACAGAGGTGAAAATGGATGGACAAATCGAAGCAAAAATCTTGATAACATGTCGACAAGTAGCCAAAACAATAAAGGAGAAGCCGATCAAAAAGGTACATATGTGAAAAAAATGTCAGGATGTGACAGGAACAGAGCGGAAAAGGAAATGGATTTCCATACAAAAAGTATGAAAATCTCGACATGTTTTCACCTACATACGCAATGACAGGCATATTTGGTAGAGCCAATCCCTTTCTTTTTGAATGGCTCAACCAATTACACATTGTTAAGAAAATTACATCCAAAATTGCAAATATTTTCTTGTAAATCTTTCCTATTGCAAGAAAAAGGATGGATGAATTATAATCGCACCATCAAAAATGACCGCGGTACATGAAAAACACAAACTGTAAAACCAGGAATTGATTTTATAAATACTGAAATTGGTTTAGCAACTTTGGGAGGTGTATTTATGTTTTTCTTGTTTCTGTTGGCCATGATTCCGATCCTTTGGCTGGTGATCGCGCTGAGTGTTCTGAAAATGCCGGGACACAAGGCCTGCTTTCTTGCCTGGATCCTGACAGCCATGTTATCCATGCTTTGCTGGAAATTCCCGGCAAAAAATATGGCAACGGCAACACTGGAGGGCGTTTTCAATGCCCTGTGGCCGATCTGCCTGGTTATCGTTGCGGCTCTCTTTACCTACAACCTGATCTTAAAGACCGGAGCAATGGAAGAGATCAAAAGGATGTTAGCCGGAGTTTCAAAGGATAAGCGGGTGCTGCTTCTTCTGATCGGCTGGGGCTTTGGCAACTTTATGGAGGGTATGGCAGGCTTTGGAACCGCTGTTGCGATCCCAGCCTCCATGCTTGCAGGAATCGGACTGGATCCGATCGGTGCAGTCGTCGGCTGCCTGGTGGTCAATTCCACCCCTACCGCCTTCGGTTCCGTCGGAGTTCCGACCGTGACCCTGGTGTCGGTGGCAAATGTGGAAACCATGGTCTTATCCACCCACGTAGCCATGTTTCAGGCCATCCTGGTGCTTCTTTCCCCCTTCCTTCTTGTAGTCATCGGATCCAGAAGCACCAAGGCCTTAAGAGGAATGGTTCCCATGATCCTGATCGCAGGCCTGTCCTACCTGGTTCCCTGGTACCTGGCAGCCTGCTTCATCGGACCGGAGCTTCCGGATATCCTTGGTTCCATCTGTTCCATGATCTGCATTGTGCTTGCATCCAGAGTGTTAAATCAGAAAGCCGATCCGGAATATGCGATCGAGGTATCCGAAGAGACAGGAAAGAGCTTTACGGTAGGAGAGGGCTTAAAAGCCTGGTGCCCCTTTGTATTGATCTTCCTTCTTTTGATGGCAACCTCAAACCTGTGTCCGCCGATCCACAATGCGATCGCAGGGATCAAAACCTCGGTACAGATCTACAGCGGCGAGAATGCCGGAAAGCTTTCCTTTAGCTGGATCAATACGCCGGGTGTGATCATTTTTGCAGCGGCCATCATCGGAGGCCTGGTACAGAAAGCTTCCCTAAAAACGATGGCAGAGGTGCTTTTTGAAACCTTAAAGAAATACTGGAAAACCATTGTGACGATCTGCTCGGTCATGGCAACGGCCAAGATCATGAGCTACAGCGGCATGATCTCCGATATCGCAAACCTCTTAGTGGAGGTAACCGGAAGTGCATATCCGTGTATCGCACCGCTCATTGGTGCAGTCGGAGCCTTTGTAACCGGCTCCGGAACCTCAACCTGTGTTTTGTTTGGCGGTTTACAAAGTCAGACAGCCGAGACGCTTGGCTTTGATCCGTCCTGGATGGCGGCAGCCAATGTATGCGGAGCCGGGATCGGCAAGATGGTTTGCCCGCAGAGCATTGCCATCGGCGCCGGAGCCATTGGAGCAGTCGGATCCGAAAGCAAGATCCTGGGTGCGGTATTTAAATACTTTGTATTGTTTGTTGTGCTGGCCGGAGCTATCTGCTTAGGCGGCGTGCTGATGGGGATCTGATCCCTCAGCCTGATAAATATCAAGTGAACATGAGGAGGAAAAATATATGAGCTACATTATTTCGGAAGACGGAAAGGAACTTTTAAAGGACGTCCGCGAGTTTTGCATCAACGAGGTCAAGGAGCAGGTAAAGGAATATGATATCTCCGGTGAATGGCCGAAGGAGATTTACGACCAGGCAATCGAGATGCAGCTTCATATGATGGATGTGCCGGAGGAGTACGGCGGGCTGGGACTTGACCATATGGATCAGGCAGCTATCGTAGAGCAGATCGCCTGGGCCGATGCCGGTGTGGCAGTTACCTTAAACGGAAACGGCCTGGCTTTAAAGCCGGTGCTTTTAGCAGGCAATGAAGAACAGAAGAAAAAATGCTGCGATATCATCGTAAACGGCGGCTTTGGAGCCTTTGCTCTGACTGAGCCGAATGCCGGCTGCGATGCAGGCGCAGGAAAGACCACGGCAGTCCGCGAGGGTGATGAGTATGTCTTAAACGGAAGAAAATGCTTTATCACCAATGCAAGCGTAGCAGACTTCTTTGTCATCACCGCAATGACTGCAAAGGATCAGGGCACCAAGGGCATTTCTGCCTTCCTTGTATACAAAGGAACCCCGGGCCTTAGCATCGGAAATCATGAGAACAAGATGGGTGTCCGCTGCTCCACTACCAGCGATGTCCTCTTAGAGGATGTCAGAATCCCGGCAGAAAACCGTCTCGGCGAAGAGGGAACCGGATTTATCACCGCCATGAAGACTCTGGATCTGGCACGTACCTGGTGCGCAGTCATCGGTGTCGGTGTCGCTCAGAGATGTATCGATGAGGCTGTGGCTTATTCCAAGCAGCGCGTTCAGTTCGGCAAGCCGATCTGCAAAAATCAGGCAATCCAGTTCAAGATCGCAGACATGGAGATCCGCACCGAGGCATCCAGACAGCTGATCGCCCATGCCATCCGTCTGGCCGATATGGGAGAGTCCTTCAGCAAGGAATCCGCAGCAGCAAAATGCTTCGCAGGCGACTCTGTCATGCAGACCTCCATTGATGCCGTGCAGATCTTAGGAGGCTACGGCTACAGCCGCGAGTATCCGGTAGAAAAGCTCATGCGTGACGCAAAGATCTTCCAGATCTTTGAAGGCACCAACGAGATTCAGCGTATGGTAGTCGGAAGAGCAGTCCTCGGACGATAATTATCAAAATACAGACCCAAGGAGGAGAAACGAATATGGATATTCTGGTATTTGTAAAACAGGTTCCGGATGACAGCGCAGAGATCCATCTGGACGCAGCCGGGGTACCGGCATTAAAAGATACAGAAAAAGTTACCAATGCATTTGACACCTATGCCTTAGAGCTGGCAGCCCGTTATACCGAGGCAAACGGCGGTGAGGTCACGGTCGCAGCCATCGGCACGGAGGATTGCACCAGCATGATGAAAAACCTCCTGGCCGTGGGAGCAAAGAAGGCTTACTTATTTAAGGATGAGGTCTTTGCAGGCGCCGATGAGGGCGCAACCGCAGCTTATCTTGCAAAGGTTGTAAAAAAATGCGAGGCAGAAAACGGCAAACCCTACGGCCTGATCCTCTGCGGAAAGGAATCCACCGATGAGATCAGTGGCCAGGTAGGTGCCAGACTCGCCGAGCTTCTCGGTACCGGCTTTGTATCCAATGTCATCGAAGCAGAGCCGCAGGATGAGAAGCTTACGGCAAAGCAGGAGACTGAGGAAGGCTATATCCGCTATGAGGTGGCACAGCCTGCTGTATTTACCATCGCAAAACCGGCTTATGATCCGCGTTATCCAAACATCAAGGCAAAACTGGCAGCAAGAAAGGCTGTGGTTCCAGTATTTGGCGCAGCCGATGCAGAGGTTTCCAAGGAGGAAGCCCTGGTAACCTTAAAAAATTACAGTGAGCCGCCAAAGAGAAGCGCAGGTATCCGCATCAAGGAAAAGGAAGCAGCCGAGGCTGTCCGCAAGGCAATGGAAAAAATGCTTCAGGATAAGGCATTGTAAGGAGGAGACCGCAGATGAAAGTACTGGCATATATAGAAACAAAAGAGGGAGCACCGATCCCCGGAAGTCTTGAGCTTTTGACTGCTGCAAAGACTCTTGGAGAGGCAAAAGCGGTTGCAGTAGAAGATAACGAAGCAGCAAAGAAGGCAGCAGCCTTCGGTACGGAGGTTACTGTATTAAAGACAGGTGATACCTCTGAGGATGCGCAGATTTTGGCACTGGAGACTTACATCAAAGAGGCTGCACCGGATCTGGTTCTGTTTTCCGGCACCCTGCTTGGAAAAGACCTGGCTGCCCGTCTGGCACAGCGTTTTTCGGCAGGCTGCGTGACCGATGTGACTGCTGTAGAGCAGGGTGAAGACGGTCTGGAATTTGTCCGTCCGGCTTACGGCGGAACGATCCTTGAGCACTTAAGCGTATCCGGTCCGATTGCCTTTGCAACCGTCCGCAGCGGAAGCTTTCCAAAGCCGGAAGCAGCAGAGGGAGAGGTAAAGGAACAGGAAGCACCGGTCGATGTTTCAGCCCTGAAGGCAAAGGTTCTTGAGGCAGTAGGGGAGATCACCGAGGCTGTTGACCTGGAGGGTGCCGATGTTATTGTAACCGGAGGCCGCGGTATGGGCGATGCTGAAGGGTTTAAGCTCGTAGAAGAGTTAGCCTCCTTACTTGGCGGTGTTGTCGGAGCCTCCCGTCCGGCCATCGAGGAGGGCTGGGCCTCCCGTGCGCACCAGGTAGGACAGTCCGGCAAGATCGTGGCACCGAAGCTCTACATTGCCTGCGGCGTATCCGGTGCGATGCAGCATGTATCCGGAATTCTGGGATCAAAATACATTGTAGCCATCAACAAGGATGAGGCAGCTTCCATTTTTGATATTGCCGATGTCGGTATCGTGGGAGATGTCAAGGAAATCCTGCCGCTTTTAATCGAAGAGATCAAGAACAGAAAATAGAACTTGTGATATAGGAGGAATCATTATGGAAGCATACAATCAGCTGACACCGGAAATCATTGAAAAAATCCGGGCTGTGTCCGATCATGTACTTGTCGGAGAGGATATCAATGTCGATTTTGCAAGGGATGAGATGCCAATCTACGGCACTCATATGCCGGATCTTGTCGTACAGCCCACCTCCACCGAGGAAGTTGCCGCCGTTATGAAGATCTGTTATGAAAACACCATCCCGGTTACCCCGAGGGGAGCCGGAACCGGTCTTGCAGGCGGAGCCGTTCCGCTCCTTGGCGGGGTTTTAATGGACACCTCCAAGATGAATAAGATCTTAAGCTATGATATGGAAAACTTTGTGGTAGAGATCGAGAGCGGTGTGCTCTTAAATGACCTTGCAAATGACTGCTTAAGCAAGGGCATGATGTATCCGCCGGATCCGGGTGAAAAATTTGCCTGTGTAGGAGGCAACGTATCCACCAATGCAGGCGGCATGAGAGCGGTCAAGTACGGTGCGACCCGTGATTATGTACGTGCCATGACCGTAGTCCTTCCGACCGGCGAGATCACCCATTTTGGTGCCACCGTGTCTAAGACCTCCTCCGGTTATTCTCTCTTAAACCTGATGATCGGTTCCGAGGGTACCCTTGGCATCATCACCGAGCTGACCTTAAAGATCATTCCGGCACCGAAGGTTGTGGCCTCCCTCATCATTCCGTTTGAGGACTTAAATACCGCCCTTTCTGCCGTGCCGAAGATCAAGATGTCCGGCTTGAATCCGCAGGCCATCGAATTTATGGAGCGCGAGATCGTGTTAAGCTCCGAGCGCTACATCGGGCGCAGCGTATTCCCGCAGGAGTTAGAGGGACAGCAGATCGGTGCTTATCTGTTAGTAACCCTGGATGCAGGCAGCCAGGATGAGTTAGACGGGATGTTAGAGCAGATGGCAGAGCTGGTTTTGGACGCCGGTGCCATGGACGTGTTAGTGGCAGATACACCGGCCAAGATCAAGGATGCCTGGGCAGCTCGTTCCTCCTTCTTAGAGGCAATCATGCATGAGACCAAGCTCCTTGACGAGTGCGACGTTGTGGTTCCGGTCAATAAGATTGCAGGTTATCTGGATTTTGTTAACAAGACCGGAGCAGAATGCGGACTTACCATCAAATCCTTTGGTCATGCAGGCGACGGAAACCTTCATATCTATCAGTGCTCCAACGACCTGGAGGAGGAAGAATTCAAATCCCGTGTTGACAAATTCTTTGAAATCATCTATAAAGAAGCTACCAATTGCGGTGGACTGGTATCCGGTGAGCACGGAATCGGTTCCGGCAAGATCAAATACCTGGTAGATTCCGTCGGTGAGACCAACATGGCACTCATGGAAGGCATCAAGCGTGTCTTTGATCCGAAGATGATCTTAAATCCGGGCAAGGTTTGCTACCGCTTATAGAGAGGAAGCGTTTGACTTGGAAGAAAAGAGTAACCAGAAGGCATACAAACGTGTGTTTGACTATTTTCAGGCGGAGATTACCTCAGGCAGTCTCCGCCTGAATGATAAGATTCCGACGGAGCGTGCGCTGTCGGAGCAGTTAAAGGTCAGCCGCAATTCTGCGAGAGAGGCACTTCATGTTCTTGAGATGATGGGGCTGATCGAGTGCATTCAGGGAAGCGGCAACTATATCCGCTGCAACACGAAGGAATACATGACAAGACTCATGTCCCTGACCATGGTGCTCGAGCACATCGACTACCGGGAAGTCTTTGAGATGCGCTGCGGCTTCGAGGAGACCGCCCTGGCTGCAGCTATGGAAGGTGCAGGCAGCGAAGAGCTTGCCCGGATGAAGGAAGTGCTTGAAAAGATGGATCAGCCCATGAGTGCCCAGCAAAGCGCTGTCCTGGATGTGGAATTTCACAAGATCCTGATGGAAATGTCCCACAACCGGCTTATGATCTTTTATGTGGATCAGATGGAGGATCTGTTAAAGCTCTTCGTAAAGGACTTAAGAGCCTCGATCCTCTCCGACAGGCGCCGCGCCGCCATGCTTAGAAAAGCCCACTGGGATATCTACGAAGCCTTAAATGCCCGCGATGAAGCAGCAGGCATCAAGGCATTAAAGAAGCATTTTACTGTAGTCCGCAAGCACCTGGAAAAGCTGCTTTGCAGCGACTTGAAATCTGTGCTTTCTACTTCGGACGAACCGTGAGGCGGCGGATGTGTCCGTCTGCCGACAACTGTTGAAGGGTGACAATGGCCATCACATGATATCCGCCGAAACAAGCGATAAACTCTGCCTGAGACGGGCTTAGCACCGTCGGCTCCAGGATGGAATACTGGCGGCAGAGAAACTTGTTTCGAAAGAACATGGAGATAGCCTCTTTTCCGTACAGGTGATAATCGTGCTGCGGTGTGCCGTTGGCGCAGTAGTCACAATAATGCCCGTCCTTTGTAAAGAGGTTTCCGAGCCCCTCATAATCCTTATTTTCAATCGCATCGATATATTGTTCAATTGGCAGCATCTTTAAAATTCCTCCCCATTAATAAACCTTTTCCGTATTTAAGAGCGCATCCGTTCCGCCGTCCACAAACATGACGATCCCATTGATGCCGCAGGCCTTTTCGGAGGCCAGAAAAACGATGGCCAGAGCAATCTCCTTCGGATCCATGAAGGTTTCCTGACCGTAGCGCGTTGGAATCGGCAGCGCATTTAAGGAAGCACTGGCACTGTGGGATAAAGTAGCCGTCATGGCACTTCCCACATTGCCCGGTGCCACCGCATTGATGCGCACCCCGTTTGCCGCATAGGAGGCCGAATGGCGGCGCACCCAGCGAGCCAGGGAATATTTGGCTGCGGCATAGATGCTGTTTCCGACCTTTAGGTCGGAGCCGTCCAGGGAGGAAACGACACTGCAGATCTTATGCTCATCATCGCCGCAGTTATTTAACAGATCCGCAATATCCATGCGGGCAATGTCCTGGGAGATGACATTGGAGGAAACGGCAACGCAGCTTCCGTGTTTTTTTTCAAGCAGATCATAAGCACCCTTGATGATCGACACGGCACCGAAATAATTTAAGGAGATGATCTTTGTGAGGCTTCCGCAGGCACCGGATACGGCAGCACTTAGGATAAGGCCGTCAAGGCCCTCCGGATGCAGGGCATGCAGCTCATCAATGACCTTCTGACGCCCCTCTAAGGTTGCCAGATCTGCCGTGATATCTCCCTTTTGCAGGTCAATGTTGATCACCTCATGTCCTTCCTTTTTTAATAATTCCACGGTCTTGGCTCCGATTCCGTGCGAGCCGCCGGTGACAGCATATACGCCCATGGGCGAGTCCTCCTTTATGATCATAGTTACTCTCGAGATTTCCTCCTATAACGAACGCCGCAAAAGCCCGGCTGAGCCAGGCTTTGCATGTGGAACGTTTTTTGGAGGGAGTGGGTAGAATGGTAAATGCAAAACAGTATCTTAGTAAGCGGCTTTGAAGATGCCGATTACCTGTTCCTTGGTTGCCTTTCTCGGGTTGGTGAGCTGGCAGACATCCTTCATGGCGTTTTCTGCCATGATCGGGAAGTCCTCTTCCTTGACGCCAAGCTCGCGCAGATTCTTCGGGATGCCGACCTGTTCCGAAATCTGGCGGATGGCAGCGATGGCCTTTCTGGCAGCATCCATGGTGGAGAGACCGTCAATGTTCTCGCCCATGGCCTTTGCGATATCACGGAAGCGGTTTGCATTGCCGATCAGGTTGAATTCCTCCACATGCGGCAGCAAAATCGCATTGCAGACACCGTGGGGCAGGTTATAAAAGCCGCCTAACTGGTGCGCCATAGCGTGAACGTAGCCGAGAGAAGCGTTGTTAAAGGCAATACCGGCAAGGTACTGGCCGTAAGCCATCTTATCGCGGGCCTTCATATAAACACCGTTTGCAACGGCCTTCGGCAGATACTGGGTGATCATGGTAATGGCCATCAGGGCAGCAGCGTCCGTCAGCGGGTTTGCATCGGTAGAAACATACGCCTCGATCGCATGGGTTAAGGCATCCATACCGGTGGCAGCGGTCAGTGACGGCGGCATTCCTACCATTAACTTCGGATCGTTGATCGCGATCTGCGGGGTGACACGCCAGTCTACGATTGCCATTTTGACGTGGCGGCTGGTATCGGTAATGATGCAGAACCGGGTGATCTCAGAAGCAGTTCCTGCCGTGGTGTTGATGGCAATCATCGGGCACAGAGGCTTGGTGGACTTATCCACACCTTCATAATCCCGGATGTCGCCGCCGTTGGAGGCTACCAGGGCGATGGCCTTTGCACAGTCATGAGAAGAACCGCCGCCGAGGGAGATGATGGAGTCACAGCCTTCCTGATTAAATACAGCCAGACCGCTTACCACGTTTACATCCTTCGGGTTTGGCTCTGCACCGCCGAAGATCACGCTGTCCACACCGGCTTTTTTAAGGATCTCCTGAATGGAAGCTGCCATGCCGGAGGAAGCAAGGAAGGAATCGGTTACGATCATGGATTTTTTACCGCCGAGGCTGAGCATCAGGGTGCCGGCCTCCTGTACGGAATCTTCACCGAACAAGTTTCTGGTAGGTAAGAAATAATAGGTTGTTGCCATGTGATATACACTCCTTTTTCTTTATTTGCCGGTAGGGAATCCGGATTTATGAAGCATTTTCGTTTCCGGTTTGCTGTCGGCTGCGCTTGACGTTTGTCATGGCATCATCATAGCAACGTCTTGGTGCCAAAAAAACAACCAAAATAAAAAATATTTAAGATACCAGATTTTAGTTCCGGCTTACCACTGGATAAAGATATTTCCGAGCCTCCTTACGGTTTCCGCCAGGGTGCTTTCGTCTAAGTCACAGTAATTGAGCACCAGGACATGCTCATATTCCGGCTCTACTTCCGTGCAAAACTCCGAGAGACAGGCCAGGTGAATGCCGTGACTTTTAGCGGCCCAGCGGATCTCCACATCCGTCATGGAGGTGTCTAAGTAGACCAGAAGATGGGTGCCGCAGCTGCCGCCTGTGATACGCAGGACCGGGATCAGCCTGCTTTGTTTGATGATGCGTAAAAGCCGCTCCCCCTCCTGACGGTAATATTTCTTTAAGCGGCTTAAATGACGCTCGAAGGATCCGTTTTCTATGAAGCGTGCCAGGGCATACTGTTCACAGCTGGAGGCCGAGTTCGAATAGAAGTTTGCATGGGCAATATAGCGCTCCATCAGCTTTTTGGGCAGCACCATATAGCTGATGCGGATGGCCGGAGCCAGACTCTTGCTGAAGGTATTCATGTAGATGACCCGGTGGCTTAGATCCATGCTCTGCATGGCCGGGATGCTCTTAGTCAGGTAACGGAATTCGCAGTCGTAGTCATCCTCGATGATGTAGCGGTTTGACTCCTCCATAGCCCAGGAAAGAAGCTCCTGGCGCCGTCCGGCTGTCGTCACCGTGCCAAGGGGATAGTGATGCTCTGGGGAAACATGGATGATATTGGCGCCGCTTTCTTGCAGGCTTTCCATGCTGACACCGGATTCATCCATGCGAAGACTTTTCCAGGAAAGCCCGAATTCCTCATAAATACGCGGAATTTTCCGATATCCGGGGTTTTCGGCTCCGTATACGGAATGCTCCGGCAAGAGCTTGATGAGTTTCTGGTAAAGATATTCGATGCTGGCTCCGATGACAATGCATTCCGGTGAGACGTGCATCCCGCGGGAACGGTAAAGGTAGTCTGCAATGGCGGCTCTGAGCGCCGGAACGCCTAGAAAATGCGCCCGCTTTACTAACTCCAGGTCATATTCGCTTAAGACCTCCCGCATCGTCTTTCTCCAGAGGGAAAAGGGAAATTTTTCGTAAATGGTATTATTGGAGGTAAAGTCCGCATACCAGGTGTCTTCCTTGTAGAGCGGTTCAAAATCCTCTGCGTGCTGTCCCGATTCCTCTTTGTTTGCATGCTTGCGTTTTACACTCATCAAAAGCTGCTCCGGAACCGTCTCTAAGGAGGCTGCAAAATAGCCGCGTTTTTCCTCGGAAGTGATATAACCTTCGGTCAGAAGCTGGTCATAGGCATTCATGACCGTGCGCACACTGATCTGGTTATCCGCCGCCAGCTCACGCTTGGATGGAAGCTTTGTGCCTGCAGGAATCCGCCCGCTTAGGATGTCTTCCTTCAGACAATGGTAAAGATATTCATAGAGGGAATGGGTTCCCCTCTTGGAAAAATCATAAATCAGCATAATCTGGTATCCTCGTCTTAAAAAAATCTGGTATCGTTCTGGCTTCTATTATAGCGCAGATTCTTTCCTTTGTCTTCTTTGACTTCTTTTTCTTACAGAAAAATCGTGCTATAATGATCATCAATAGGAAAAGGAAAGAGGAGCGCGAATTGTTATGAATGCATATCGGATGCTGGAAATACTGACAGAGCAGGAACAGTTTGAACTTCTGGAGGGAAATGATGGGTTTCATACCCTGCAGGATATCCGCCTGGTTTATCTGATGAATGACGCAGTGGAGGCCTTTCTTACCTTCCGCAACGCACGGATCACGGGAGAGTACCTGCCGGATTATCAGGGAGAGCTGAAAACACAGCTGGAACGAGGGGAAGACCGGTCAGCGCTCATTGTTCACCAGGGACGCAGCGTGTTTACGATTTTTTTCGAGACCTTGGAGCCGGAATACGAGCTTTATAATTACGGAGAGATCGGTCACTTCTGGGTGAAGGATTATGAATATCTGCGGCAGCTGGAATACCGCCTTGCTATCCTGTGGGACAAATACGAATATCTGGGAGAGGATTGCTGCAATGAAGAGGAGCAGAAGCTTGCATGGCTTGCAAAGTTTCCGCCGTTAAACTATACCTCATACCCCTCTGTGCCGCCTCAGTATCTCCCGGACCGGGAGGATGGTTCGATTTTGGCACCGGAGGCGCTTGAGATGATGCTTGAGCTTGCACAGGAGGCAGGTGATCCGTCATTTGTGCGAGCCCTAAACCTTTACCGGAAGCATTCCGGAAAATGGGTGACGAACTATATCGCAGGCCTGCTGCACGAAAACAAACACGCAAAGACCGTGGATCTTTTGGAAAAGAAGCTTAGAAAGGCAGCCGCTGCCTATCCGAATCGAAGCTTTGGTCCGGATCGGGACGCCCTCTATGCAAAGGTCATGGAAGCGGCAAAAGCCGGGCAGAAGGCACTGAAGGACCAGGGAATCGAGTCCGTGGTCCTGCGGGAAGAGCCCTTTGTCCATGCAAAAGACACCCTGGATTTTACTGCACATCTCATGATCTGGATGCCGGGCATAAAAAACAGAAAAACAGAGATCCGAAGCTTCGGAATGAAAAAGGAAGAGGAGTAATCGCTCCCCTTCCTTTTTTTGTACTTTCCGAAAAACATCATAAATACCCTTGACAAATCAGAATCGAACCTTTATAACATATTAACATACCAGACAGATAGGTGAAAGAAAATGAATCAAGAGGAGGAAACATTATGAAAGAACGTGCAAAAGGAAGCGAACTGCTTCACACAGAAGACTGGCTGGCGGTCTGGATCGGATTTTTGGTGATCGGAGCGGCATCCATCGGAGTCCTGACCGGGGCTTATGATTTTTCAGCAGCAAAGTTTTCAACCTGGGGGAACGGAGTGTCCTTTCTCTCCATCTGGTCTGCGAAGCTTGTAGGAAAGCTGATCTTTACCGCAGTAGTCCTCGGCATCCTGTTTACCGTCGGCAACCGGTTGAAGGGAACAAAGACAAGGATTTATATTCCGGCCTTTGTGGGAATGTTTCTCATTTCCATCCTGGTCCGTCTAATCAGCGCAGAATATACCTTAAACCGTTATCTGGAGTGGGCATTTTTCGCACTGGCTGTCGGCCTTCTGATTGCAAACACGGTCGGCGTTCCGAACTGGTTAAAGCCGGGCGTCCAGACTGAGTTCTATATCAAAGTCGGACTGGTGATCATGGGCTTTTCCGTCCTGTTTTCCAACATTGTAAACTTTGGCTTATACGGCCTTGGCATTGCCTGGATTGTAACTCCTCTTGTTATCTTGTTTATGTGGTATTTCGGTACCCGTGTTTTGAAGATGGACAATAAGCCGCTCGTCATCACCCTGGCAACGGCAACCTCAGTCTGCGGTACCAGTGCTGCCATTGCCACCGGTGCAGCAAGTAAGGCAAAGAAGACCGACCTTTCCCTGTCGGTTTCCATTTCCATTATCTTTACTGTCCTGATGATGGTATTTGAGCCGATCCTGATCCGTGCTACCGGCATGGGCGAGCTGATGGGCGGCGCCTTGATTGGCGGTACCGTAGATTCCACCGGTGCAGTAGCAGTGGCAGGTACCGTTCTCGGAGAGCTGGGCCAGACCTCTGCAGTTTTAGTCAAATCCATTCAGAACATTCTGATCGGCTTCATTGCTTTTGCAGTCGCTGTATTCTTCTCCACCCATGTGGAAAAGAGCGATGACAACAACGGAGTGCGTCTCTCTGAGATCTGGAAGCGCCTTCCGAAATTCATTCTCGGATTCTTTGCAGCATCCCTGATCGCATCCTTTGTGGTGCTTCCGCTGACAAGCTCCGAAACAGTTTCTTCTATTAATAGTGCACTCGATCAGTTTAAAAACTGGGCCTTCGTCCTGGCCTTTGTCAGCATCGGCCTTGACACCAACTTTAAGGAGATCCGTGAGCAGTTCCAGGGAGGCAAACCCCTGGTTTTGTATCTGGTAGGTCAAACCTTCAATATTGTTTTAACATTCCTTGCAGTGTGGATCCTCTTATCCGGACATTTCTTCCCACTGCCAAACATTGCTCTGTAAGGAGGTATTTACAATGAAAACAGAAAAGGCAAAACAGAATCCGAAGTATATCACATGGTTAAATCGCGCTGCGATCGTGCTGACTTTAGCGTCGATCGCGGAGGCTCTCCATATTATGAAAAACGGACAGGGACTGATAAAGCAGCTGGATTTTGGCGCAGGCGCATATTACTATGCCGACATTCCCGGTTTTGCCTCCCTGGTAAACGGAAGCCACTACCAGAGCCCGGTTTCCATGCCGGTGCTGATCGTATTGTTTCTGATCTGGGGTTTTCTGATGTATCGCCTCTGGAGCTTTTTAGAATCCGGATCTAAGAAAAGAAATTAAAAAAGAAGGTCTGCGGCATTTGCCTGCAGACCTTTTTTGCTTGTGATATTTAACCAGTCCATGTATAATGGTCTTCAATGATCCCATTGATACCGGATTGCTGCGTGCTTTGCACTTTCGCAAGCAAGCTTGCATCGGATTTTCGACCTTTTGACCCTGGTATCATTATATAGGAAGAAATAAAGGAGGAATCTATGAAAATCAAAACCTTATTCCCGCGCAGATCATCGGCGGAGACTGACCGGATGCGCGGTCTGTCCCGAAACATCACCCTCGATGTAACAATCTGCGGCCTGTTTGCAGCCCTCATTGCCGTCGGCGCCTTCATGAAGATCGTCATCCCGGTGGGAGTGGACACCATGAATTTCACCCTGCAGTGGCTCTTTGTCATGCTGGCAGGTCTGCTTCTCGGATCCCGCCGAGCATTTCGCAGTGTGGGCGCCTACCTGATCACCGGCCTGATCGGCTTTCCGATCTTTGCCCGCGGCGGCGGTCCGGCCTATCTGCTCCGCCCGACCTTCGGATTCCTTTTAGGCTTTGCTCTGGCAGCCTGGGTCATCGGATTTTTATGTGAAAAGATTCGCCCGACAAAGGCGGTTTCCTGGTTTTTCACCACGGTGGTGGGCTATGCGTTTTACTATGGCATGGGGATCCTTTACTTCTACCTGATCACCCATCTGTTATCCTCTCAGACCCCGGTAGCCCTCAGTGTCATCTTCGGAGTCTACTGCCTCCCGACCATGCTGCCCGACCTCATGCTCTGTGTCATTGCCGTCATGCTCGCAGGAAGGCTGCGCCCGGCGGTAACAGCGGTGCTGCGGTGATGCATTGAAAATTCCACTATAAGATTTAAGAAAGTTGTCATATTTCCGAAAAGGAAACCATGCTATAATGGTAAACGAAATTTATTACTGCCTTTACAGTATAGAAAACGCAGTGCATAAGAATCATACGGGAGATCATTTGACATGAAGCATAGAAAAAAATTACAGATCCTTACTCTGGGACTTACCCTGGCCTTGTCTCAGGCATCGGTTTCGTTCGCATCGACGACAAGCGTAGAGGTGGGCTTAGCCCCCGGTGAGACGGCCGCTCAGACGGAAAGCACCAAGTCCGCAGAAACGACGCAGAAAAGCACAGAAACTGCAGCCGCGTCCGCAGAAACGTCTCAGACCGCAAGCAGCCCCACTCAGTCCGCTAGCGTCACCTCCGGCAGTCATACCGTGACAGCCGGAAGCGGAAAAACCACGGATCATCCCCTCACCCTGCCCTCCACCTCCGGAGCAGCAGCGGCTTTGAATGCCGTCATCACTCAGGCAGGACCCGGCACCGCAAACGGCAGCAAAACAGGCACCACCTCCGGTACGGTCACCCAGGGCAGTGCCACCTCCGGCTCAAGCCAGACTGCTGCCTCCACGGCAGATATTGCAAAGCCAACGGTCGCAGCCGAGGGAGCGGTGCTCTTAAATGCGGCAACGGGAGAAGTATTATATGGAAAGAACCAGGATCAGCAGTTTTATCCGGCCAGCATCACCAAGGTCATGACGGCACTCCTGGTATTAGAGCACTGCAATCTGAATGATGTTGTGACCTTCTCTGAGTCAGCCACCACCAATCTGGAATCCGGAGCGGTCGCTCTCGGGGTATCAGCAGGGGATCAGCTGACGGTGGAGCAGTGCCTGTACGGTCTTTTGCTGAAATCTGCCAACGAGATCGGAAACGGCCTGGCAGAGCATGTGTCTGGCAGCGTCAGCGCCTTTGCAGACCTGATGAATGCCAAAGCGAAGGAGCTTGGCTGCAAGAATACCCATTTTGCAAACCCGCACGGCTTAAACAACGAAAGCCACAAAACTACCCCCTATGACATGGCACTGATCCTTCGGGCAGCGGTGGCCAATGACACCTTCCGAAAAATCGATACCACGACCTCCTATGAATTCCCGGCCATTAAAAATGCCGCAGCCCATACCATTACCATGGGCCATAAGATGATGTATCCAACCGATTCTCGCTATTACGAGGGCATCATCGGCGGAAAGACCGGTTACACCTCCAAGGCCGGCAACACCCTGGTGACTGCCGTGGAGCGAGACGGGGTGCGCCTGATTGCTGTCGTCATGAAGGCAAGCGGAACCCATTATACAGACACAAAGGCCATGCTGGATTATGGCTTTGCCCTCCACAGCGCAGGGCAGATCTAAGTGAAAGGTTGTTCAACGTTGAATACAGAAATGAAAATCCTGACGGCCGTTATGGCCGGAGGTGCAACAGCCGCCGTAGCCGGACTGCTCCGTTCCGGCTATGAGCGCCGGCATTTTGTGACAGAGGAAATCGCCATCTATTCCGAAAAACTAAAAAACCCCAGAACCATCGTTTTTTTGACCGATCTTCACGACACGGAATTCGGGGAAAAAAACTGTCAACTTCTTGCGGCCATCCGGAGCCTTCGCCCGGATGTTGTCCTGATCGGCGGCGACACCATGGTTGCAAAGCCCGGGAAGGCAGATCTGACCGTGACAAGGCAGCTTCTTGACGGACTCTGTGACATCCAGAAAGAGACCACGGGAGAAAACTCGAAAAAAGCCTGCCGCATCTATTACGGCAACGGCAACCACGAGCAGCGGTTAAAACGGGAGGCGAAGACCTATGGGGATCTGTACCGGGAGTTTCGCGTGCTTTTAAAGGAACGCAACATTTCCTACCTCTCAGACCGCTCGGTCAACCTAAGCGAGGAGATCCGCTTAAGCGGTCTGAATTTAGATCAGGCCTATTACCGGGATTTTGTCCCAAAACGCATGGAAACGGAGTATCTTAAGGAACATTTAGGTCCCTCCGACCGAACCCGGTTTCAGATCCTTCTGGCCCATTCCCCCTTATACTTTAACCAGTATGCAAAGTGGGGAGCGGATCTGACCCTATCCGGACATTTTCACGGCGGAACGGTGCGCCTGCCCTTTGTGGGCGGAGTCATGACACCGCAGTATCAGTTTTTCCATCCCTACTGTGCCGGAGAGTTTGAACAGGACGGGAAGCATATGATCGTGGGGCGCGGCCTCGGCACCCATTCCATCAACATCCGCTTTCACAACCGCCCGCAGCTTCTTTGCGTGCGGCTTCTTCCAAAACAGGAATAAATGGATTTCATTCAGACCCCTTGCCCTGCAGGTTTACAGGCCAGGGGTTTTTTGTTATACTGGTGACGTGTTGTTGGTATGCCAAAAAGGCAGACAAAAGGAAAAGAATATATGGTACTATCTTATAAACTGGAAAAGTTTGAAGGTCCCCTGGATCTTCTTTTGCATCTGATCGAAAAAAACAAGATCGACATTTATGACATCCCTATTGTAAAGATCACCGAGCAGTACTTAACCTACGTAAACCAGATGGAAAAAGAAGATCTGGACATCGTCAGCGATTTCTTAGTCATGGCAGCCACCCTGCTTGATATTAAATCCCGGATGCTTCTTCCGGCACCGGAATCGGAAGAGGGCGAGGAGGAGGATCCGCGGGCAGAGCTGGTAGCCCGACTTTTGGAGTATAAAAAATATAAGCTCATGGCTCAGGAGCTTGCCGACATGGAGGATGCGGCAGACGGCGTTTTCTATAAAAAACCGACAGTGCCGCCCGAGGTTGCAAAATATGAGCCGCCGGTGGATCTTGACAAGCTTCTTGACGGGCTGACCTTAGCAAAGCTTCAGCGCGTCTTTGACGGGATCATGCGCCGCCAGAAGGAAAAACTGGATCCGATCCGAAGTAAGTTCGGTACCATCAAACGGGAGGTCATAAGCCTCGAGACCCGGATCATGGATGTTTTGCATTATGCAAGAAAACACCGAACATTCAGCTTCCGCCAGATGTTTGCCGGAAAGACAAGCAAGCTTGAGGTGGTGGTCTCCTTCCTTGCGGTCTTAGAGCTTATGAAGCTTGGCAAGATCCATCTGACGCAGGAGCACACCTTCGATGAAATGTGGATCGAGACACTGGAACAGGAAGGCGAAGAGGGCGAGATCGAGCTTGAGGACTTAAGCGGACTGGAAGGATAGAACAAAAGATGAAAGAGCAATTCAACGAAGAACACTGGGCAGCCATTGTGGAGGCGGTTTTGTTTACCATGGGAAATTCCGTAACCCTAAAGCAGCTGGCTTTGGCCATCGGTCAGAGTGAGGACACCGCCAAACGTGCTGCCGAACATTTAAAGAAACAATACGAAGACGAAAAACGCGGCATGCGGATTTTAGAGCTGGAGGATGCCTACCAGATGTGCACTTGCAAGGATTACTATAAGAACCTGATTCGGGTGGCGGCGGCACCCAAAAAGCATGTCCTGACCGATGTACTCCTCGAGACTTTGGCCATCATCGCTTACCGTCAGCCGATCACCAAGATGGAGATCGGAAAGATTCGCGGTGTCAATTCCGACCATGCGGTCAGCCGTCTGGTGGAATACGGTCTGGTCTATGAGGCCGGAAGGCTGGATGCACCCGGGCGTCCGACTCTCTTTGCCACCACCGAGGAGTTCCTTCGCCGCTTTGGCATCAGCTCCATGGTGGACCTTCCCACCATGAACCCGGAGCAGGAGGAAGAGATCCGAAAAGAAGTTCAGGAGGAGCTGCAGCTGACTTTGGACAATCCGACCGATGAGAGCCAGGATCCGGAAGAAGCGGTAAATGAGACCGTAAACGAGATTTTGGCGGAGCGTGAGGAAACGGCAGCAGCCGCAGCCGAAAGCATAGCAAGGCAGGAAACACAAAGTGAAACTGCTCCTGACAGAAATGAAGAAAAAAACGAGGAAATGAAAGAGGAAACGAACCATGACACAGAAAATCCGAATTAAATATTTTTATAAAGATATGGAGAAACTGACCTATATTGATGGTAAATCCGACTGGATCGACCTTCGGGCAGCAGAGGATGTGGAGTTTCACGCGGGAGAATTCAAGCTGGTGCCCCTTGGGATTGCCATGGAGCTTCCAAAGGGTTATGAGGCTCATGTAGTTCCGCGAAGCAGCACCTACAAAAATTTCGGCATTATCCAGACCAACCACATGGGCGTCATCGACGAAAGCTACTGCGGCGACAACGATCAGTGGTTCTTCCCGGCCTATGCCCTGCGCGACACCAAGATCAGCAAAGGCGACCGCATCTGCCAGTTCCGCATCATGGAACATCAGCCGGCTATCGTATTTGAGGAGACTGATTCTCTGGATCATGAAGACCGCGGCGGCATCGGCAGCACCGGAAGAAGGTAGGAGCATGGAAAACAGACAGAATACCAATCCACGAAGAACCACATCTTCCTACTCCTCGGTACGTGCCCGCCAGATCGTAAGAGCCAGAAGAAAACGGCAAAGGCGCCGCCGTCAAGTGACAGCCGCCCTCCTTGCTGTGATCCTGATCGCCGGAGGTGCCGGCTTTGGCGCAAGACAGGCCTGGTTATCGAAGCACCGCCAGGAATATGCCGAGCAGGGCATCGCTTCCTTGGACAGCGGGGACTATACGGCGGCCGTCACCGCCTTCGATGATGCCATTGCCCTGTCCCACGGACGTATCGGCGAATTTGAGAGTCAGATGCTGCTCTACCGGGCAGAGGCAGAGTACCGAAGCGAAGACTATGCATCCGCGCTTTCTACCTACGAGACCCTTTATGACAAGGATGAAGCAAACGAGACCTATAAGACGGGTCTTGCCCTCTGCCTTCTTGAGACCGGAGATTATGACCGGGCAAAAAGTCTTGGCGTGATCCTGGGACAGGTCTACAGCCGCATTGCAAAGGATCAGATCAATGCCGGAAACTATGACGAGGCCTTAGCCACCATTGAGACCGGCTTTTCGGAGGCCGGAAGCGATGAAGTAGGGCGGGCAGAGCTGACCTATAACCAGGCTGTCGCCTGGGAATATAAGGGCGATTACAAGAAGGCATTGGAGATTCTTGAAAGCTGCGATGAGAAGTATACGGCCGACGGGGATGCAGCCAGAGAGCTGGCATTTTTAAAAACCCGTCAGGGCAACAATTAGGAGAAATGTATGGCAGAATTATTTGATATGAAGGAACTTGAGGAGCGGGTCATCCTCATTGCCGTCAGCACAGACGACGAGGACGATACCCGGGCTTCCTTAGACGAGCTTGAGGAGCTTGTCAAGACCGCAGGCGGCATCACGGTGGATAAGATGATCCAAAACCGCGAGCGCATCCATCCGGGCACCTATCTCGGAAAGGGAAAGATCGACGAGGTGAGAGAGCGCGTCTTTGCGCTTCATGCCACCGGCGTAGTCTGCGATGACGAGCTTTCCCCAGCCCAGCTTCGAAACCTAGAGGATGCCCTGGATACCAAGGTCATGGACCGCACCATGGTCATCCTCGATATTTTTGCCTCCCGGGCCACCACAAACGAGGGCAAGATTCAGGTGGAGCTTGCACAGTTAAAATACCGGGCGGCAAGACTGGTGGGCCTGCGAAGCTCCCTGTCCCGTCTCGGCGGCGGCATCGGCACCAGAGGACCGGGTGAGAAAAAGCTTGAGATGGACCGCCGTCTCATCCACGAGCGCATCGGTCAGCTAAAGACCGAGCTTGAAGAGGTGAAACGCCACCGCGATGTCATCCGCAAACAGCGGGAGAAGGCCCATACTCCCGTGGCAGCCATCGTCGGCTACACGAACGCAGGCAAGTCCACCCTCTTAAACCGCCTCACCGACGCAGGAATCCTGGCGGAGGATAAGCTCTTTGCGACCCTCGATCCCACCACCCGAAGCCTCACGCTTGAGAGCGGGCAGCAGATCATGCTGACCGATACCGTTGGCTTTATCCGAAAGCTTCCGCATCACCTCATTGAGGCCTTCAAGAGTACCCTTGAGGAGGCAAAATACAGTGACATCATCCTCCATGTGGTTGACTGCTCCAATCCCAATATGGACATGCAGATGCACGTGGTCTACGAGACCTTGCGTGAGCTTCGGGTAGAGGATAAGATCATCGTCACCGTCTTTAACAAGATCGATCAGAAGGAGGACGGAGAGTACCCGCGGGATCTTCAGTCCGACTATCATGTACAGATCTCCGCAAAGACCGGAGCAGGCATACAAAAGCTTCTCGACACCTTAGAGCAAATCCTTCGCAGCCAGAAGGTCTACCTAGAGCGCGTTTTCTCCTATCAGGAGGCCGGAAAGCTCCAGATCATCCGCAAATACGGCGAGCTCTTAAGTGAGGAGTATCAGGCAGACGGGATCCTGGTAAAGGCCTATGTGCCGGCGGAGCTCTTCGGAAGCCTGATCGTGAATCCGGATAACAAAAAATAAGAACGGATAAAAATAAATCAGCTTGCATAACAAATGCATATCATGTATAATACTGACAATTTGGGCTGACGTCAGGCGGCGCCAGCAAAATAGAACCATTACGGATGAAAGAAAGGATAGGTATTCCCCATGAAAGCATTTCTTATTCTGGAAGATGGCACCGTATTTGAGGGAACCAGTATTGGCTCCACCCGCGAAGTCATCAGCGAAATTGTATTCAATACCTCTATGACCGGTTATCTGGAGGTGCTGACCGACCCGTCTTATGCAGGACAGGCCGTTGTCATGACTTACCCGCTCATCGGCAACTATGGTATTTGTTATGAGGATATGGAGTCTGACAGACCGTGGCCGGACGGCTACATCGTTCGCGAGCTGTCCCGTATTCCGAGCAATTTCCGCAGTGAGGACACCATTCAGAATTTCCTGAAAAAATACGACATCCCGGGCATCAGCGGCGTGGATACCCGTGCACTCACCAAGATCTTGCGTGAGAAGGGCACCATGAACGGCATGATCACCACCAAAGCCTACGAGGATCTGTCCGAGCCGATCGCCCGCATGCATGCCTACAGCGTGACCGGAGTTGTCAAAAAGACCTCCTGCAAAGAAAAATACATCCTTCCGGCATCCGATGCATTTGAAAAACCGATCAAAAAAGTAGCCCTCCTGGATCTTGGAGCTAAGCGCAACATTGCCCGTTCCCTGGCAAAGCGCGGCTGTGAAGTCACCATTTATCCCTGCGACACAACTGCAGAAGAAATCCTTGCTTCCCATCCGGACGGCATTATGCTGTCAAACGGCCCGGGAGACCCGAAGGAAAATGTCGACATCATTAAAGAAATCCGTAAGCTTTACGAGTCTGATGTGCCGATCTTTGCAATCTGCTTAGGCCACCAGCTCATGGCTCTTGCCACCGGAGCCGATACCTTCAAATTAAAATACGGCCACCGCGGCGGCAACCATCCGGTTAAGGATGCCGAGACCGGACGTGCCATCATCTCATCCCAGAACCACGGTTATGCCGTAGATCCGAAGAGCCTCGATCCAAACGTTGCCGTTCCGGCCTTCACCAACGTCAACGACGGCACCAACGAGGGCCTGAAATATGTAGGAAAGAACATCTTCACCGTGCAGTACCACCCGGAGGCCTGCCCGGGACCGCAGGACTCTGCATATCTGTTTGACCGTTTTATCAACATGATGGGAGGAAATAAGTAATGCCGAAGAATCCAGAAATTAAGAAAGTTCTTGTACTTGGCTCCGGCCCGATCGTCATCGGCCAGGCTGCCGAATTTGACTATGCCGGAACCCAGGCCTGCCGTTCCTTAAAGGAAGAGGGCATTGAGGTTGTGCTCTTAAACTCCAACCCGGCTACCATCATGACCGACAAAGATATCGCAGACCGCGTCTATATCGAGCCGCTGACCCTCGAGGTGGTAGAGCAGCTCATCAAAAAGGAAAAACCGGACAGCGTCCTTCCGACCTTAGGCGGCCAGGCAGGCTTAAATCTTGCCATGGAGCTTGAGGAGGCCGGCTTCTTAAAGGAAAACAACGTCCGCCTCATCGGTACCACCGCCCTGACCATCAAAAAGGCCGAGGACCGTGAAATGTTTAAGGAGACCATGGAAAAGATCGGCGAGCCGGTGGCTCCGTCCGACATCGTAGAGTCCGTAGAAGACGGTCTGCGTGTGGCAGAAAAGATCGGCTATCCGGTGGTTCTGCGTCCGGCCTACACCTTAGGCGGAAGCGGCGGCGGTATCGCAGACACTCCGGAGCAGTGCCGCGAGATCCTCGAAAACGGCCTGCGTCTTTCCCGTGTGGGACAGGTTTTAGTAGAGCGCTGCATTGCAGGCTGGAAGGAAATCGAGTATGAGGTAATGCGTGACAGTGCTGGCAACGTCATCACCGTCTGCAACATGGAAAACCTTGACCCGGTCGGCGTACATACCGGCGACAGCATCGTAGTCGCTCCGTCCCAGACCTTAGGCGATAAGGAGTACCAGATGCTCCGTACCTCCGCTTTAAATATCATCAGTGAGCTGGGCATCACCGGCGGTTGCAACGTGCAGTACGCCCTCCATCCGACCAGCTTCGAATACTGCGTTATCGAGGTAAACCCGCGTGTGAGCCGTTCCTCCGCTCTGGCCTCCAAGGCTACCGGTTACCCCATCGCAAAGGTAGCAGCAAAGATCGCCCTGGGTTATACCCTTGACGAGATCAAAAATGCCGTAACCAAAAAAACCTACGCAAGCTTCGAGCCGATGCTGGATTACTGCGTTGTCAAAATGCCGCGCCTTCCGTTTGATAAGTTCATCAGCGCAAAGCGTACCTTGGGAACTCAGATGAAGGCTACCGGTGAGGTCATGAGTATCTGCACCAACTTTGAGGGTGCCCTCATGAAGGCAATCCGTTCCCTGGAGCAGCACGTAGACTGCCTCCTTTCCTATGACTTTACCGGACTGGATCATGACGCCCTGATCCGGCAGCTTCATGTGGTGGACGACCGCCGAATCTGGGTCATCGCAGAGGCCCTGCGACGCGGCATCTCCTACGAGGAAATCCACGCCATCACCAAGATCGATCTCTGGTTCATCGACAAGCTGGCCATCATCGTGGAGATGGAAGACGCCTTAAAGAAAGGCCCGCTGACACCGGAACTTTTAAAGGAAGCAAAACGCATTGAGTTCCCGGATAATGTCATCTCCAGACTGACCGGAATTTCTCAGGAAGAGATCAAGGCTATGCGCCATGCAAACAATATCCGTGCAGCCTACAAAATGGTAGATACCTGCGCAGCCGAGTTTGCAGCCGAGACCCCGTATTATTATTCCTGCTTCGACGGCATCAGCGAGGTGGAAGAGGAGCACAAAAAGAAAAAGGTTCTCGTCCTCGGCTCCGGCCCGATCCGCATCGGCCAGGGTATCGAGTTTGACTTCTGTTCCGTACACAGCACCTGGGCCTTTGAAAAGGAAGGCTACGAGACCATCATCGTCAACAACAACCCGGAGACCGTAAGTACCGACTTCGATATCGCGGACAAGCTTTACTTCGAGCCGCTGACTCCGGAGGATGTCGAGAGCATTGTCGACATCGAAAAGCCGGACGGAGCTGTGGTACAGTTTGGCGGCCAGACCGCCATCAAGCTCACGGAGTCCCTGATGAAGATGGGCGTTCCGATCCTTGGTACAGCAGCCGAGGACGTCGATGCAGCCGAGGACCGCGAGCTCTTCGACGAGATCTTAGAGAAATGTCAGATCCCGAGACCGGCCGGACAGACCGTCTTTACCGCCGAGGAGGCAAAGAAGGCAGCCAACGAGCTGGGCTATCCGGTCCTTGTAAGACCGTCCTATGTACTGGGCGGCCAGGGCATGCAGATCTGCATCAACGACAACGATATCGACGAGTTCATCGGTATCATCAACCAGATCGCTCAGGATCATCCGATCCTCGTAGATAAATACATTGTCGGTAAGGAAATTGAGGTCGACGCAGTCTGCGACGGCAAGGACATCCTGATCCCGGGTATTATGGAGCACATCGAGCGCACCGGCGTACACTCCGGCGACAGTATCTCCGTTTATCCGGCACCGAGCATCACTTCGGAGGTTGAGGCCAAGCTTGTAGACTACACCGAAAAGCTTGCCCGTGCCCTCCATGTCAAGGGCATGATCAACATCCAGTTCATCGTGGCAGGAAACGAGGTCTACATCATCGAGGTAAACCCGCGTTCCTCCAGAACCGTGCCATACATCAGCAAGGTAACCGGAATTCCGATCGTTCCACTTGCAACCCAGGTCATCTGCGGCCACACTTTAAAAGAGCTTGGCTACGAGCCGGGACTCCAGAAAAAAGCCGATTACATCGCCATCAAAATGCCGGTATTCTCCTTTGAGAAGATCCGCGGCGCCGATATTAGCTTAGGACCGGAGATGAAGTCCACCGGTGAGTGCTTAGGTATCGCAAACACCTTCAACGAGGCTCTCTATAAGGCCTTCGAGGGTGCAGGCGTGAAGCTGCCGAAGCACAAAAACATGATCATCACCGTGCGCGAATCCGAGCAGAACGATGTGATTCCGATCGCAAGACGGTTCCAGAATGTCGGCTACAAGATCTTTGCTACCCGAGGCACCGCAAGAGCCTTAAACGCAGCAGGCATCAAGGCCTTCCCGGTAAGAAAACTCGAGCAGGAGTCCCCGAACATCCTCGACCTCATCTTAGGTCATGAGATCGATCTTGTCATCGACATCCCGCACCAGGGTGCCGAGCGCAGCCGCGACGGCTTCGTGATCCGCCGCAACGCCATCGAGACCGGTGTCCATGTTCTCACCAGCCTCGACACCGCCGGAGCCCTCGCCACAAGCCTCGAAAACCGCGCGAAAGAGCTGACCCTCATCGACATCGCAAAGGTGGAGAATCGGTAACATCATATAGAAGGTTTAGAAGGTTTAGCCAATACAGGAAAGCCGGGCAGCAATTTTTCGCTGCCCGGCTTTAAATCTTTGACACTGTAACCAAAATTGTATCTCAAAAAGCACAAATCCTTTTGCGTCAAATTGCTTTCGCTCCGTCCTCCATTCCTTTGTGGAAAATATTCAAAAGATCGCAAAATGACCTCGACGAAATTGTGATAAAATTGTGAACATAACACAAAAATCTTAGCAATAACGAAAAAGTGCAAAAAATAACGCCCCTCCTTTTGGAAAATCGGGGGGGGGGTAATACGGTTGACAAAAATCGACATTATGCTACAATAACTCGTGTGTATAAGGCACAAGGGGGAAAAATCTAACATTACATTCTTTCATCATTTGCGTAACAAAACCCCGGAAAGGCAACAATTATATATGAACCTTCAACACGGAATTATCGATGTGCATGCGCATATCATTCCCGGTGTGGATGACGGTTCCCGAACCATGCAGGAATCGGTGGATCTTTTAAAGCTGGCAGCAGAGCAGGGTGTAGTCGGTGTGATTGCTACTCCGCATTACTCCAGACGCCATGTCTTAGAAGATTTGGAGGAACGCGTGGCAGAAGTACAGAATCAAATTCGGGAATCCTATCCTGATTTTTTTGTATATCCGGGTCAGGAAACCTTCTATCATCACGAGCTGACTGACCGCCTGCGCGCAGGTGCTGCCTATACCATGGCAGAAAGCCGGTACGTTTTAGTAGAATTTGACCCGGCAGTTCCCTACTCGGAGCTCTTTCAGGGTATCCGAAAGCTTGCGGGAAGCGGCTATCTTCCCATACTTGCCCACATGGAGCGGTATTTCTGCTTAAGAAAGGCAGGCACCGAGGAGCTGAAATCCTGCGGCTGCAAGCTCCAGATGAACTACGAAAGTCTTCAGGGGAGCTTTTTCTCCTCCGAGACCCGTTGGTGCAGAAAACAGGTGGAACGAGGCATCATCGACCTTTTGGGTACCGATATGCATCAGATTGATTACCGTCCGCCAAAGATCACGGAGACCATGAAGTGGCTTTCCGGGCATGTGAGCCCGGAGCGAATTGCAAAGCTTACGCGCACGAATGCGCTTAAGATCATAAATAAGGAAAAAATAGTTTAGGGGAAACAGATCATGAATAACAATGCAACCAAGATTGACGATGAAGAAGTAGAGATTGATTTGCTCGAGCTCCTTCTGGCACTCAAAAAACGTCTGCTCTGGATCATCGGTGCGGGTGTGATTTTTGGCGGAGTGTTCGGAGCCTTCAGTAAATTTGTCATCACACCGCAGTATACCTCCACCGCCATGGTTTACATCTTATCCAAGGAAACAACGCTGACCTCTTTGGCTGATCTGCAGATCGGAAGTCAGCTGACCAAGGACTACAAGATCATCGTAACCAGCCGACCGGTGCTTACGGAGGTCATCGACCATTTAAAACTCGACTTAACCTACGAGCAGCTGGTTCAAAAGGTAAACATTGACAACCCGACCGACACCCGTATCCTTTCTATCACAGCAGAGGATCCGGACCCGATCCTGGCAAAGAACATTGCCGATGAGGTAGCCAAAACCTCCTCAAACTACATCGGTGACATCATGGAGATGGTACCGCCGAAAATCATTGAAGAAGGCGTCGTAGCCGAGCATAAGTCCAGTCCGAGCAACGGCAAGAATGCCCTCCTAGGTGCAGCTCTTGGAATTTTCCTCGTATGTGGATTTACCGTAGTGGAGGAGCTCTTAAACGATACCGTAAAGACCGAGGAGGATGTCGAGAAGTACTTAGGCCTCTCTGTCCTTGCTTCCATGCCGGAGCGTGAGGGAGAACGGGAAGGGGATAAGGACGAGCTCACCAAGGAAACATCCAGACAGTATCACAAGGTCAAGAAAGAACAGAAGTAAAAGGCGAGGTAAAATCCATGAACAGAAAAGTCATTACGCTAAACCGCGAGATGAAGGACGACTACAACTACAACGAGTCCGTCAAGACCCTGCGTACCAACATCCAGTTCTGCGGAAGCAATATCCATACCATCATGTTTACCAGCGCCATGCCGGACGAGGGAAAGAGCGATGTCTCCTTTGCAGCCGCCGCCTCCTTAGCCGAGATCGGAAAACGCGTGGCCTTCATCGATGCCGATATCCGTAAATCCGTCCTGGTGTCCCGTTATCAGTTAAATGAGGAGGTCTCTGGCCTTTCTCAGTACCTAAGCGGTCAGAAAGCCATGCAGGATATCCTGTATGATACCAATATTGAAAACCTGAGTGTTATCCTCTCAGGACCCTACTCTCCGAACCCGGCAGAGCTCTTAGAGGAGGAACTCTTTGAAACCTTGGTTCATACGTTAGAGGCCGAGTACGACTACGTCATCATCGATACGCCGCCGATGGCAAACCTCATTGACGGTGCCATCGTAGCCAGACACTGTGACGGAGCCATCATCGTCATCGAGAGCGGAGCCATCAGTTACCGCTTGGAACAGAAGGTCAAAAACCAGCTTGATAAAACCGGCTGCCGCATCTTAGGCGCTGTCCTCAACAAGGTTAGCCTCCATGAAAGCGGCTACTACGGAAAGTACGGTAAGTATGGCAAATACGGAAAGTACTACGGAAAGTATGGCAAATACGGAAAATACGGTAAATACGCCGGAAAGTACTCAGCGGCCGAAACGGGGGGACATTAAGAAATATCGTAACTGGTAAGAACACCTCGGGCAAACCGTAATCGTTACAGCAAGGAAATGGAAGCATGAAGAAAAAAAACTGGTGGCAGGAGCATAAGGCCAAAATTCAAAGTGCCCTGGTCGGCATCGCAGTGATCGGCATTGCAGTCGGAGGCTACGGCACCTGGCGCATGTATCAGAACCGCCGTATGGTGGAACAGATGATCGAAGCAAGAAATGCAGAGGAGGCGGAGGCTAATCAGGCATCTGAGGTGGTCTCCTATGACGGAGACATCCCCATTGCGCCGGGCCAGAAGGAAGAGCATACCGCAGATCCGAGGGATCTGAACTTAATGCCAATTCTGGCCGAAAACCTTGTAACCTACAAGGGCAAAACCTACCGCCGCAACCAATATGTAAAGGCCATTCTTTGCATGGGGGTGGATCGAAGCGGTACCATGACCAAGACTGAGGAATTTGGTGATGGGGGACGGTCTGATGCTATTTTTCTGATCGCCCAGGACACAGCACATCATAGTTTAAAAATCCTTATGATCCCTCGGGACACCATGACAGAGGTTCCGCACAGCATGCCCGATGATCCGGTGCAGGAGACTAAGATCACTCAGCTTACCATGGCCTATGGCTTTGGAGATGGACGGGAGATTAGCTGTAAGAATGTTGTAGAATCCGTAGAAAAGTTATTGAGCGGTTTTACGATCGACCAGTATCTGGCCGTGGATACTACAGTGATTGCTACACTGAATGATGCAGTAGGTGGTGTAACTGTCACTGTCCCTACCGACGGTATGGATCAGCGCGATCCATCCTTTGTCAAAGGAACTCAGGTGACCCTACATGGCAGTCAGGCGGAGGCCTTTGTACGTTATCGCGATATCGATCGAGATTTTTCGGCACTGTACCGTATGGATCAGCAGCAGGAGTATATCACCCAGTATTTTCAGGCAATCAAGGAAGCATCAAAGAGCGACAGTCAGATTGTAACCAGACTCTTTGATATGATCCAGGATTACATGGTTACGGATATGAGCAAGGATCAATATCTGAAGATTGCCATGGACGGCCTCGATGCCGGAAGCTTGACTGCTCAGGACTTCTATACCGTGCCGGGTTCTTATGAGACAACCGAGGTTTATGACGTCTACCGGGCAGATCGTCAGGCGACGATTTCCGTTATTTTAAACCTGTTTTATCGGGAAGAGTCTTGATTTATCAACACATGTGCAATATTCAGTGCGACATCGCATTGTTTATTGAAATAAATATCCCAGTTAGGGAAGGAAGGTGAAACCAATGAAAAAGAAAATTTTCATCGCAATGGCAGTAGCAGCAGCTCTGGCAGCTATGCCGGTCGCAGCAGCAGCTGGTTCATCAGGTCATGACGGGTCAGGCAGCAGCTCTACCAGCACAAACACCACTTCTGCAACCGTAGAAGCAGGCGTAGCATCCGGCGCAACCCTCGTATCCTCTCAGCCGACCGTAAAGGTTACCGAGAGCGGTGCAAAGGTTACCGTAGCCTCCGCAACCAAGGACGCAACCGGAACCACCATCGGTCTGGTAGGTGAGACCGCAGTAAGTGTTGCAGTCGGCACCGCAGAGACAGCAGGTCTTCCGGACGGAGTTGTAAGCACCATCAAAGCACTCAACAACGCAGGCACATCCGTAAGCGCAGTTCTTCCGGGTCTTGGCCTGGACGGCTTCTCCGGTGTTGGCGGCACACGTGCGATCATTGCTAAGAACGCAGCAGGCGCTGATGCTCCGACCGCAGTATCTCTGTATGTAGATACTCTGCCGGCAAGCTCTACCGTAAAAGTTTTACTGTACAACAACGCTACCGGTCAGTGGACAGTTCTCTCTGACGTTGCTGTAGATTTAGCAACCAAGACTGTAAACTTCACAGTTCCGGGCTCTTGCACCATTAAGATCGTTGTGAAATAATCGATTCGTTTATTCGGTTATTAGATGTGGGCGGGGCGGCCGTTCGACTTGCCCCGCCGTTTGATGAAAACTTCTTGAAGTGTTATTTTACGGAATTCTGCATCATGCGAATTTTGTTCTTTTTGAGGCTATTTTGTAAAACGATTTACTTTTTATTCGGAATATGCTAGCATTCTGATAAGCGAACAGTGGGCGCATCCGGCGCGATCTTAGATTTTGATTACGTTTTTTTTAAACCGGGGGGGGTATTGATTATGTACCGGAAAAGTGCACGAGGATGGGAAAAACATCTGGACTTTATGATTCTGGATGTGATCTGTCTCCATGTTGCTTTTACATTGGCCTACATGGTACGAAACGGGGCTTGGAACCCTTACGGACATGAGCTATATCGAAACATGGCGCTTGTCCTGACTGTGATCGATGTAGGTGTTCTGATTTTCTTTGAATCTTTGAAAAATGTGTTAAAACGTGGACTGTATAAGGAGTTTACCACGAGCATCAAGCATGTGCTCCTGGTCATCCTGATCTTTACGTTTTATCTCTTCTATATGAAAAACGGCCCGGCATATTCGAGGCTGACCTTCTTTTACCTGGGTCTTTTGTATCTGGGGATTTCCTATGGAGTGCGCATCCTCTGGAAACGCAGGATCCGCAAATATATGGAGTTTGGCGGGAAACGATCCCTTGTGATCGTGACCACGAGTGACATGCTGGATACCCTCATCAACGACATGAAAACCTACAACTACCAGATGTTTCATATCGCCGGGGTGGCCGTCATCGACCGTGACATGACAGGCTATACCAAAAACGATGTGAAGGTAGTTGCAAATGCCGAAAACGTGGCCGATTATGTCTGCCGCGAATGGGTGGATGAGGTCTTTGTCAACCTTCCTTCCGATGCACCTTATCCGGAGGAGCTCTTAAATCAGATGACGGAGATGGGCGTGGTCGTACACATGAAGCTCACCAAAACCTCCGGCCTCATCGGAGAGCGCAAGTTTGTCGAGCGTCTCGGCAACTATACGGTGCTCACCACCAGCATCAACTACGCAACAGACCGCCAGCTCTTTTTCAAGCGGGCGATGGATATCGCAGGCGGACTGGTCGGCTGTCTGATCACCGGGATCCTATTTATCATCCTGGCTCCCATGATCTACATCCAGTCCCCGGGGCCAATCTTCTTTTCCCAGACCCGGGTAGGAAAGAACGGCAGAAAGTTTAAGATCTACAAATTCCGCAGCATGTATCTCGATGCGGAGGAACGAAAAAAAGAACTCATGAAGGAGAACCGTGTCAAGGACGGCATGATGTTCAAGCTCGAGTGGGATCCGCGCATCATCGGCTGCAAAAAGCTTCCGAACGGAACCATCAAAAAAGGCATCGGCAACCGCATCCGCGACTGGAGCCTCGATGAATTTCCGCAGTTCTACAACGTCCTAAAAGGCGACATGAGCCTCGTCGGCACCAGACCGCCGACCGTAGACGAGTGGGAAAAATACGATCTTCATCACCGTTCCAGACTCGCCACAAAGCCCGGCATCACAGGCATGTGGCAGGTCAGCGGAAGAAGTAATATCACAGACTTCGAAGATGTGGTAAAATTAGATAAACGGTACATCGCCGAGTGGAGCATGGGACTCGATGTCAAGATTCTAATCAAGACCGTGCTGGTGGTGATGAGACATGAGGGAGCGATGTGATCATTGACCATTTCAATGCTGTGATGTAAGATGTGCAATATAAGGAAAGGAGACAAATATATGCCAATGAATGAAATAGAAGAATTAAAAAATAGCTTCGTGAAAGATTTGCTGCCGAGCAAAAGCTATCTGTTTGGCTCCTTTGCAGAAGGTAAGCAGAATGCCGACAGCGACTTTGATTTTTACATTGTGGTTGATGATTCGAAGAAGGATATGCTTGATTTAACTACAAGGGCATACAGATCAATCCGACATAAGAGAAAGCGACCTGTCGATATCATCGTCAATACGTCGGAGAGGTTTGAAA
>CAVALB010000013.1:0-52338 GCA_963589345.1 uncultured Selenomonadales bacterium | reverse complement strand
CCAAATAAAATTTCAAAATCAGCCTTAGAAATGCAAGCATTTCACGTCTGATTTATGAAATTTTGCTTGGCTCTGAACAGTTACAAATTCGGAGGATTACAGATATGAGAAAGGCATTTATTTGTCCGACTAAATATGTACAGGGGGAAGATGAGATTTTAAATCTTGGATATTTTGTAAAAACCTATGGAGATTCAGCACTTCTGATCGCTCATCCGGATGATGCGGCAAGAGTAAAAGAAAAGCTGGATAAAACAGCTGAAAAATTTGGCGTTACCTTTGTGGAAAGCGGATTCTGTGGAGAGTGCTCCAGACAGGAGGTGGCCCGTCTGCAGGAACTGGCAAAGGAAAAGAGCTGTAAGTGCACGATTGGCCTTGGTGGTGGAAAAGCAATTGATACCGCAAAATGTGTGGCAGAGGGAGAGGCGCTGATCATTGTACCGACAATTGCAGCAACCGATGCCCCGACCAGTCATTCAGCAGTCCTCTATACGCCGGATGGAGCATTTGATGACTATGCATATTTTAAACAGAGTCCAAGTGTTATCCTGATCGATACTTCTGTCATTGCAAAAGCCCCGACACGTTTCCTTGTTTCCGGCATGGGAGATGCATTATCCACCTATTTTGAAGCGAGAGCGAATGTCAGATCCTTCACAAAAGTAAATGCAGGACTTCCGTGTGGTGTCAGAGAAGGGCTCTGTCCGGAAGCAAGAGGAACAAAGGCAGCGTTTGCCTTGGCAACACTCTGCTATCAGTCCCTTCTTGAAGATGGAGTAAAAGCGAAACAGGCAAGTGATCAGAATGTAGTGACACCGGCACTCGAAAATATTATTGAAACCAATATTCTTCTTTCCGGACTGGGATTTGAGAGCGGCGGACTTGCAGCGGCACATGCGATCCATGACGGACTGACGATTCTGGAAGGAACTCATAAATATATGCACGGTGAAAAAGTTGCATTTGGTACGATCGCACAGCTTGTTCTCGAAAATGCTCCGGAAAAGGAATTGGAAGAGGTTCTTGAATTCTGCATGAATCTCGGACTTCCTGTTTGTCTGGAAGATATCGGGGTAACAGAGATTTCTAAAGAAGAACTTCGTGCGGTTGCAGAGAAAGCATGTATCCCGGAGGAATCTATTTATGCAATGCCATTCCCGGTAACGGTTGAAAGTGTTATGGCTGCGATCGTTGCAGCTGATGCAGCGGGAAAAAGCTTTAAGAAAAAATATCAGGCATAAGCACGGACGGAGGAAGAGATTATGATGAAAAAAATTATGAACCGTCCGGAAACGGCAGTGATTGAAATGTGCAACGGAATTGTCATGGCACATCCGGAATTAAAGTTTGATCAAAAATTTAAGATCATAAGCAAAAAGGAGATCAATAAAAATAAAGTCAGCCTGATCAGCGGCGGAGGAAGCGGACACGAGCCTGCACATGCCGGGTTTGTAGGAAAAGGAATGCTGGATGCTGCAGTATGCGGAGATATCTTTGCATCGCCGTCTCAGATTCAGGTTTATCAGGCAATCAGGAAAACCGCAAGTGACAAGGGAACACTTCTGATCATTAAAAATTACAGCGGTGATATGATGAATTTTAAAAATGCAGCATATCTTGCGGAAGAAGACGGAATCACGGTCGACTATGTAAGGGTAGACGATGATGTGGCGGTTCAGGACAGCCTTTATACAGTAGGACGCCGCGGTGTGGCAGGAACCGTCCTTGTACATAAAATTGCCGGTGCGGCAGCAGAGGCCGGTTTATCCCTGAAAGAAGTAAAAAAAGCCGCAGAACATGCAGTGGAGAATGTGAGAAGCCTTGGATTTGCATTTACCTCCTGTACAGTTCCTGCAAAGGGGACGCCGACCTTCGAAATCGGAGACAATGAGATGGAATACGGTGTCGGAATCCACGGAGAACCGGGAATCCGGAGAGAAGCGGTGATCAGTGCAGATGCACTGGCAGAGAGGATAACAGATACTCTGACAGAAGAACTGAAGGTGGTGAAAGGAGATTCCGTTACCGTGCTTGTCAATGGATTCGGAAGCACACCTCTTCAGGAATTATATCTGCTGAATAATGCAGTATGTCGCGTGCTGGATGAAAAGGGGATTAAGATACACAGGACCTTTGCCGGAAATTACATGACAAGCATTGATATGCAGGGGGCATCCGTTTCACTGATGAAAATGGATAATGAGTTAAAGATATATCTGGATCAGGACAGTGAGGCACCGGCATTTAAGATTTCACCGTGTCAGACAGAAATTCCATATGTAAATCTTGCAGCGCAGAGCGAAGAAAGTAAAAAAGTAAGTTATGAAATGAGAACAGATAAAGCATGGGCTGAAATCTCGCAAGAAAAGATTTCACTGGATAATATGAAATATCTGGTAGATAAGATGAGTACATGTATTATCGAAAAAGAAGTTCCCTTCTGCGAACTGGATTCTCATGCGGGTGACGGAGACTTTGGAATGAGCGTTGCAAAAGGATTTCGACAGCTGAAAAGAGAATGGGATGAAATCATAAAAAACGAAACAAAAGATATCGGAACGTTTCTGAATGCATGCTCCATCGTGATTATGGAGTACTGTGGAGGAGCATCCGGCCCGATCTGGGGCTCCGCATTCCGTGCAGCAGGAAAGAAAACGGCAGGAAAGAAAGAACTGAATCTTTCAGAATTTGCCGAGATGCTTCAGGCGGCGGTGAAAGGAATCCAGTCAACAGGAGAACGTTCCTTTGGCAGAGGAGCTGTTGTCGGAGACAAGACCTTGATCGATGCACTTGTACCGTGCGCAGATACATGGACTGCATGTGCAAAGAAGAAAAGCTCCTTCAAAAAGACCTTTGAAGAAGCTGCGAAGGCGGCAGTAGAAGGTGCGAGAAAAACAGAAGAGATTGCAGCGAGAATGGGAAGAGCCGGAACCGTAGGAGAAAGAAGCATCGGATATCCGGATGCCGGAGCCTATGCGCTGGGAGTAATTTTTACAGAATTATCTGACTCTGTAACGGAGTGATAAAAGGGGGAATATTATGTCAGAATTTCAGGTAGCATATATTCCGGTGGGAGTACCAACCTTCCATTTGGAAAGTGCACAGAAAGAATTTGAAAAATCCATTGATCTGTTAAAAGGCTTAACCGATGCTGTGAAAGTTCCGGAGAAAATGCTCTTATCGATTCCTGATCTGAACGCCTTCCTCGACACGATCAACCCTTCCTTGATCGTGATCCAGAATATTACCTTTGCGAACGCGGCATATGCAAGTGAAGTATTAAGGCGGTTTGAGTGTCCGGTTCTTTTATGGACACTTAGGGAACCGGTGATCGATGGGGGAAGGCTGAGACTGAATTCTCTTACAGGAGCGTATTCTGCAGGGAATGCGCTTGCAGCCTTCAGAAATGGAAATTTTGAGTATATTTTTGGAAGTCCGGAGGAAGAAAGGACAAAAGCCAAGATTGATGCATGTATTCGGGCTGCATGGCTGAAAGAAGAATTGAAATCATTAAAGATCGCATCGGTCGGACATACACCGGAAGGCTTTGGATTTGGACGCGCGATGGATCTGGACATGCTGAATGTTTTCGGTGCATCTCTTGAGTCTGTGGAAGCTCGCGAATTGATCGACATGGCAAAGGGATATTCAGAGGAAGAGTGTGAATCTTATCTTACAACAATGACAGCCTGTACGGTTGGTATGGAAGAGACTCCGGATAAAAACCGAAAAGATTTTGCAAGACTTTGCAAAGCGTATAAAGAGTATGTTGAGAAAAATGGAATCGGTGCATTATCTTCCAGATGCTGGCCGGATTTCTTCACAGCATTTGGAACACCGGTCTGCGGGGTCCTGGCAATGCTGAATGATCTTGGTATTGCAGCAAGCTGCGAAGCAGATACTTATGGAGCACTCTCCATGTATATGGGCATGAAGCTTACAGGCTCTGCTGTTTTCTTTGGCGATCCGGTTTCCCTGGATGAAGGGGAAAATACGATCACATTCTGGCACTGCGGTACAGCTGCCTGCTCGATTGCCAGAGAGGATACCGGGGCTGTGATCGGAGTGCATCCGAACCGAAAGATCGGACCGGTTATGGATTTCGGCTGTAAGGCGGCTGATCAGGTGACGGTTTTTCGGGTTGGAAGAAAAGCCGATGGAGCATTTCGCTTTTTCCTGACAACAGGGAAAGCACTGGATAAGCCAAAGCAGTTCCTTGGAACGTCGATTGTAGTTCAGACAGATGGAGCCTGCTATGATATTGTAAACCGCAGTGTGACGGATGGATGGGAACCGCATTTTGTCGTGATTTATGGGGATGTAAAAGAAGAATTAAAGATTCTGGCGCATATGCTGGAAGTGGAGGTATGCGAATACGGACCGGGCAGACATTGACTTAAAGATTCATATAATGCTATACTGATTTATCAGAGCAGATAACATATTACAGATTTTTGCATGTTGCTGCTGATAGGAAGGATCCTTTACAAGGAAGGTGAAGAAACATGGGCAAGCCAGGTATAACGCTGGAAAATGTAAAAAATAATAACAAGTCTGAAATCTTAAAAATGCTTCAGAAGAACGGAGCGATGTCCAGAAAGGATATCGCAGCTTGTATGGGTCTTACACCGGCAGCGGTAACAATGCTTTGCAACGCAATGATCGAGGAAAATATCATTGTAGAAAAGGGCGAATTGCAGGAAGAAAAAAGGGCCGGTCGCAGAAAAGTACTGGTGGATATTAATTATGACTGCAAGTATGTGATATCGGTAAGCATTGAAAGTATTTATACCTGGATTACAGTAACAAATATTAAGGGAACCCGGATTGCCGGACTAAAGATCAAGACAGACACAGGAGTAGTTCCGGAAGCATTTCTGGAGAACGTTACAAAGGAAATAAAAATTCTTTTATGGGAGCAGGAAATCCGGCTTCAGGATATCCTTGGAGTCGGGGTATGTATTCCGGGAATTGTAAATCGTCGTCAGGGAATCAGTATCCATGCTTATGGTATCTGGAAACAGGAAGTGGAAGTCAGGAAAATTCTGGAAAACTATATCCAGTGTCCGGTGATCGTGGAAAACAACGTAAAAGCTTTTGCCGAAGGAGAAATGCTTTACGGAGCCGGAAAATCCGGGAATAATATGCTGTTTATCAAATGGGGACCCGGAGTTGGCTCTGCTATTGTAATTGGGAATGAATTGTATGAGGGATTCCACCATAATGCAGCGGAAATCGGGCATTATATTATAGAACCGGATGGGATAGAGTGCCGTTGCGGACGAAGAGGATGTCTTGAAACGAAGGTATCTGCAGATGCGCTGGCGAAAAGAATCCGACAGGAATATTCGGCAGAGAAGACCCCGGTGCTTTATGAACTGACAGAAGGCAATAGTCAGAAAATTACGCGAGAACTGATCATGGAATGGGCAGAATCAGATGAAAAGGACCATTATCTGACCCATATGGATCCGACAGTCGCAGATATTATGGCCGGAGCAATAGAAAGAATTGCCAGGGTAGCGGTGAATGTTATGACGATTCTTGCTCCGGATCATACAGTTTTATTTGGAACGATGCTTGAGAACGATCAGATCTATGCCATGTTTATGCGGTTTTGCGGAAAATATGATAAACATTACACAGATGAATATATCCACAGATCTGAACTCAGTAAAAAGATATCCTATATAGGAGGAGCCGCACTGATTGCAAGAACCTGTTTTTTTGAAAATGGGGGAACGATCAGGAAAGAGTGAATTCTGAAAGAATGAAGCACCTGGCATATCCTTTTATAAAGAGATGCCGCCGAAAGACGGCATCTCTTTTTTTCTATTGATAAGTCAGGTTTACGTTTTTGAAGGTCACATCTGCGCTTCGTGCCACGAACATGCCGACATATACGTGATCGGAGTCCACAGCCGTAAGCGGGAAATCGAAGCCTGCAGACACTGCTGCGTTATCACCGAATACACAGGTATATCCGTCCGGTCCTTTGCGGATCTCAACATGGACGGTTTCGCCCGGTTTGTAAACATGGGAAGCAGTACCGCCGGAGATCAGCTGGCCGTTCTTTCTTGCAAAGCAGTTCCACGGGGAAGCGGTAGAAAGCTGAAGCTGTCCGGCTGCTACGTAATCACCGAGGGTATCGTTGATGATGGTATCCAGATAGACATCATCTCGAACCATCAGGCCAAAGGAATTTAATACGGAAGCGTTGTAAGCGTTGATGGTCACATCGGCGGATAAGATAAAGTTTGCGGAAGCCGGAACTTCACGGTAGAACATCGCGATGCCGTCACTTCCCTGATCAATGCCGCCAACCTGCTGCGTTCTTGTGGCTCCGGAGCTTGTGCCGACTGCCATGTGGAAGGAGTTGTCACTATTTCCCTGCAGGCAGAAGTACATGGTGTTTAAGTATTCATAACCATCGATATTTCCGAATACCGTAGGCTTCCAATCACCGGCTGCAGAGAAGATGCTGCTTACGCCGGCCGGAGCAGTAAAGCTCTGGGCATGATAGTTTGCGTTGACGGAACTGCCGTCATACTGTGGAACCTGAGGATTCGAGATTACATAGTTTTTCAGGCCGGAGTTTGACTTTAACAGTTCGTCTGCAATGAACCAGGCGTTGCACTGAGCTCCATAGAGATTGGTGTGGGTATTGTCGATGCTGACATCGCGGTTGGAGGTCTGTGCATGTCGGTTTTTGACTCCATCCGCTCCCAGTCTCTCGTATACATCCTTGGTGCGGGCTGTCAGATCCAGGACCGGAACACTTTTTCCGACACCCAGCTGGCGGATCGCCTTGGCGTAATCGCCTCCCTGGAAGGTGCCTTCCTCATTTTTTTTGGAGGTGGTGATGTGTCCGTCTTCGCCGGTGTAGTTGTTTGCTGTGTTGCGGCGGACGATCGGAGTAACCAGGATCGGGTTTGCCTGTTTGCTTTTGATCGGTTTGATGTATTTCTCATAGAGGTTATACTGGAAGGAACCGCTTGTAGAAACCGATCCAGTCGGATTAGAGTAGCGTCCCTGCTCGGTGCGCTCATCGTTGTGACCGAAGCCAATCAGCACATAGTCACCGGCCTGCACGCTTTGAAGCAGGGTCTGATACTGGTCGGTGTCGGCATAGGACTTGGAGCTGGTTCCGGAGATGGCAAGGTTTCGGATGTTGACACCCTGTAAGTAAAGACCCAGTTGGGTTCCCCAGCCATAACGGGGAGAGTAATAAGAGGTGTCATTGAAGGAGGCGGCGGTGGAATCACCTACCACCCAGACAGTTGGCGGTGCGGAAGGCTTGTTTACGGAAACTCCGCCGGATTGCTGTTCCGTATAGGTTCCGGGCGCTGTGGTCAGAGCCGGATCGTTTGTCGCTGAGGAACCGCCTGCAACAACGGTAGCTGCACTGGCAGGAACGGCGGACAGTGCTGTCGTAACTGCGCAGATGCACCCGAGAAGCAGGGCTTTCATGCGTGATACTTTCTTTTTCATGAGTCAGATTCTCCTAGGTTAGATTTGAAGGGATTAAAAAAACCCACGCCGTCCATTATAGAACATTCCAAGAATGTTGCCAAGTGGATTGCGTGGGATGTAAGAGAATCTTAAATTATATTTCAGAGCCCTGCAGTTTTTTCAGATCCTGATAGAAGCCCGGGTAGGAAATATTGACGCATTCTGCACCGAGAATTTCGGTTTCGCCATCTGCCAGGCCTGCGGTGATGGCAAAAGTCATGGCAATGCGATGGTCTAAGTGGCTGTCGATGACGGCGCCGTGGAGTGGTTTTCCTCCGTGGATGATCATGCCGTCCTCGGTCTCCTCGACATCGGCTCCCATGCGCTGTAAATTTTCGGTCATGACGGCAATGCGGTTGGATTCCTTGACCTTTAATTCGGCAGCGTCCCGGATGATGGTGTCACCCTCGGCAAAGCAGGCCATGGCTGCGATCATGGGGAGTTCATCGATCAGGGTCGGGATAATGTCACCGTGGATGTCAATTCCATGCAGGCTGCCTGAGCGAACCAGGATATCTGCTACCGGCTCACCGCTTTTTTGCACCGGTGAGAGGGTCAGATCGCCTCCCATGGCCTGACAAACGCGGATCATGCCGTCACGGGTCGGGTTGATGCCTACGTTTCGGATCAGGATTTCGGAATTCGGGATCATGAGTCCTGCGGCAAGAAAGAAGGCGGCAGAAGAAATATCACCCGGCACGGAAATTTCCTGAGAAAACAATTCGTTTGCCGGACGGATGATGGCAGTGGTGCCTTCCGTACGGACATCAGCGCCGAATTCCTTTAACATCAGCTCTGTATGGTTGCGGGAAAGAGAAGGTTCGGTGACGCTTGTCTCACCCTCGGCATATAGCCCTGCTAAGAGGATGGAAGATTTTACCTGGGCAGAGGCAACCGGAGACGGATAGTGGATACCGTGAAGGCTTTTGCCGTGGATGGCAAGCGGTGCGCATCCATTACCGTTTATGCTGGTAATATCTGCCCCCATTTGACGTAAGGGCTCCATGATCCGCTTCATGGGGCGCTTCTGGATTGAGGCGTCACCGGTCAGGGTGACAGAAAAATCCTGCGCAGAAAGGATACCTGAGATCAGGCGGGTCGTGGTGCCGCTGTTTCCGCAGTCCAAAACCTGATCCGGTGCCTTTAGGCCGTGAAGTCCGTTTCCGTGTACCAGGACAGTGCCTCCGAGGTTTTCGATGGAAACGCCCATCTTCTGAAAACAGGAGATGGTGGAGAGGCAGTCAACTCCCTGTAAAAACCCCGTGATCCTTGTAGTTCCCTTGGCTAGAGAACCAAACATGACGCTGCGGTGGGAGATGGATTTATCTCCCGGTACGGTGACTTCTCCGTGCAGTCCGTGAATCTGATTAAATTTCATAAATGCAAGCTCCATTTCTCTGATCATACGAAAGCCATAGCTTACCGGTCAGCGTTTCGGGATCAGTTCGTAGTTATATTTTTTCAGCTGAGCCCATGCCTGCTGCATGGAGGTCTCATCATAAAAGACAATCTTTAAGGCACCTTCGCCCTGCTCGCGGTTATGATTGATGCCGATATTTCCGATGCTGATGCCGCGCGCACTTAAGATACAGGACAGTGTGGAAATAGCACCCGGTTCGTCCACGATATCCACGGTAAAAGAATACTCCGGAGCAAGAGAGCCTTTTCGGTTTTCGGAGATGGAATTGCGGTAAATCCGAGAAGTATCGAAAAGTTCATGGATCTCGGCTCCGCGGCGTTCTTTAAGCGAATCCAGAATCTGGTTTAAGGAAGCGATATAGTGTTCCATCATTTCGATGATGTTGTCGGTGTTGGTCATGCAGATCTGTTCCCACATCTCGGGAGAGGAGGAGGCGATGCGCGTGATATCCTTAAAGCCGCCGGCCGCCAGCCGTTTCATAAGCCCCTCCGGATTGTCGGAATCCTTCACCAGATTAACCAGGCTTGATGCGATCAGATGCGGAAGATGACTGATGGCCGCTACGATCCGATCGTGCTCGTGATAATCCAGAACGATCGGGATGGAACCGATGGTCTTTGCTACCTCGACGATCCGGTCGGTATCCTCTTTTTTGCTTTTTTTGGTCGGAGTAATGATATAGTAGGCATTTTCCAAAAGATGATCGGTGGAGTTTTCATAGCCGGTCTTTTCGGAGCCGGCCATAGGGTGACCGCCTACAAAGATATCTTCCATATCAAGGGCGGTGACTGCCCGGTGGATGTCTTCCTTGGTGGAACCGACATCGGTGATCAGTGCACCCGGTTTTACAAAGGGGCGGATCTTAGAAAGGTACTCGGCATTGTATTCGACGGGGGTGCATAAAAAGATGACGTCGCATTCCTGCAAGGGTTCGCCGATTCCGTCTAATATAACATCAACGATGCCGTCGGCTTTCGCCTGATCAAGCTTTGCGCGTGTGCGCATATAGGCCATGATCCGGGCATTTGGGTATGTGCGTTTGATTCCTCTGGCAATGGAGCCGCCGATCAGTCCAAGGCCGATAAAACCAAAGGTTGTGTCTTTCATCGTTTCAATTCTCCTGTAACTCTTTATGGTAATGATCCGGAGCTTCCGAAAGGTAAGCGGCTCCGAACAGTTACATTGTATGCCAATCTGAAAATGTTGTCAATGCTTTGCCGCTTTAAACTGAAACAGTGTGAAAAAAGAGAAAAATAATTTGTGCAAATCGTATATTCAGCTTGAAATTTTCGGACTTTTTTAGTAGAATATCCTCATAGACTAAAAAGAAGGTATAGGAGGGAATTATATGAACGTTTATGGTACAGATCAGATCCGAAACGTCGTTTTGCTTGGCCACGGCGGGGCCGGAAAGACGACGGTTGCAGAAGCACTTGCCCTGGTAACCGGCGTCACCAAGCGCATGGGCAAGGTCGTTGACGGAAACACCATCAGCGATTACGACAAAGAAGAAATCAAACGTCAGTTTTCCATCTCCACTTCCCTGATCCCGTTAGAATATCAGGGCGATGAAGGCATGATGAAGATCAATATCCTGGATACCCCGGGTTACTTTGATTTTGTAGGCGAGGTAGAAGAGGCAGTCAGCGTTGCGGACGCTGCCATCATCGTTGTAAACTGCAAGGCCGGCATTGAAGTCGGCACAGAAAAAGCATGGGAGCTGTGTGACAAACTGAAGCTGCCGCGCGTGATCTTCGTTACCAATATGGACGATGACCATGCAAGCTTCCGTGAGCTTGTGCTGAAATTAGAGAGACGCTTCGGAAGAAGCATTGCTCCGTTCCAGCTTCCGATCCGTGAAAATGAAAAATTTGTCGGTTACGTCAATGTGGTAAAGATGGCCGGCAGAAGATTTACCAATCTGAGCGATTACGAAGAATGTGAGATTCCTGATTACTCCAGGAAAAACCTTGGTATCGCAAGGGACGCTCTCTTAGAGGCCGTGGCCGAGACGAGTGAGGAGTATATGGAGCGTTATTTCTCCGGTGAGGAGTTTACCCTCGAGGAGATTCAGGGCGCTTTAAGGGAACATGTAATAGATGGCTCCATCGTTCCGGTACTGATGGGTTCCGGTGTAAACTGCCAGGGCTTTAAGACCCTTTTGCAGGTGATTGACCGTTACCTTCCGACCCCGGATAAATTCGAATGTATCGGTGTCGATGTCTCCACCGGTGAGCGCTTTACCGCAAAATACAATGACCAGGTGTCCTTATCGGCAAGAGTATTCAAGACCATCGTAGATCCGTTTATCGGCAAGTACTCCCTGATGAAGGTATGTACCGGAATCCTGAAACCGGACAGCACGATTTACAATGTCAATAAAGATACCGAGGAAAAGGTCGGAAAGCTGTATCTGCTGCGCGGCAAGGATGCAATCGAGGTTTCTGAGCTGCGTGCCGGAGATATCGGTGCTGTTTCCAAGCTCGGTGTGACTCAGACCGGCGATACCATTGCCCTGCGTTCTGCACCGATCGTATATCACAAGCCGCAGACCTCCACACCATATACCTATATGCGTTATAAGACCGTGACCAAGGGCGATGAGGACAAGGTTTCCAGCGCACTGGCAAAACTCATGGAAGAGGATCTGACCTTAAAGTCTGTCAACGATAAGGAAAACCGTCAGCTTCTTTTATACGGCATCGGCGATCAGCAGTTAGAGGTAGTTGTCAGCAAACTTCTTGGCCGCTATAAAGTTGAGATCGAGCTGAGCAAGCCGAAATTTGCCTTCCGCGAAACCTTAAGAAAGAAAGTGGAAGTGCAGGGCAAATACAAAAAGCAGTCCGGCGGTCACGGCCAGTACGGCGACGTCAAGATGATCTTTGAACCGTCCGGCGATCTGGAAAAACCGTATGTCTTTGAAGAAAAGGTATTTGGCGGTGCAGTACCGAAGAACTACTTCCCGGCAGTGGAAAAGGGCGTGGCAGAAAGCTGCGTGAAGGGTCCTCTGGCAGCATATCCGGTTGTCGGCGTCAAGGCAACCTTGATCGATGGTTCTTATCATCCGGTGGATTCTTCCGAGATGGCATTTAAGACGGCAGCTATGATGGCATTTAAGAAGGGCTTTATGGAAGCAAATCCGGTTCTCTTAGAGCCGATCGCCTCCTTAAAGGTAACCGTGCCGGATAAATTTACCGGTGATGTTATGGGCGACTTAAACCGCAGAAGAGGACGTGTCCTTGGCATGAACTCCGATCATCACGGCAAACAGGTGATCGAGGCGGATATTCCGATGTCTGAGCTGTTTGGCTACAATACAGACCTGCGCTCCATGACCGGCGGCATCGGCTTGTACGAGTACGAGTTCAGCCGTTATGAGCAGGCACCGGGCGACATCCAGAAAAAGGAAGTCGAAGCCAGAGCAGCCAAAGTAGATAAAATGGATGTATAATCTTATGGAGACCAGAAGACAGATATCCAGGATATGCTGGGCATATACCGCATTCCTGGCAGTTTCTACAGCAGCACAGCTGTTTTTTGCCATACTGCTGCAGGTGCTCACTCTGATCTTCGGAGAGGGCCGTGCGCTTACGCGTGCGGCTCTTCTGGCGTCAGAAGTTGGCTTGTACGGGATCGCTTTTCCGGTGTTTGCCTGGTTGATGGGAAAGATTCCGTCCTGTGAGATGAGAGAAAAAAAGAAGATCCGTTTTGGAGAGTTTTTGGGGCTTTTGGTGTTCTGCTACGGTCTTACCTACCTCGGCAGCCTGATCGGCAACTTCTTCATGGAAGCGGCGACGATCCTAAGCGGAACCGATTACAGCAATCCGGTTGATGCTATGGTCGGTTCGACGGATCTTGACATGATTTTTCTGACTGCTGTGTTGATTGCTCCGGTCATGGAGGAGCTGATGTTTCGAAAATATTTCATCGATCGAATGGTGCCCTATGGTCAGAAAACAGCCGTAATCTTATCCGGCCTGTTCTTTGGCCTGTTCCATGGAAATTTTTATCAGTTTTTTTATGCTGTGATCTTAGGAATGGTATTTGCCTGGCTGTACAGCAGTACGGGAAGAATCCGCTACAACATTCTATTGCATATGCTGATCAATCTGATGGGCGGGGTGCTGCCGGTGATTTTGTCGGATGGGATCAAGCAAGGAAGTCTTCTTGCCATGATCGGCTCCGGCTGCCTGGATATTTTTGCCTATGTCAGCATGGTGATTGCGGTGATCATACTGGCTTCCTGTTACCGTAAGCTTCCCTGGTTTTCGGGCTGGGTGTACCGGGAAGAACCGATCGCAGTCACGATTTTAAAAACACCGAGCTTCTGGGTGTTTTTGGCAGGCTGTGTCCTGATGTTTCTGTTTTGATCCGAGATTTTTTCTGGTTTTTTTTCTTAAAAATTGGGATTGACAAGCTAACGATAAAAGGGTATGATACGTTACAAGATTAAGTATTAAGAGCAAAGACGTTCGAACAAAGGGTTCGAGCGTCTTTTTTTCGCTGAAAATCTGTGGCTAAGAGAGGAGATAAACCATTATGGATGACATTGACAGAAAGATCTTAAAGCTCCTGCAGGACAATGCGCGGGTTTCATTAAAGACCATAGCGGAGAACACCTTTCTTTCTTCTCCGGCAGTATCTGCCCGTATCGAGAAGCTGGAAAAGGATGGTGTGATCGCGGGATATCATGCCCTGATCGATCCGATCAAGCTGGGGTATCATATCATTGCCTTTATCAATCTGAACGTAGTGCCGGAGGATAAGCCTAAATTTTATGCTTATGCGGAAAGCATTCCGAATGTCTTAGAGTGCAACTGCGTGACAGGAGAGTATTCCATGCTGCTTAAGGTGGCATTTCAGAGCACCATGGAGCTGGATATCTTTATCGGACAGCTGCAGAAATTCGGAAAGACCAGCACCCAGATCGTATTCTCCACCCATGTGGGTCCCCGCGGAGTCGATGTCGAAGAATAGCAGGGGCTGCTATTCTTCCTTCAAACCCTCCAGATCGAAGGCAGGAGTATATTCTTCCCGGGCACTGCTCCTTTTTTGCATGAAGCCCCGGGTGAGTCCCAGCTCCAGCGCGGTGTCTACCACCTTCTGGTATTCATAGCTGGTGATGCGGCGATTCAGCTCCGGGTATTCCGGCAGCTTTTCGTAAGGAGTATACTGACTCATAAGGCTGATATAGAAGCTGCCTTTCGGAAGGTTTTCTGCGATCCAGTGCATGAGCCGGATGGAATCCTCCTTCTGGCCCGGAAGCACCAGGTGTCGGATGATGACACCGCGGTCCATGATCGGTTCGGCTTCCCCAGGAATGCTTCGAAAATGTGGGGCACCGGTCTGGCGGATCATCTGGGCTATGGCCTTCGAGGAAACGGCGAAATAGTATGGTGCCTTGGAATACCGGGAGGAAAGCTCGGAGCTTTCATATTTCAGATCCGGCAGCCAGATATCCACGTAATCCTTTAATGCCTGAATCGTTTCGATTCGCTCATAGCCTCCGCAGTTATAGACGACGGGAATATGAAGGCGATCTTTGATAAGATCCAGAGCCGGAATGATCCAGGGCAGAAAATGGGTGGCAGTCACCAGGCTCAGATTGTTGGCACCCTGATCCTGAAGACGTAAAAAAGCATCGGCCAGCTGCCTTGTATCGAGCATTTTTCCATACAGATCACGGCTGATCTTGTAATTTTGACAGAAGCAGCAGCGCAGGGTACATCCGCTGAAAAAAACAGTACCGCTCCCACGGCTTCCGCTGATACAGGGCTCCTCCCAGAAATGCAGGGCAGCACGGGCAGCTATAACACCTGCCGGTGCACGGCAAAACCCTTCGTTTAAGGTGCGGTCGATTCCGCACTTACGAGGGCAGAGTTCGCAGTGGTGAATCTGGTTTTGAAAATATGAGAAAGAATCATCAGACATGATATATCTCCAATCGAACAAAAAAGTTTTCTTTACCCTAACATGTTTGGAGTCATAATGCAAGAAAAAAGGAACTTGAAAAAGAGTCCTACATGATGTATAATCAACTCAGAACAAAGAAGACAGCAAGTGATTCCTGAAGTGTTCGACAACCTTACCCATTTTGAACCTACATTACTGACTACGGGATTCCTATATCTGCGGGCAGATGTCAAGCCTCCGTTGAGTGGAAGGCAGAAACCAGCGTGCGGTCGCCCACCTAGCTTCGCTAGGCGTCAATAAGTAAGAACGGCACATTCGGGATTTCTAAAAAAACAGAGCAGCGGAGCCACCGCTGCTTTTCTTTAATTATTCCATTTTAATATTTTGTTAACTTTATCTTTCTACAGCGATATGATAAGATGATGAACGTATATGCATAAAAAGAGAAGGAAAAATGAATATGAAGAATAATAAGTACCGCACCTACATATACTGGGGTGTGACTGCCCTGGCTGTGCTGCTTCTTCTTGTAGCAGCAGTATTTTTGGTGATACGGTGGTCGCTGGTGTCAGCACTTGGAGCAAAGATTGCAAACATCCTTGCACCCGTGATCTACGGTGCCGTATTCGCCTATTTGCTGAATCCGATCTACAACGGAGTACGGGCGGCTGTCATAAAGATGACAGAAAAAGTGATCGTGAAGGAGGAAAACCGGAAAAAACTGGGATCCTTTCTTGGGACGATCGCCAGCCTGTTTTTCCTGATCGCAGTGGTAGTCGGCCTGATTTCCATGCTGATCCCGCAGTTGATAAGCAGCATCCGCGGTGTGATGGAAACCCTGCCAAACAGCATTAATAATCTGGAGCTTTGGTTAGAAAAGGTTCTTGCGGATAACCCGCAGTTAGAACAGCAGGTTCTTACACATTACGGAGCGGCAGCAGATTACCTTCAAAACTGGATGACAAATGTCGTCGTGCCGAATATTTACCGGATCATCGGGAGCGTATCGAGCGGAGTTGTCTTGTTTGTCAGGGCACTGTTTGATGTGCTGATCGGACTGATCGTCATGGTCTATCTTCTGAATATGAAGGAAAAGCTGTTAGCTCAGGCAAAGATGATCATCTATGGTATTTTTTCTGTGAAAATCGCAAACAAGGTGATTGAGGAATGCCGGTATGTTCATCAGGTTTTCGGCGGTTTCATCATCGGAAAACTGGTAGACTCGCTGATCATTGGTGTGATCTGCTTTGTACTTCTTAGTTTTGCCAATATGCCGTATGTGCTCTTAGTCAGTGTGATCGTGGGCGTGACCAATGTGATCCCGTTTTTCGGCCCGTTTATCGGAGCAATTCCGAGTGCGGTCTTGATCCTTCTTGCGGATCCTATGAAATGTCTGTATTTTGTGATCTTCATCCTGCTTTTGCAGCAGTTTGACGGCAATATTTTGGGACCGAAGATTTTGGGAGATTCCACCGGACTTTCCAGCTTCTGGGTATTATTTTCCATTTTGCTCTTTGGCGGACTGCTTGGCTTTGTTGGCATGATCATCGGTGTGCCGACCTTTGCTGTCATCTATCGTCTGGTGACGGAATTTACAAAGTGGCGGCTCAGAAAGAAAACATTGTCCGGAGATATCGAAAAATATGGAACCCTGGATCACATTGACGAGATTGATCAGACTTATATAAAAAGGCAATAAAAACCAGAAACCAGTTATAGTTTTAGACAGAAATGAGGGCAGATATGAAAAATCTATTAGTGGGACAGTCTGGCGGACCTACCGCTGTGATCAATGCAAGCCTGTACGGCGTTGTGAAGGAAGCCCTTGCGGCTTTGGAGATTGGTCATGTATATGGCATGATCAACGGAATCGAAGGCATGTTAAAGGATCATACGATGGATCTTGGCGAAAGCCTTTCCAAAGAGGAGCTTGAGCTTTTAAAGCTGACTCCTGCAGCCTATCTTGGCTCCTGCCGTTATAAGCTTCCGGAGGATCTGACGGATGCCTTCTATGAGACGATGTTTGAAAAGCTTCAGAGAATGGAAATCGGCTATTTTCTGTATATTGGCGGAAATGACTCCATGGATACGGTCAGCAAACTTTCCCGTTATGCAGCACATCACGGAAGCGATATCCGTTTCATCGGTATCCCAAAGACCATCGACAATGACCTGATCCTGACCGATCATACTCCGGGTTACGGCAGTGCGGCAAAGTACGTGGCCTCCTCCGTTCGTGAAATCGCACTGGATGCTTCAGTGTATCAGCAAAAAGCGGTTACCATTGTGGAACTCATGGGGCGCCATGCCGGATGGCTGACGGCAGCCAGTGCACTGGCGCGTAAATTTGAGGGAGATAATCCGGTGCTGATCTATCTTCCGGAATCGAACTTTGAGTTAGAACAGTTCGCAAAGGATCTGAAGGCGGCACTGGAAAAGCAAAACAGTGTGGTTGTATGTGTCTCAGAAGGCATTTCCGATGCTTCCGGAACCTTCATCTGCGAATACGGAGATGAAGCCATGATCGATAACTTCGGCCATAAGATGCTTACCGGATGTGGCAAGGTGTTAGAAAACTTTATCCGTCACCGTTTCGGCGTCAAGGTGCGTTCTGTGGAGCTTAACGTAAACCAGCGCTGCAGCGGAATCCTGGCGTCAGAAACGGATATTGAGGAAGCAGCCTTGGCCGGAAGAGAAGGCGTACGGGCAGCTGTATCCGGAGAAACCGGGAAAATGGTAGCGTTTGAACGCACGCAGGCAGAGCCTTATCATATGGAATGCCGACTGGTGGATGTAAACCAGGTATGCAACCGGGAAAAGAAGGTTCCCACCGAGTGGATCACCCGAAACGGCAGTGATGTGGGACAGGAATTTTTGGATTATGCACTTCCTTTGATCTATGGGGAACCCAAACGCCCCATGGAACACGGAATTCCGCGATATTTATATCGAAAAGACTGATTTTTGCCATAAATGATTTGCAAAATGATGAAAAATGTTATATACTAATCCAGAATATGCATGTGAAAGACTTGACATGCTCACAGGATTATAAAAAAAGGAAGGATACACAATATGGCAACCTTATTAGAAAACTGGAGAAACCTTGCCTATGGCAACGGCCTGGATGATAAACAGAGAGAGCAGCTCTGGACTGGTTATTTCAGCATTGAGAAGGGGATCTACGAGCAGATCTTATCCAATCCGGCTGAAGCAGTGACCGGCACTGTAAAGGAACTGGCAGACAAATATCAGACCGATATTCTGATCATGACCGGCTTTCTGGATGGAATTAATGAGAGCTTAAAGGGCTATGAGAACCCGATCGAGACCATGGATGAGAATACCGCTGTGAAGATCGAGATCGATCCGGAAAAACTCTACTATAACATGGTAGATGCAAAGGCTGAGTGGCTGTATACACTTCCGCAGTGGGATTCTATCTTAAGCGAGGAGAAGAGAAAAGAGCTCTATAAGCAGCAGAAGGCTTCCGGAACAGTTCGTAAGGAAAAGAAAATTTTCCCGAACGATCCATGTCCGTGCGGAAGCGGCAAAAAATATAAAAAATGCTGCGGAAAGAACGCATAGGGAAGAAAACGGTAAGCAGGAGTGTCTGTCGGACGCTCCTGTTTTTCTACTTGCAGTGCGCATAAGGAGGATGAAGGGATGGAGGCATATACAGGGTTTGCTTCCGTATATGATCTGTTTATGGACAATATCCCATATGAGGACTGGTGCATTTATGTGACCGGTCTTTTGCGGGAATACGGGATATCAGATGGACTGGTTCTGGATCTTGGCTGCGGTACGGGCAAGCTTACCAGGCTTTTGGCTTCTGAGGGCTATGACATGATCGGGGTAGATCTCTCCGGGGAAATGCTGGAGATTGCATTGGAGCATGAGATGGAGGATCCGAAGCATATTTTGTATTTGGAGCAGGATATGCGGGAGTTTGAACTCTATGGCACAGTACGTGCCATAGTCAGCATCTGCGATTCCATGAATTATCTGGAGGGTCATGAAGATCTGGTGCAGGTGTTAAAGCTGGCCAACAATTATCTGGATCCGGGCGGGATCTTTCTTTTTGATATGAATACGGTCTACAAGTATCGGGAACAGCTTGGAGAGCAGACCATCGCGGAAAACCGGGAAGAGAGCAGCTTCATCTGGGAAAACTACTTTGATGAAGAAGAGATGGTCAATGAATATGACCTGACCCTTTTTATTCGGGAAGAGGACGGGCGTTATTCCAAATATGAGGAAACGCATTACCAGAAGGCCTTTGAAATTCGCGAGGTATGCGAAGCAATCCGGGAAGCTGGAATGGAGCTTGTCGCTGTATATGATGCCTTTACCAGAGAACCGGTGAGAAAAAACAGCGATCGCGTGTACTTTGTGGTACGGGAACACGGCAAATAAAAGGAGGACAGTATGTCAGACTATATCATCAGGGCAACTGCAGCGGACGGACAGATCCGCGCTTTTGCTGCAACAACAAGGGAATTGACTGAGTTTGCGCGTCAGGCTCACAACACCAGTCCGGTAGCGACAGCAGCGCTTGGCCGTTTGTTAACGGGAGCTGCCATGATGGGTGTGATGATGAAGGGAGCAGAGGATATCCTTACCATCAAGATCGAGGGAGACGGTCCGATCGGCGGTTTGACGGTCACAGCAGATTCTAAGGGAAATGTCAAAGGATATGTATTCAATCCGGAGGTGATGCTTCCTCCGAATGAGAAGGGAAAGCTGGATGTTGGCGGTGCTCTGGGAATCGGCGTGCTGAGTGTGATCAAGGATATCGGTTTAAAGGAGCCGTATGTAGGCCAGACGATCCTGGTGACCAGTGAGATTGCAGAAGACTTAACCTATTATTTTGCCACCTCAGAACAGACTCCGTCCAGTGTCGCCCTGGGTGTGCTGATGAATAAGGACAATACCGTGCGCCAGGCAGGCGGTTTTATCTTGCAGCTTCTTCCGGGGGCTTCGGAAGAGGTGATCTCTACCCTGGAGAACCGGTTAAAGGAGATTACTTCCATCACCTCACTTTTGGATGCCGGCAATACACCGGAGATGATCCTTACGCATATCCTTGGGGATTTCGGTCTGGAGATCCTGGATAAGATCCCGACTCAGTTTGCCTGCAATTGCTCCAAAGAACGGATCGAGAAGGCGCTGATCAGCATCGGAAAGAAAGAACTGAAGGAAATGATCGATGAAGGAAACACCATCGAGATGAACTGTCATTTCTGCAATAAGCATTATCCGGTGACGGTGGAAGAGCTCAAATCCCTGCTTGAGAAGGCAGTACGGTAAAACAGAAACGGAAAAATCGCACGTAACTGTGAGGACACGGAAGCGTTGCAAATGAGATATCAGGAGGATGAGAAGGATGGAGCATAAAGCCTGGCACCATTTTCTTACGATCACAAGACATAAGCTTTTAGTCATGCACAATTGTTTTCGTGTAGGTCTTTTTAAACAGGGTCTGCTGCATGACCTTTCCAAATACAGTCCGGCAGAATTCTTGACGGGAGTCCATTATTATCAGGGAGACCGCAGTCCGAATGCCGCGGAACGAGAGGAAAAGGGATATTCCTCTGCCTGGCTCCATCATAAAGGTCGCAACAAGCATCATTTCGAGTATTGGATCGATTTTTCCAAGACGAGTCAGGGCATTACCGGTGCGAAGATGCCGGTGAATTATCTGGTGGAGATGGTCATGGATCGGATCGCGGCCTGCAAGGTATATCGGGGAAGCGATTATAACGATGCTGCTGCCTGGGATTATTACCAGAGGGAGCGTCCATATCTTGACAGTGCCATGCATCCGGAAACCAGAAAGGAGCTGGAAAAGATCCTTCTGATGCTGAAGCTTCGTGGTGAGAAAAAAACCTTTGCTTATTTGAGAAAGCTTTTGAAAAAAGGAAATTATTAAAAGAAAAAGTACCGGATAGAAACTTGCGGTTTCCTGTTCGGTACTTTTTCTTTGCTTAGACTTTTGGTGATTAGCTTCGGGAAGAACCGGCTACGATCACGCTGCCGCGGCCGCCGTTGTCCTCTGCCTTGGTTTCTTGAGTCGCCTGCTGGCTCTGGCTGTTGCTGCTCTCAGAACCGGTGGTATGAGACGGGATACCGGAGAGGGTCGTGGTGCAGGTTCCGTCTGCATTAAAGGTATAGCTTACACCGCTGATGGTCTTGGTGGTGCCTGCTACCATAACGCCGTTGGCTGGATCGAAGTAGTAGGTTGCGCCATTGACGTTGTGGAAGCCGGTCTGCATTTTTCCGTCCTCGCCAAAGAGGTACCAGTTACCGTCGATCGGCATTGCAACGTTCAGCATGCACTTTCCGGAAGCCGGATCGAAGTAGTACTTGGAACCGCTGATGGTTTTCCAGCCGGTGCCGAGGGAAGCATCATCGTTCATGTGGTAATAGCTGCCATCTAGGTTCAGCCATCCGATCACCAGGGTACCGTCGGACTGTCCGTAATAATACTTGTCAGAGGAAGCATCGTGAATCAGGCCGGTCTGCATGATGCCGTTGGCACCAAAGTAGTATAATTTGTCATTGATCTTTTTTAAGCCGATGGACATAACACCGGTGGAAAGATCCATGTAGTAGTAGCCGTCACCGGTCTGAACCCAGCCCTTATGCAGGGTGCCGTCGGTGTCATAGTAAACGTAGGAGCTTCCGTTCTGAACCCAGCCGGTGGCAGCAAAGGCGGTGATGCCGGAAGCAAGGGTAACGGTTCCTAATACGCCGGCAGTGATAGCTGCGGCAACATAACGCTTTATTTTCATAGTAAAAAACATCCTTTCTTTGATCAGTTGTATGATTATTTTTTTCTGTTACTCAGTATAACCTTGAAAAAACAGGGATTCAAGTAGTTTACGCATTTATTCAGAAAAACGTAAGATAGAATGGCTGCAGGTTGATCCTGCAACGCATAAAAAACAACATAGAATGCCGCAGGAATGTTCGGATTCCTGCGGCATTTTATGTTTATTTTGCGTTTTTCTGTTCCCGGTAATTTAAGGATGCTTCGATGAAGCCCTTGAAAAGCGGGTGCGGACGGTTCGGTCTGGATTTTAATTCCGGATGAGCCTGGGTGGCGATAAACCACGGATGATCCGGAATCTCAATCATTTCCACGATGCGTCCGTCCGGAGAGATACCGGAGAGCATCATGCCGTTTTCCTGAAGTACGGTACGATAGTCGTTGTTGACCTCGTAGCGATGACGATGGCGCTCGTGGATGGTCTCGGTGCCGTAAAGGGCATAGGCCTTGGAATCCTTGTTCAGGACACACGGATAGGAGCCAAGCCGTAAGGTACCTCCGATATCTTCGATACCGTCCTGATCCGGCATCAGATGGATGACCGGATGTGCAGTGGAAGGATCAAGCTCCGCACTGTGGGCATCAGAAAAGCCGATCACATCGCGGGCAAACTCAACGATGGAAAGCTGCATGCCGAGGCAGAGTCCGAGGAAGGGGATCTTGTGCTCGCGGGCATAACGGATGGACAGGATCTTGCCCTCGATACCGCGGGAACCAAAACCGCCCGGTACCAGGATACCGCTCACATCGCCAAGCATTTCATCGATGTTTTCCGGAGTTACCAGTTCAGAATCAATCCATTTGATATGAACGTTGGCATGGTTTGCCACACCGCCGTGCTTTAAGGATTCCACTACGGAAATATAGGCATCATGCAGCTGGATGTATTTGCCGACTAAAGCTACGGTCACCTCTTTTTCCGGATGCTTCCATGCATCGATCATAGCACGCCACTCGGTCAGATCCGGTTCCGGACAAGGCAGGTTTAAGCACTTGCAGGCAACCTCAGCCAGATGTTCCTCTTCCATGGCAAGCGGTGCCTCATAGAGTACTTCCACATCAAGGTTCTGAAGCACATGGCTCTTTGGAACATTACAAAAGAGGGCGATCTTGCCGCGCAGGTTTTCATCCAGCGGCTGCTCGCTTCGGCAAACCAGGATATCAGGCCAGATACCCATAGCCTGCAGATCCTTTACGCTGGCCTGGGTAGGCTTGGTTTTCAGTTCACCGGAAGCCTTCAGATAAGGAATCAGGGTTACATGGATCAGGATCGCATTTTCATGGCCTACTTCATGCTGGAACTGACGGATTGCCTCCAAAAACGGCTGGCTCTCGATATCTCCGACGGTTCCGCCTACCTCGATGATGGCGATTTCAGTATCTGTGGTAGAGTAGTTGCGGTGGAAACGGCTCTTGATCTCGTTTGTGATATGGGGGATTACCTGGACGGTTCCTCCGCCAAAGTCTCCGCGCCGTTCCTTTTGGAGTACGCTCCAGTAAACTTTACCGGTGGTGACATTGGAGTTTTTGGTCAGGCTTTCGTCGATGAAACGCTCATAGTGACCAAGATCCAGGTCGGTTTCGGCACCGTCATCTGTTACAAATACCTCGCCATGCTGAACCGGGTTCATGGTACCCGGGTCGATATTGATGTAAGGGTCAAATTTCTGCATGGTTACTTTGTAGCCGCGCGCCTTTAAAAGGCGGCCTAATGATGCTGCCGTGATTCCTTTGCCGAGACCGGAAACAACGCCGCCGGTGACGAAGACATACTTTACAGGCATGGTAAAACCTCCTTATATAATATAGAGTTATTGGGTAAATCATTGAAAAAGGTTGCTGTACACGGATAGGCACTTTTGGAATCGAAAGTGCCGTACAATGAACAGTAATGAAAAAATAACGGAACTATTATACAGCCGCGGAGTATTAAAATCCAGTTGTTTTTTTCAAAACTTTAAATTTTTGCGCGGTCAATTCTTGATTTATAGAAAAACTACCCTTATAATGGTTCGTAAATGCTAGAAACAGGAGAAAAAATCTTTTATGGATAACGAGCAGAAGAATCACCAGCCGCAGGGCGGTGAGCATGATGATCAGGGGAATCATGGTAAATTTCCGAAAAACCAGATCCTCATTGTGGCGATCGCAGCATTGATCACGTTTGCCATTGCAGGCTTCATGCGCAGCTATATGGTCGACAAAAGTCAGCAGGAGATCACCTACGACGAATTCATATCTGAGGTAGAAAGCGGAGACATCGAGGCTGTCACGATCAAAAATACACAGATCGACATTGAATATAAGGAAGATTCTGAAAAATTCAATCCCCTCATAAAAACCTATACGGTTCCGGTAGAGCGGGATTATAAACTGACAGACCGCCTCCTTTCCGGCGGTGTAGAAATCCGCAGGGAACGGCAGGACAGCATGGCCATGATCGAATCCCTGCTAAGCCTGGTGCTCCCGTTTGTCTTGATCGTCGTCATGATGAATTTTATGATGAAGCGCATGGGCGGAGTCGGAAAAAGTACGGCAAAGATGTACATGCAGAAGGAAACCGGAGTTACCTTTGCAGATGTGGCAGGCGAGGATGAGGCAAAGGAATCCCTGGTGGAGCTGGTGGATTTTCTTCACAATCCGTCAAAATACACCCACATCGGTGCAAAGCTGCCAAAGGGTGCCTTGCTCGTGGGACCTCCGGGAACCGGAAAGACACTTCTTGCCAAGGCAGTAGCCGGTGAGGCTGAGGTACCCTTCTTTTTCTTGTCCGGTTCTGACTTTATGGAGATGTATGTGGGTGTGGGAGCCTCCCGTGTCCGCAGCCTCTTTAAACAGGCACAGCAGAATTCTCCGTGCATCATCTTTATCGATGAGATCGACTCCATCGGCCGCAGCCGAAGCGGCGGAAGCGGAGGCGGAGAATCCGAGCAGCAGCAGACCTTAAACCAGCTGCTTTCCGAGATGGACGGTATGGACACCTCCAAGGGACTTCTTATTTTGGCTGCCACGAACCGGCCCGAGGTACTGGATCCGGCACTTCTTCGTCCGGGACGGTTTGACCGTCGCGTAATCGTGGATCGCCCGGATTTAAAGGGTAGAGTGGATATTCTGAAGGTACATGCAAAAAATGTATCTCTGGATGAAACGGTAGATCTGCAGGCAATCGCGCTGGCGACAGCAGGAGCAGTCGGCTCTGATCTGGCCAATATGATCAATGAAGCCGCCATTCTTGCTGTAAAAAACAACCGTGCCGCGGTTTCGCAGAAGGACCTGTTTGAGGCTGTCGAGGTCGTATTGGTGGGCAAGGAGAAAAAAGACCGCGTCTTAAGCAAAAAGGAGCGTAGCATTGTGTCCTACCATGAGGTGGGACATGCACTGGTAAGCGCCCTGCAAAAGAACGCAGAGCCGGTACAAAAGATCACCATCATACCGAGAACCATGGGTGCTCTGGGCTATGTCATGAATGTTCCGGAGGAGGAAAAATATCTAAACAGCAAAGAAGAGCTGCAGGCACAGATCATTGTATTTTTAGGCGGCCGTGCAGCGGAGGAGCTGGTCTTTCATTCCGTGACGACCGGTGCAGCCAATGATATAGAAAAGGCAACCGGCATTGCGCGCGCCATGGTGACGCAGTATGGCATGTCGGAACGATTCGGACTCATGGGACTTGCAACGCGTCAGGATCAGTATCTTTCCGGACGTACCGTGATGGATTGCGGCGAGGCTACGGCAGCCGCTGTAGACGATGAGGTGATGCGCATCTTAAAGGAATCCTATGAAGAGGCAAAACGGCTGCTTTCCGAAAATCGTGATGTGCTCGATGAGATCGCAGCCTTCCTGATCGAAAAGGAAACGATCACCGGAAAAGAATTCATGCAGATCTTCCGTCGCTGCAAGAATATTCCGGAGCCGGAAGCTTCGGAGACTTCAGCGGATGTACAGTCATCTGCTGAGCCGGAAACGATTCGGAAAGCGGAGGTATCCGAAAAGACCGAGGAAACGAACACTTCGGAGATTGTGGAGAAAGCCGAGGAAAAGACTGAGGAAAAAACTTCCGAGGAAAACGATACGGAAAACGATACAGAAACAAATGAGACTCAGGGCGAAGCATAAAGCCCTGCAGAAATCAAGAAGGCTGTTTTGCCGCCTGACCAAAGCATGGATCAGGCGGCAAAACAGCCTTTTTCTTTTATGACAGACAAGAGCTTTTGTGCTATACTGATAGCAGTGTATCCGGATCTTAGGCATTGTTTCATAAATAACAGTTATCGTTTGCAGACAAGCAAACAGGCCGGTTATTTTGTAAAAGATGCATTGGGTCCGGATCAGAGAAAGGACGAAGAACATGGCATTACAGTTGATTTTGGGCGGTTCCGGTTCGGGCAAAACAACCAGCCTTTATGATGAAGTGATCCGTCTTTCCATGCAGCATCCGGATCAGCAGTATTTTCTGATCGTACCGGAGCAGTTTACCATGCAGACGCAGAAGGATATCGTGACGAGGCATCCGAACCACGGCACCATGAACATTGACATCGTAAGCTTTGCCCGTCTGGCATATCGGATCTTTGAGGAGCTGGCGGTGGAAAACCTTTCGGTGTTGGATGATATGGGAAAATCCATGGTGATCCGAAAGGTAGCGGCAGCCAGAAAGAGGGATCTGGTATTGTTTGGCAGTCAGCTTGGAAAACCGGGCTTTGTCGGACAGCTGAAATCTATGCTGTCGGAGTTTTACCAGTACGGCATTACGCCGGATGCTCTGAGGAAAATGTCAGATCTGGCAAAATCACCTTTGCTGCAGCAGAAATTAAAGGATCTTGCTTTAACGCAGCAGAGCTTTCAGGATTATATTGAAGGGCATTATATTACAACAGAACAGGTGCTGGATGTACTCTGCCGCCTGATCCCGGAGTCGAAGCTGATCAAAAACAGCGTCATTGCCCTGGACGGATATACAGGTTTTACACCGGTGCAGTACCGACTGGTGGAATTGTTTTTGGTATATGCCAAGCAAGTTTACATAACGGTGACGGCAGATGAGTCGGCCCAGATTTACGGGAAAATGGGGATCCAGAATCTCTTTTATATGAGCAGGCAGATGGCGGTACGCCTGTCAGAGCTTGCAGAGAAAAATCAGGTATGCAAATTGCAGGATATCTGGCTGAAGGATCAGAAAAACAGGCGGTTTCTTAATCGGCCGGAGCTTTCCTGGATGGAAGAGCATCTGTTTCGTTATGGAACGGATGTGGTATATGCGGGAGAGGATACAGGAAGCATTTCCTTTTTTCAGGCCTCCAATCCTTCCGGAGAGGTCAGCCAGATCGTACATGAGATCCAGAGGCTGGTTCAGGAGGAAGGGGTGCGGTACCGTGAGATTGCAGTGATCACGGGCGATCTTGCCGGATACGGAAAGGAAATCACGCATCAGTTTACCCAGAATCAGATCCCGCATTTTCTGGATGACAAAAAGAATATCCTGGATAACTGTCTGGTGGAGCTGATCCGTTCCGCCTTGGAGGCAGTGCGCCAGGACTTTTCCTATGAGAGCGTCATGCGGTTTTTGAGAACTGGCCTCGTGAGTCAGGATCGTGCCATGATGGACCGGCTGGAAAACTATATCCTGGCGCTGGGGATCCGCGGCGCAAAACGGTTTCGTGAGCATTGGGAAAAGTCCTACCGCGGTGCAGGTGATTTAAACATAGAAGAATTGAATGCTTTTAAGGAACGGGTGCTGGCGTCGCTTTTTTCCATGCAGGAGGCCTTCGGGCGGGAGCGCCCGAATATAGCGGCCATGACAGCTGCGGTATTTCAGCTTCTGCAAGACTGCAGGGCAGAGGAAAGACTGAACAGCTATCAGGAATATTTCGAACGGATCGGCGAACACCGTCTTGCAAAGGAATACGGGCAGGTGTACGGACTGGTGACCGAGCTTTTGAAACGCCTGTCGGACCTTCTGGGAGAGGAGCAGGTAAGCAGAAAAGAATATCTGGAAATCCTGGATGCCGGTTTTGCAGAGCTTAAGGTGGGAGTGATCCCGGCCGTGGCAGACCGCGTTGTGGTGGGAGATATCACAAGAACCCGTCTGGCTCACATCAAGGTACTCTTTTTTGCCGGAGTCAACGATGGAATTGTTCCGGCCAGAAAGGAAAAGGGAAGCCTGCTTTCGGATCGTGACCGGGAATTCATGGGCGAACATCATATGGAGCTGGCTCCCACCTCAAAGGAGGAAAGCTTTCAGCAGCGGTTTTATCTGTATCTGATGATGACAAAGCCGTCCGGAAGGCTGATCCTTTCCTGGTGCCGTACCGGTGCGGACGGAAAGAGCCGCCGCCCATCGTTTTTGATCGGAGAGCTTCGGGCAATGTTTCCGAAGGCAATCCTTGAGGATCAGGAGGACCTAAAACAGGAGGAAATCTATTCGGTAACAGAGGCGAAGAAGGTTTTGGCTCTGGGACTTGGAAGATACCGGGACGGGCAGACTCAGTTTCTGGAGCTGTACCGGTGGTTTGCCGAATCGGAAAACGGGCAGGAAATTCTTCACCGCCTGATGGATGCCGCCTTTTTTGTTTATGAAAAAAATGGAATTTCCCACGCTGTGGCCAGGGCTCTCTACGGAGAAATTCTAAGCGGCAGTGTGACGAGGCTTGAGCAGTATGCGGCCTGTGCCTACGGACATTTCCTGAAATACGGTCTGGAGCTTTTGGAGCGTAAACGCTACGAACTTGCATCCTCGGATATCGGAAATTTGTTTCATGAGTCGATCGATTTGTGCTTTCGTCAGGCAAAAGAAAAACAGTATGACTGGCATACCATGAGTGATGAAACGCGGGATGCGCTGGTGGAGGACTGTGTTGCCATGGTGACACAACAATATGGAAATACCGTTTTGGGAAGCTCTGCCCGCAACCTTTATCTGGCAAACCGTGTGGGACAGATCACAAAACGCACGGTTTGGGCTTTGCAGGAGCAGATCAAAAAGGGTGATTTTGTTCCGGCAGGCTTTGAGGTTTCCTTTGCTGCCGCAGACAATCTAAATGCTATGAAGATCGCTCTTTCCGATGAGGAAGCCCTTCATCTGCGCGGACGGATCGACCGGATGGATGTCTGTGAGGACGGAGACAGGGTTTATGTCAAGATCATCGATTATAAGTCCGGAAACACCTCCTTTGATCTTCTGGCACTTTACTATGGTCTTCAGCTTCAGCTGGTCGTTTACATGGATGCAGTGATGGAAATGACAAAGAAGCATTATCCCGGAAAGGAGATCGTGCCCGCCGGAATCCTGTATTACAACATCGCAGATCCCCTGGCAGAGAAAAAAGGTGACCCGGATCCGAAAAAGATCGATGCAGAGATATTAAAGAAGCTGCGTATGAACGGGCTGGTAAACAGTGAACTGGAGGCAGTGCGTCATCTGGATCATACGATCGAGAAGGAATCGGATGTGATCCCTGTTGTGTTAAAGGACGGCGAGGTACAGGCAGGAAGATCTTCCGTGGCAAACAAGGAACGGTTTGCAAAACTAAGTCAGTTTGTACACCGCAGATTAAAGGAGGCCGGACGGGAGATCTTAGATGGTGAGATCCGGGTGGAGCCCTATAAGAACGGGCAGCGCACGGCCTGTGATTACTGTCCATATCATGCAGCCTGTGGATTTGATAAAAAAATATCCGGGTATGAATTTAACCGATGGAAGAATCGTAAGACAGAGGAAATCTGGGAGGAAATATGCAAAAAACAGCAGTAAACTGGACCAGGGAGCAGAGTCAGGTAATCGAGAGCAGGGGAAAAAACCTGCTTGTCAGCGCAGCGGCCGGAAGCGGCAAGACTGCAGTCCTGGTAGAACGGATCATCCGCATGGTGACGGAGGGAGAAAATCCACCTGGGATCGATGAACTTCTGGTGATGACCTTCACCAATGCGGCTGCGGCGGAAATGAGGGAGAGGATCGCGGTTGCGATCGAACAAAAGTTAAAGGAAGATCCGGGAAATGAACATCTTCAGATGCAGGCAACTCTGGTCCACCATGCACAGATCACGACGATCGACAGTTTTTGCCTGAACGTGATCCGGGAACATTTTAACCTGCTGGATCTGGATCCGGCTTTTCGGATCGGGGATGAGGGTGAACTGCTGCTTATGCGAGCCGATGTGATGGCAGAGCTTTTAGAGGATTCCTATGCGTCCGAGGATCCGCATTTTTCACACTTTGTGGAGACCTTTGCTCAGGGAAAGACCGACGCAGGGATCGAGGATTATATCATGCAGGTCTACCATTTTTCTCAAAGTAATCCCTATCCGGAAAAATGGCTTCAATCCTGTAAAGAGGAGTTGGAGAACGAAGAATCCGGCGCATGGATGGACTTTTTGATGCAGGATCTGAAACGACAGGTCGGTGAGCTGAAGTTTCAAATGGAGGATGCACTTGAGGTTTGCCGGGAAGATGAATTCTTATCTGCCTATGAACCTGCTTTTTCGGAGGATGTGCTTCTTTTAAAGCGGCTTTTGAAAGCCTTGGATTTTTCCTCCTTTCATGCAATTCTGACCGAAGCAGGATTTGGGCGTCTGGCTACGGTGCGGAGCAAAGAGGTGGATCCGGAAAAGAAGGCTTATGTGACCGGCTGCCGCGACCGGATCAAGACCGCAGTCAAAAAGATGAAGGAGCTGTATGCGTTTGATACCCTGGAGCATATGTTTGCGGATCTTGAGGGAACCAAGGAGGCTGTCGGGGTGTTACTGGATCTGGCCGAGGATTTTGCAAAGCGGTTTCAGGAGAAAAAAAGAGAAAAAAATCTTGTGGATTTTAATGATCTGGAGCATGAGGCTTTAAAGGTGCTGATCCGCTTGGAGGCGGACGGAACGCGCATTTATACAGATGCGGCAGATGAGCTGAGCATGCAGTACCGGGAGGTGTTAGTAGATGAATATCAGGACAGCAACCTCGTTCAGGAGGAGCTTTTAAAGGCAGTCTCCCGCGAACGCTTCGGTCAGCATAATGTGTTTATGGTAGGCGATGTGAAGCAGAGCATTTATCGCTTCCGTCTGGCAAGGCCGGAGCTTTTTTTGGAAAAATATCATTCCTATCCATCCGAGGAGTCTCAGGACAGCCCGAACCTTAAGATTGAGCTGCATCAGAACTTTCGAAGCCGTGATACGGTTTTGACCGGGATCAACGATATTTTTTACCGGATCATGACAGAAAATCTCGGCAACATCGGTTATACAGAGGATGCAGCCCTGCATCCGGGGGCGGTGTTTCAAGCGGCAAACGAGCCGGAACGGGTAGGCGGTTTTTCGGAGCTTTTGATGGTGGATACCGGAGATGAGGCACTTGCCGGGTTAGATGAGGAGACTGCGGACTATACCGCAAAGGAGCTTGAGGCCAAGCTGATCGCCGCAAAGATCCGAAAGATGACGGATCCTAAGCAGGGCCAGCTTGTCTGGGATAAAAAGCTTGGAGAGGGAGGAGGTTACCGCACGGCGCAGTACCGTGATATGGTCATTCTCCTGCGCAGCACGGCCGGATGGACAGAAAGCTTTTTGCAGATCCTTCTTGGAGAAGGAATCCCGGCTTATGCTGAGTCAAGAATGGGATATTTTAATACGCTGGAGGTGGAAACCGTCTTAAGCATGCTTGCTGTCATCGACAATCCCATGCAGGATATTCCGTTTGCAGCAGTTTTAAAATCCCCTGTGGTTGGCATGAGCGACCGCCGGCTTGCCGAAATGATGGCAGCTTATAAAGGCTGTGCGGACAAGGGACAGGATCGCGGGATCTATGCTGCCGCAAAGCGCTGGGAGGAGCTTACCTGGTTCTTTGAAAAACTGGAGCATTTCCGCCTCCTTGCTTCCTATCTGCCGATCCATGAGCTGATCTATCGGATCTACGAGGAAACGGGGTATTATGACTATGTTTCGGCGATGCCGGCCGGAGAAACGAGACGAGCCAACCTGGATATGCTCGTGGAGAAGGCAGCAGAGTACGAAAAGACAAGCTATAAGGGATTGTTTCACTTTATCCGCTATATCGAAAATTTAAAGAAATACAATTCGGATTTCGGAGAGGCCTCAGTCCTTGGAGAAGAAGACAATACGGTGAGGATCATGAGCATCCACAAGAGCAAGGGACTGGAGTTTCCGATTGTTTTTCTTGCCGGCATGGGCAAAAAATTTAACCGGCAGGACGTATACGGAAAGGTACTGATCGATCCGGAGCTCGGGGTGGCCACGGATTACCTGGATACTGAAAACCGGGTAAAAACTTCTACGATCAAGAAGAATGTACTGCGCCGAAAGATGGAGTTAGACAGTCTGGGAGAGGAGCTTCGAGTTTTGTATGTGGCCATGACACGTGCAAAAGAGCAGCTGATCATGATCGGGACAGACCGGCATCTGGCAAAAACCCTCGAAAAATATGCTCAGATCCCAAAGGGGCATGGACAGATCCCGTATACCATCCTTTCCGGAGCAGCGTCGTATCTTGACTGGATCCTGATGTGCACCGGGGAAAACGGGAACGGACTGGATATCCGCGTAAGGCAGATTGCGGTCTCGGAATTTATCGGTGAAGAATTAGAACAGCAGGTCAAAAAAAAGAGCGCAAAGGATATCTTTGAGGATCTGGATCTGAGTCAGGAATATGACAGTGAATTCGGAAAACGCCTGAGAGAGCATCTGGATTTTGTATATCCGCATGCAGCTGATGTTACACTGCATACAAAAATGTCGGTATCGGAATTAAAGAAAATGGGGCAGCTGACGGATGATGAAGAGGCAGAGCTGCCCTTTAAAGAAATCCTTCTGTGGCCGGAAGAGGAAGAAGAAAAAGAACAGGAAGAAGAGGAAAACCAGGAAAATCAGGAAAACCGGGAAGACCAGGGAAAACAGGAAAACCGGGAAAAACAGAGAAAACAGAGAAAACAGGAAAACCGGGAAGAAACGCGGCAGTCTGAGCCGGAACCGGGGAAAAAAGAGGAAGAGAAAAAAAACGGAGCTGCGAGGGGAACGGCATATCACCGTGCGCTGGAGTTGCTTCCCTTTGACCAGATCCGATGTCTTGAGGATGTAAAGACATGGCTGAACCGGTTTGTAAGCGAAAAACAATTTCCGGCAGAGGAGCGTGTTATGGTGGAAGATTCCGTGATCTGGAGATTTCTTTGTTCTGATACCGGACAGCGGATGGCAAAGGCTCAGGCAAAGGGCCTGCTTCATAAGGAGCAGCAGTTTGTTATGGGAATCCCGGCGCGTAAGATCGGTCCGGTGGACAGTGATGAGTTTGTGATCGTTCAGGGTATCATGGATGCATTTTTTGAGGAAGAGGGAGAGCTGATCCTGGTCGATTATAAGACAGACCATACCTTCAGTGCCCGGATCCTGGTGGAACATTATCAAAAACAGCTGGATTATTATGAGCGCGCTTTAACAAACCTGACAGGGAAAAAGGTAAGAGAGAAATGGATCTATTCCCTGACCATGCAGAAGGCGATTCTTGTATAACAAAATCTGTAACTGTTAAGAGCCAACATCTGCATTGCATAATTTCAGAAAAAGTGGTAGCATTCTAAAGGCGCGGCTTATGCCGGAAACAGAATAGAAGGATTAGAATATATGAGGAAAAAAAGACAGCAGGGAAGCTGCGAAAGCTGTATGTACTACGAGTACGATGAAGATTATGAATGTTATGTCTGTGAAGTGAATCTGGATGAAGATGAAATGGCGCGGTTCATGGAGGATCGCTTTTACGATTGCCCGTATTATCGTCTGGGCGATGAATACATGATCGTGCGCAAACAGATGTAAGGGAAATGTTATGAGGGTTTTGATATTTAGACGCTAAAGAAAGTGAAAGAAATCATGGAGAAGGAAGAAAAAAAACAAGGAAAGACTTATGAAGTGGATATGTGCAGCGGGCCGCTTTTTTCCAAGATCGTAACGTTTGCGCTTCCGCTGATCCTTTCCGGTATTTTGCAGTTGCTGTTCAATGCAGCAGATATCATTGTAGTAGGGCATTTTGCAGGCAGGGAATCCCTTGCGGCAGTTGGTTCTACCACGTCACTGATCAATTTGATGATCAATGTATTTGTGGGCCTTTCGATCGGAGCCAATGTGCTGGTCGCGCAGTATTTTGGCGCAAAAAAATGGAAGGATCTGGAGGAAACAGTCCACACGGCCATGATGATCGCCCTGGCCGGAGGAATCCTTCTGGTCTTTATCGGTGTCGTTTTTTCCGGTCCGATCCTCCACTTAATGGGATCTCCGGATGACGTATTGCCGTTAGCAGCTCTTTATCTGAGAATCTACTTTATCGGCATGCCGGCAACCCTGACTTATAACTTTGGAGCTGCCATCCTAAGAGCGGTGGGAGATACCAGAAGACCGCTTTATTTCCTCTTGTTTGCAGGAGCAGTCAATGTGGTGCTGAATCTCTTTTTTGTCATCGGTTTATCGATGGGAGTGGCCGGTGTTGCGACGGCTACCGTGATATCAGAATGCATCTCAGCGGTTCTGATCGTGCGCTGCCTTGCCCGCTCAGACTCCGCATACCGCCTTTGCAGAGAAAAGCTGCGGCTCACCGAGTCAAAGGTCAAGATGATCATGAAGATCGGCCTTCCTGCCGGATTTCAGGGAGCATTGTTTTCGATATCCAATGTCCTCATCCAGTCCTCTATCAACTCCTTTGGTTCGATTGCCATGGCCGGAAGCACCGCTTCGGGAAATGTGGAGGGCTTTGTATACAATGCCATGAATGCGGTTTACCAGACGGCACTAAGCTTTACCAGCCAGAACTATGGTGCCGGAAAGATGAAGAGGGTCACAAAAATCCTTTTGTACTGCCAGGGGCTGGTCATTGTGGTAGGAATTGTACTGGGAGGCGGAGCGGTGCTTGCAGGCCCGAAGCTGCTTCAAATCTATTCTACGGACCCGGAGGTGATTTCCTATGCCATGATGCGTATGCGGATCATCAACGGAACCTATTTTTTGTGCGGCATCATGGATACCATGGTAGGAGGCCTGCGCGGACTGGGTTATTCCGTTGTTCCGATGTTAGTATCTCTGACCGGAGCCTGCCTGTTTCGTGTGGTATGGATCTTTTCCATCTTTGCCGTGCACCGGACGCTGGAGGTGCTTTATCTGTCTTATCCGGTAAGCTGGATCATTACGCTCACGGCACACATCATCTGCTATATCGTAATACGGAAACGGTTAGCCGTAAGGAAAAGTATGAGAGAATAAATGCACAAAAGATCCCATCCTATCATGGTATGGGATCTTTTTTACAGTTACACGTTTTTTTAAGGCGATAAAATAAAAGATGCAGGAGGGCAGCTCCTAAGCAGATCGTAAACAGGTAAAGCAGATTAGCCGGCAGAATACCGATCCTTAATGCGATCTCGTGAAAGACAGGCTGGGTGCTTGGATGATACGGCGAGATATAGAACATATCGGCCCGTCCGTGCCCGGGTGCCAGGATATTAATAAGAGAAGCAATCAGGCAGCCGCAAAAAAAGACAGGGAGTGTCCGCAGATAGCCCTTTAAGCTTAGATCCGTTTGTCCGCAGACAAAGGCAAACAGTCCTAAGAATACCAGCATCAGATGCCAGATATAGCCGTGCAGTGTCAGAGTCCAATGGATGCCGCGAAAGCCTTCTGATACGATCAGGGCGGCCAGTCCGCCAAGCAGGTTGAAATCCTGTAAAAAGGTGCAGATGGCAGTCTTTACCTTCCCGGCCTTAAAAAAAGGGAGCAGCAGGCTGAGATACATCGGCATGCTGCAGAGCTGAAAAGGAAAATACCACCAGTCATAATGGCGATCATCGATTACAAAATAAAGAAAACATTGCTTGTAGCATTCTGTCAGGAGCAGAAAAAGACCGCAGAAAAAGGAAATCCGGTCATAAGTCCTGTCCGGAAGAACGCGGAAATGATATAATGGTTTCATAATGAAAAAAAGTATAGCACTGAAAAAGAGAAAGAACAAGGAAAACAATAAGGAAAAAAGGAACCGAACAGAAAAATAACAGGAAAAAACCAGAGAAAACAACAGAGGAAAAACAGAAAAAAGAACAGGGAAAAGAATGAGCATGGAATGGAAGAAAACAAAAACCGGAGTGAGGGCAGAATATTGGAATGCAAAAAGTGAGTCTTTTGAGCCGTCAGAAACTCTCCTTAAGGCATTTGGATTTGCGAAATGGGAGGAGCTGCCGCGCGTGATCTCCCTTGTGGGAGCAGGAGGAAAGACCAGCACCATGTATGATCTGGCAAAGGAGATTTCTAAGCAGGGGGCAAAGGTGCTTGTCACGACTAGCACCCATATTGCAAAACCGACGCAGTACGAGTTTGCAGTGACTGCAACCCTTGCAGAGGTGGATTTTGCAGAGCTTTTTCGAAAGCATTCGAATTTCGGACAAGAGCAGGAAGCCTTTGCGAGAAAAACGGGAAAAAGGCAGGGTTTTATCCTCACAGCCGGAAGGCAGGATGAAACACCGGGGGGTGAGTGGAAGCTTACTCGTCCGTTGGATCTGGGAGAGGAAGCCGTGATGAAAAAACTTCTTGCATGGTTTGATGTCATCCTGATCGAGGCGGACGGCTCCAAACGCCTTCCGGTAAAAATCCCTTCTGAGACAGAGCCGGTGTTGATCTCACAGACCGGACTGGTGATTGCCTGTATGGGGCTTACAGCAGGAGGAAAACCATTTGGTGAGTCCTGTTTTCGGTTTGCCTCCCATGGAGGATGGCTGGAGCGAAGAACTCAGGATCCGATCGGTGCAAACGATATGGCGCGGATCCTTGCGGATGAGCGGGGGAGCAAAAAAGGAGTGGGAACATGCTGCTACCGGATTCTCCTCAATCAGGCCGATAACGAGCGAGAACGGAAGCTTGCAGAAGAAATTGTCCGCGCACTTCCGAACAATTTACAGCAGCAATGCGTGCGTACGACACGTGAGCATGTCGTGGGAGATGAGTTTTGACCCGGTAACCCAAATTACCGATTTGGAAAGGAACGAGCAGAATGGGTGACAGTATTAGGAAAAAAGAAGACAGTGGAAGGAGCGTATTGATCAAGGGCTCCGGTGATCTGGCCAGCGGCATTGCGCTGCGGCTGTACCGGGCAGGATTTGATATCCTGATGACCGAGATCGCAGTGCCGACGACCGTTCGCCGCACGGTGGCCTTTTCTCCCGCGGTATATCAGGGGCGGATGCAGGTGGAGGATGTGACCGGTGTGCTCTGTTCAAATGTGAAAAAGGCAAAACAAGAGATCAAAGAAGGAAAAATCGCCATTCTGGTGGATGAAAAAGCAGAATGTATCCATGAGTTTATGCCGGATGTCGTGGTGGATGCGATCCTTGCCAAACAAAATTTGGGAACCACCATCCAGGATGCCCCTCTGGTAGTGGGAGTGGGTCCCGGATTTACGGCAGGCGAAGACTGTCACTGTGTGGTGGAGACAAAGCGCGGACATTATCTGGGGCGATGCATCTGGAAGGGCAGTGCGATACCCAATACCGGAATTCCGGGGTTGATCGGAGGATATGGCCTGGAACGCCTGATCAAGGCTCCTGCGGACGGCATCTTTCAAGGTGCCGTACAGATTGGAGCAGAGGTGAAAAAGGGAGACATTGTGGGAACAGTAAACGGAATTCCGGTTCTGTCTCAAATAGACGGGGTGGTGCGCGGCCTTTTGCAGGACGGTGTTTCGGTAACCGAAGGAATGAAGTCTGGAGATGTGGATCCTCGCTGTGCGGTGGCACATTGCTTTACGGTGTCGGATAAGGCAACAGCGATCGGCGGAGGCGTTCTGGAAGCCATTTTGAATCATCGCAGCCGACCCTATGCTCATATGCCGATGGCCATGGTGCTTCTGGCAGCCGGAGACAGCCGACGATTTGGCGGCAATAAACTGCTGACGAAGGTGGAAGGACGTCCAATGTATCGTCATGTGGCCGACGAGATCAAGGCGATGCCGGAGGATTGTTTTGAAAAAAAGATCGTGGTGAGCCAGTATGAGGAAATTCTTAAGGATCTGGAGCGAGAGGGATTTGAGACGATCCGAAATCAGGAAAGTATCCTTGGCATCTCCCATTCCATTCATCTTGCCCTAAAACAGATTCCCGAACATTACGCGGTCTGTTTTTCGGTCTGTGATCAGCCGTGGCTGACCGGAGAAACCATCCTGCGTCTTGTGAAGGCATTTCGCAACAGCGACAAAGGGATGGCCTGTGTAACCTATGACGGCGTGAATGGAAATCCGGTTATTTTTGCTTCGCAGTACAGAAAGGAACTCTTTTCGCTTTGTGGTGATGTGGGTGGAAAGAAGGTTCTTTTGGCTCACCCTGAAGACGTGTCCTATGTACAGGCAGGAGACAGCCGGGAGTTGGCCGATGTTGACGAAAAATCACAGCTTTGTTATAATCAAAACGATTGATTTTAATCGTAACAAGGAAGGAAAAAACATGATTATATTAGAACGCACCAGCGTTATGAATCTGGAAAACGCCATGCGCGGGGCGCGCAATCCCATGAACAGCTGGGATCGGATGGACAGTTTTTATGACGAAGAAGGAAACTACGTGCTGGGACCGAATGATCTTGGTCTGGCATCGCGTCTTCGCCGTGCCGGAAGCGACCACCGCAAATTTATCCGCCAGGTATTTGTGTCGGTCGATATTACCGCACCTATGTACTGGTGGAAGGAGTACGACACCTATAAGGTAGCAACAGTGGCCAATTCCACAAGCACCATGCATAAGATCCACAGTAAACCATTTTCTCTGGAGGATTTCAGCCATGATCATCTCACACCGGAGAGCAAGGCTTATATGCAGACCATCGTGGATCACCTGGAAAGGATCCGCTTAAACTATGTGGAAACAAAGGATAAAGCATATTGGTATGATATGATCCAGCTTCTTCCATCCAGCTATAATCAGATGCGTACCTGCACCCTGAACTATGAGACACTGATTAATATTTATTTTGCAAGAAAAAATCACAAGCTTGCGGAGTGGCATACCTTTTGTGACTGGATCAAGGGTCTGCCCTATGCGGCGGAGCTGATTCTGGCAGAAAATGAGGAAATAAAATGAAACTGATTGCGGCAGTAGATAAAAACTGGGCCATTGGAAATAAGGGGCAGCTTCTGGTGGTCATTCCCCAGGATCAGAAACTGTTTCGGGATGAAACCCTGGGAAAAGTTGTTGTTATGGGACGAAAAACCCTGGAGAGCCTGCCGGGCGGAAAGCCGCTTTACGGCAGGACAACCATTGTGCTGAGCAGTGATCCGGACTATAAGGTCAAGGGAGCCACGGTTTGCGGGAGTGTTGAGGAAGCACTGAAGGTCATTGCGGATTATCCGTCGGATAGCGTCTACATCGCCGGAGGCGAGCGCATCTACCGGCAGTTCCTTCCGTACTGCAGCGAGGCACAGATCACCTGGATCGATTTTGCCTACGCGGCAGATGCACATTTTCCGGATCTTGATCAGGATGAGGGCTGGGAAATGGTTCGGCAAAGTGAGGAACAGACTTATTTTGATCTTTGCTATGAATATCGGTTGTATAAAAAGAAATAAAGCTGTATAATGATACAATATATGTTATATTCTTAACATGATACCAGGGTCAATAGGTCCAAAACCCAATGCAAGCTTGCTTACAAGAGGATTATCGATCTTGGGATCCGCAAAAACATGAAGCGGCGGCTGGTCCGGTCAGCGCAGAAGGTTGTCAGCGGTATGGATGACGAAAAGTTTGCACGTTGTATGTACGCTCGGGGTTTTGCTTGCACCTGCAAAACAGGCACAAAAGGGATTCTGAGAGCACACATTGCGAAATAAGGAGGAAGGAAATGTATAAGATTTTAAAAGCCGAAAAGCTTGCGGAGAAGATTTTCCTGATGGATGTGGAAGCTCCGAGAGTGGCAAGATCCTGTCAGCCGGGAGAATTTGTTATTGTCAAGATGGACGAGAAGGGAGAGCGTATCCCGCTTACCATCTGTGATTTTGACCGCGAGAAGGGAACTGTAACCATCGTGTTCCAGATCGTAGGAGCATCTACCTTGAAAATGTCCGAGTTACAGGCCGGAGATGCCTTCCAGGACTTTGTCGGACCGCTTGGTCAGCCGTCTGAATTTGTCAAGGAAGATTTAGAAGAAGTTAAGAAGCGCAAATACTTATTTGTAGCAGGTGGTGTAGGCACGGCTCCGGTTTATCCGCAGGTAAAGTGGATGAAGCAGCACGGCATTGATGTAGATGTCATTGTAGGTGCCAAGAATAAAGAACTCCTGATCTTAGAGGATATGATGAAGGAGCAGGCCGGAAATCTTTACATTACCACGGATGACGGTTCCTATGTGCGCAAGGGCATGGTAACCGAAGTCATCAAGGATCTGGTGGAAAACCAGGGAAAACAGTACGATGTGTGCGTAGCCATCGGACCGATGATCATGATGAAATTTGTATGCAAACTGACCAAAGAGCTGAACCTTCCGACCATCGTCAGCATGAACCCGATCATGGTAGACGGAACCGGTATGTGCGGAGCCTGCCGTCTGACCGTTGGCAATGAAGTGAAATTTGCCTGTGTGGACGGACCGGAGTTTGACGGTCATCTTGTAAACTTTGATGAAGCAATGAAACGTCAGCAGATGTACAAAACCGAAGAGGGCAGAGCAATGTTAAAGGCCACCGAGGGCGCTACCCATCACGGCGGCTGCGGCCAGTGCAACGGTTAATCAGGATTGTGATCGGAGGAGAAAAATGGACGTATTAAAGAAAACTCCTGTCAGAGAGCAGGATGCAAAAGTGCGCGCTACCAATTTCGAGGAAGTGTGTTACGGATATAACAAAGAGGAAGCAATGGAAGAGGCTTCCAGATGCTTAAAGTGTAAAAATAATGCAAAATGTATGAGCGGCTGCCCGGTTTCCATCAATATTCCGGGATTCATCAAAGAAGTTGAGGCAGGAAATTTTGAGGCAGCAGCAAACGTGATCGCAGAGTCTTCCGCACTCCCGGCAGTCTGCGGCCGTGTATGTCCGCAGGAAAGCCAGTGTGAGGGCAAATGCATCCGCGGCATCAAGGGCGAGCCAATCTCCATCGGTAAGCTGGAGCGTTTTGTGGCTGACTGGTCCAGAGAAAACGGCTTCGTTCCGAAGGCAGCTGAGGAAAAAAACGGCAAAAAAGTAGCTGTGGTCGGTTCCGGCCCTGCAGGCCTGACCTGTGCCGGTGATCTGGCAAAGCTTGGTTATGATGTCACCATTTTTGAGGCCCTTCATGAGCCGGGAGGTGTATTGATCTATGGCATTCCGGAGTTCCGTCTTCCGAAGTCAACGGTTGTCCGCTCTGAAATTGAGAACGTAAAGAAATTAGGCGTGAAGATCGAGACAGACGTCATCATCGGTAAATCGGTTACGATCGATGAGCTGATGGATGAAGAAGGCTTTGAGGCAGTCTTTATCGGTTCCGGTGCCGGGCTTCCGAAGTTTATGGGCATCCCGGGTGAGAATGCCAACGGCGTATTCTCTGCCAATGAGTACTTAACCAGAAACAACCTGATGAAGGCCTTCCGCGAGGATTATGATACCCCGATCGTGGCAGGAAAGAAGGTTGCCGTAGTAGGCGGCGGAAACGTAGCGATGGATGCTGCAAGAACCGCACTTCGTCTCGGTGCCGAGGTACATATTGTATACCGCCGCAGTGAGGCAGAGCTTCCGGCTCGTGTGGAGGAAGTACATCATGCAAAGGAAGAGGGCGTGATCTTTGACCTTCTGACCAACCCGGTGGAGATCCTTGCCGATGAGAATGACTGGGTAAAGGGCATCAAGGTTGTAAAGATGGAGCTTGGCGAGCCGGATGCATCCGGAAGACGTCGTCCGGTAGAGATCCCGGGCTCTGAGTATGTGATGGATGTGGATACCGTCATCATGTCCCTCGGTACCTCTCCGAATCCGCTCATTTCCTCCACCACAGAAGGACTTGAGATCAATAAGCGCAAGTGCATCGTTGCAGAGCCGGAAAACGGCCAGACCTCTCGCGAGGGCGTCTTTGCCGGCGGTGATGCCGTAACCGGTGCAGCAACCGTAATCCTGGCTATGGAGGCCGGAAAACACGGTGCAAAGGGTATTCACGAGTACTTAAGCAACAAGTAGTTCTGAACAGTTACCAATAAATAACGTAAATAAAAAGAGCAGATGTCACAAAGATTTTTGATGTCTGCTCTTAAATTTTGCTTTTATTTTTTTGAAAAAACCTATGGACTAATTCTGTCTTTTGTGAGAAAATATGATCAAGTATGATGTGATGTTTTTGACAATCTTTTTTTGCCGGGTACAGGGCAGAAAGCGGATTTTCAGGACATTGTGCAGCACATACTTTCAGGACATTACATAGTTGAAAGGAGTTTTAACATGATTTATTCACATGAAGTAGAAGAGATGTGCACAGTCGCACAGGGCGTTCATCATGGCGCTGCTCCGATTCCGGAAGAAGCAAAATGGGTACAGTCCAAACAGGTTTCCGACATTTCCGGTTTGACCCATGGTGTGGGCTGGTGTGCTCCGCAGCAGGGTGCCTGCAAGCTGACCTTGAACGTAAAAGAGGGTATCATCCAGGAGGCTCTGGTTGAGACCATCGGCTGCTCCGGCATGACTCACTCCGCAGCAATGGCAGCAGAGATCCTTCCGGGATTAACCGTTCTGGAAGCGCTGAACACTGACCTGGTATGTGACGCAATCAACACCGCAATGAGAGAGCTGTTTTTACAGATCGCATATGGCAGAACCCAGAGTGCATTCTCTGAGGACGGTCTGCCGATCGGCGCTGGCCTGGAGGATCTTGGTAAAGGTCTTCGTTCCCAGGTTGGTACCATGTACGGAACCTTAAAGAAAGGTCCTCGTTACCTGGAAATGGCTGAAGGATACGTAACCGGCATCGCTCTGGATGCAGATGATCAGATCATTGGTTATCAGTTCGTAAGCCTTGGCAAGATGACTGACTTCATCAAGAAGGGTGATGACCCGAACACCGCTTGGGAAAAGGCAAAAGGTCAGTACGGCCGTGTTGCTGACGCAGTTAAGATCATCGACCCGAGACAGGCGTAAAGAAGGAGGACTATAATCATGGCATTATTTGAATCATATGAGAGACGTATCAAACAGATCAATGAAGCATTAAACAGCTATGGCATTGCTTCTATCGAAGAAGCAGAGAAGATCACCAAAGACGCTGGTCTTGATGTATACAAAATGGTAGAAGGCATTCAGCCAATCTGCTTCGAGAATGCAAAATGGGCTTACACCGTAGGTGCTGCAATTGCAATCAAAAAAGGCTGCAGAAAAGCATCTGAGGCAGCAGCAGCAATCGGTGAAGGTCTGCAGTCATTCTGCATTCCGGGTTCCGTTGCAGATACCCGTAAGGTAGGTCTTGGCCATGGTAACCTGGGCAAGATGCTTCTGGAAGAGGAGACTGAGTGCTTCGCATTCCTTGCAGGTCATGAGTCCTTCGCAGCAGCAGAGGGTGCAATCGGTATTGCTGAGAAAGCAAACAAGGTTCGTCAGAAACCGCTGCGCGTTATCTTAAACGGTCTTGGAAAAGACGCTGCACAGATCATCGCACGTATCAACGGCTTCACCTATATCGAGACCGAGTACGATCCATATACCAATGAGGTAAAGGAAGTATTCCGCAAGTCCTATTCTGAGGGTCTTCGTGCAAAAGTAAACTGCTACGGCGCAAACAGCGTTCCGGAAGGTGTTGCAATCATGTGGAAAGAGAACGTAGACGTTTCCATTACCGGTAACTCTACCAACCCGACCCGTTTCCAGCATCCGGTAGCAGGTACCTACAAGAAGGAAAGACTGGAAGCAGGCAAGAAGTACTTCTCCGTAGCTTCCGGTGGCGGTACCGGACGTACCCTGCATCCGGATAACATGGCAGCAGGTCCGGCTTCCTATGGTATGACGGATACCCTTGGCCGTATGCATTCCGATGCACAGTTTGCAGGTTCTTCCTCCGTTCCGGCTCACGTAGAGATGATGGGTCTGATCGGCGCAGGAAACAACCCAATGGTCGGCATGACCGTTGCAGTTGCAGTTGCTGTTGAGGAAGCAGCTACCGCAGGCAAGTTCTAAAAAATATATATCTTATTAAGATAAGGGCTATCGTGGTTCTTCGTGTTCCACGATAGCTTTTTTGTCGTGCTGCAAAAAATAAAAAAGAACATCAGTTTGCCGATAACTCTTGACAATGGAGCTGTTTTGTGGTTTATTTAGCGGGTGAATGAGAATAGAAAGAAAAGAGAAAAATCATGCTTGGAAAAACTCATATGGCAGTGGGAGTAGCAACCTCCTTGCTGCTTTTACAGCCTCAAACCTTGCCGGAGCTGATTTTGGGTGCCGGGACGGCGGCGGTAGGCTCCGTGATCAGTGATATTGACTGCGGCACTTCGGACAGCAGCCGTAAGGCAGAGAAGATTATTTTTATATTGGAAACATTGATCGTTGTCATAGCGGCGGTGGAGGCGCGCTGGCATCTCGGATTGTATCAGAAGCTGATGGCAAACAGCTCTGCAAGCCGCATAATCCTGTCCTGTGCGGCCTTTATCGCGGTCTGTGCCTACGGAAAGAAAACACCGCACCGTTCTTTCTTGCATTCCTTTCTTGCGGGCGGCCTGCTGATGAGCAGTGTAGCAGTCTTTCTCCCGATGCTGGTGCCGTATTTTGGCGTTGCCTTTGCTTCTCATCTGGCCCTGGATGTGCTGAATCGAAAGGGAGAACAGCTCCTGTTTCCGTATCGAAAGCGCTTCAGCTTAGGAATCTGTTCCTCGTCTGGCCTGGTGAATCGGTTGTTCTTGCTTTGCGGTACGGTTTTGACTGCCGGTGTTACCCTGAAGCTTTTGGCCGGGATGGTTTTACACCACTGACAAACCGCTGAAAGGATGCACCTTTTATCAGAATTTGCTTTGCAACTTCCAATCAAGTATAGTATAATTAACATGATTGACAGAAAAGTATCGACAAAAAACGCAATATCATGTATTGAAGGAGGAATCAAATTATGATTACCTGGAATAACCTGGATACCCTGACTTCCTATCAGGAATTGAAAAAGGCAGACCGTGTCAACCTTCCGGAGGCTATGAGCGGAGAAAACGGCGCAGAACGTGTGAAAAAATACAGTGTGCCGATGGCAGGGGGACTTGTTTATCATTATGCCGCAAAACAGGTAGATGATACAGTTCTGGATGGGTTAAAAAAGCTGGCGAAGGAAGCTCAGCTGACTGAAAAATTCAAAGCCCTTTATAATGGCGAAGTCATCAATACTGGTGAGAAGCGTCTGGTCCTGCATCATATGACCCGCAGCCAGCTTGGGGATGCGGTCACTGCAGACGGAGTAGATAAGCGTACCTTCTACAAAGAGCAGCAGGAGCGCATTGCAGAGTTTGCCAATAAGGTTCATTCCGGTGAGATCACCAATGCAGCAGGAGAAAAGTTCACTACAGTTGTCCAGATCGGTATCGGCGGCAGTGACTTAGGCCCGAGAGCTATGTATCTGGCTCTGGAAAACTGGGCTAAGAAGAACGGTACATTCAAAATGGAAGCAAAGTTTATCAGCAACGTAGATCCGGATGATGCAGCTGCTGTATTATACGGCATTGACGTCGCTCATTCTATCTTCGTTCTGGTTTCCAAATCCGGAACCACACTGGAGACTCTGACCAATGAGTCCTTCGTAAAGGATGCTTTAAAGAACGCAGGTCTTGATGCATCAAAGCACATGATCGCAGTAACCAGTGAGACCTCCCCGCTTGCAAAGAGCAGCGATTACCTTGCAGCCTTCTTCATGGATGATTATATCGGCGGACGTTATTCTTCCACCTCCGCAGTTGGCGGTGCTGTCCTTTCCCTGGCTTTTGGTCCGGAGGTATTTGCACAGTTCTTAGAGGGCGCAGCGGAGGCAGACAAGCTGGCAGCAGTGGAGGATGTAACAGAGAATGCTGCTATGCTGGATGCCCTGATCGGTGTTTATGAGCGCAATGTACTTGGATATCCTTGCACCGCAGTGCTTCCTTATTCCCAGGCTCTCAGCCGCTTCCCGGCTCATCTTCAGCAGCTTGACATGGAGTCCAACGGCAAGTCAGTAAACCGTTTCGGAGAACCGGTAAACTATGTGACAGGACCTGTGATCTTCGGTGAACCTGGAACCAATGGCCAGCATTCCTTCTATCAGCTTTTACATCAGGGAACGGACATTGTTCCGCTGCAGTTTGTGGGCTTTAAGAAAAATCAGATGGATACCGATGTCGTGATCCAGGGAAGCACCAGCCAGCAGAAGCTCTGCGCAAACGTAGCTGCTCAGATCATGGCCTTTGCCTGCGGCAAATCCGACGAAAACCGCAACAAAAATTTCGAGGGAGGACGTCCGTCCAGCATCATCATCGGCGAGCAGGTGAATCCCGGTGCGCTCGGTGCACTGCTTGCACATTTTGAAAACAAGGTTATGTTCCAGGGATTTTTATGGAATGTAAACAGCTTCGACCAGGAAGGCGTACAGCTTGGAAAGGTTCTTGCAAAACGCGTTCTGGCTCATGAAACAGAAGGAGCACTGAAAGCTTTCAGTGATCTGTTAGAGATTTAAGATAAATCAACATGAAATGCTGCTGCAGCAGGATCGCCTGGGCAGCAGCATTTTGCGATTCATAGGAAATGCGTCCTATGAATCACAAACGCTCCGCGAGAATGTGCCAAGGCACATTCTTTTCAAATAGGAAATTACATTATTATGGCAAATCTTTTTTTAGAAATACCGGATTCGTTTTGGGGGCTGTTCCGATCGAAAAACCGGCAGGTATATATTGATGCTCTTTTGCAGATCAATGAAGAGTATCAGTACAGCAACTACTATTTAAGTCGGGAAATCTGCATCCAGACCCTGAGCGATTATTTTGCAAAATCCCGTGTCGTGATGGTACAGGATGAGCTGGAGGATGAACTGGATCTGTTGGAACCGCTTTCTACCCGGATTTTAAACTGGCTTCTGAAGACCGGCTGGCTGCGAAAGGTGGAGGATTATCATAACATGACCGTAAATATTGTCATTCCGGATTATGCGGCCATGTTTGTGGATGCCTTCACCCACCTTTCCGGTGAGGATGAGGATGCCACACAGGTTTATATCCAGAATGTGTATGCAATCCTTTTCGCCTTCAAAAATGATCCGCGCTGCAATATTGCACTTTTAAAGACTGCGCTCATCAATACCAGGAAGCTCAACAAAACCCTGCAGGATATGCTCCACAATATGGATCGTTTTTTTGCGAGTCTTTTAGAGCAGAAAAATTATGGAGACCTTTTGCGGGAGCACCTGGATGGGTATGTGGAGGAGATCGTCCGCAACAAATACCACATTTTAAAGACCTCCGATAACTTCTATCTGTATAAGACGGATATCAAACAGTGGTTGTCCCAGATGCGTCAGGATACAGCCTGGCTGGAACGGGTCTGTGTGCGAAACAAACAGCTGCGCGGTTTAGACATCACACCGGAGGATATTATAGGCCAGCTTGACTTGATCGATCGGGGCTTTGATGACATCGAGCACCGCATCATGAACATGGATACGGAGCATACAAAGTACATTCGTGCTACCGTGACAAGACTGAATTATCTGCTGAATCAGGATGATAACATGAAAGGACTGGTGATCCAGCTTTTGAATGAGCTTTCGGAAGCTTCGGATGAGACGATAGAGGAAAAGGTAGAGGCTGTTGCCGGAAAGATTAATTTTTCCCAGTTTACCGTGATTTCGGACCGGTCGTTATATAAACGAAGAAGATCCCGTCAGAATTTTGCCGAAGAGCTGGCTCCGGAGGAAGAACCGGAGGAGCTGTCCCGGGAGGAAATTCTGCGCTTTAACCGGATCAAAAACCGCTACAGCCGCAGGCAGATTCGTTCCTTTGTGCTGGAAAAAATGGTGGATGGCCGATACACAGTGACCGGTGACACAGTATCCTCTTTGGAGGATTTTGAAAAGTTGGTTCTGGCGTATGATGATTCTGTTCGAAAGGACAGCCCATATCGGGTGCTGGATCAGGATGTGCCCATGGTAGAACATGCCGGATACCGATATCCGGGTCTCGTATTTGTGAGGAAGGAGTAAGGGATGATCGATTATTTTGAAGCGCTTTCCGGCGCAGAGCAGAAACAGGTTTCCGACAGTATCCGCCTGTTGTATCAGCAGACATATTTGCTGGAGCATACCTATGACCGGAAGACAAAGCGTTATCAGACCAATCCGGAGTTTTATCAGTGCAATCAGCATCTGGAATTTATCCGGGCTTATTTTGCCGTAATCGGGATCGAAGTGGCGGAGAACAGCCAGCTGGGGCTGATCTATATCCGAGGAGAACAGGTGGTAGGAGAAAAGCTGCCGAAGCTTGCTACACTCTATGTACTGATCCTAAAGCTGATCTATGATGAGCAGATGTCTTCGGTATCTACATCGGTGAACGCGATGACCAATCTAAGCGAGGTTCATGAAAAGCTTGGCACGTACCGCCTGTTAAAAAAGCAGCCCTCTGTGTCGGAAATCCGCAGAAACCTGGCAATTCTGAAAAAATATCAGGTGATCGAGCCGCTTGATGTTCTGGAGGATCTGGACGGTTTCAGCCGTCTGGTCATCTATCCTACGATCAATGTGGTTTTGATGGGCGATGATGTGCGTGCGCTGCTTGAAACATTCCGAGAAGGAGAAGAGGAAGATGGAGAATCAGAGATTTGAAGCCCTGTCCAGGATCGGCCTGAACAACTGGCATTACATAAAACACAGAATCCTGTCCTTTGAGGAAGGAATCAATTTTTTTACCGGCCATTCCGGAAGCGGAAAATCTACAGTCATTGATGCCCTGCAGATTGTGCTGTATGCCAATACCGATGGCCGCGGCTTTTTTAATAAGGCGGCCGCAGACGATTCGGATCGCAGTCTGATCGAATATTTGCGCGGTATGGTCAACATCGGAGATGATAACAGCTTTTCCTATCTGCGAAATCAGAATTTTTCCAGTACGATCGTGCTGGAACTGCGTCAGACGGATACCGGAGACTGTCAGTGTGTGGGTGTGGTCTTTGATGTGGAGACTTCGACCAATGAGATCAGCCGTATGTTTTTCTGGCATAAGGGCGCTATCCCGGATCACGCATATCGGAAGTCAGATCGCACGATGTCGATCGATGAGGTGAAAAGCTGGCTGCTTGCAACCTATGCCAGGGAAGAATGCTATTTCGGTTCCCATAATGAGCGATTTCGAAAACAGCTTTATGACATTTATCTGGGCGGACTGGATGCAGAAAAATTTCCGCTGTTGTTTAAGCGCGCCATCCCGTTTCGTATGAATATCCGTCTGGAGGATTTCGTAAAAGAATATATCTGTATGGAACAGGATATCCATATTGAAGACATGCAGCAGAGCGTGACGGAGTATGGACGTCTGCGTCACCGGATCGACGATACCTGCAGGGAGATCGAGAATCTGAAGCTCATCTGTGACCAGCACAAGGAATTGGAACATGCACGCGAAGAAAAGGAACGGTGTGCTTATTTTGCTGCTAAACTGGATATGATGCAGGATCGCAGAAAGCTGCAGGAAAGCCAGGAAAAAATACAGGCATTGGCAGCAGAGCAGGAAAAGTCTGTTCGAGAAGAGGAAGCATTGGAAATAGAAATACGGGATCTGCAGCAAAAGAGCGAGGAGCTTTTGCGCAAGATCTCAAGCAGCGGATATGAGGAGCTGAAAAACCAATTGAAGGCAGTGAGTGAGCTGACAGAGCGCCTTGCCGGAAGTCAGTCACGCTTCAAACAGACGGCTGAAAAGCTTGCAGCCTGGAATGAGGAGGAGATCACATCCAACCGCACGATCTGGGATATTGAAGCCTTTGAAAAGGGAGAGATCACCGAGGAAGCCTTAAAACGGCTTCAGGAAGACCTGCTTTCGATGCGAAAAGAGGTTGAACGCCAGATGCAGGAAGCCAGAGGCCAGATCCGTGAGATAAATAAAGAGCTGGAAAAAGCACAGGAAGAAGCTGCCCAGTTAAAGACCGGAAATAAAGCCTATCCGAAGGAGCTTGAGGAGGTTCGGGAAATTCTTCAGACCCAGCTCTTTTTAAAAACCGGAAAGAGCGTAGAGGCAGAGGTTCTGGCTGACCTTCTGGAAGTGAAACACGATGAGTGGCGCAATGCCGTGGAAGGTTATCTTGGCAACAACAAGCTGCTGTTGACCGTGGAGCCAAAGTACGCAAAGGCCGCCATGGAGATTTACAAAGGACTGGATCCGAAAAAATATTACCGGGTTGCAGTGCTGGATACTGAACGGGTGCTTGCAGAAGCACAGGAGGTTCAGAAGGGGGCACTGGCAGAAGAGGTGGAGGCCGGTCGTGATTACGCCCAGGCTTATATCAATTTTCAGCTTGGCAAGGTGATCAAATGTGAAAGCGTGGAAGAACTGCGCAGCCACCGGATTGGCATCACAAAGGATTGTGTGCTGTATCACAGCTTCCGGATCCAGCATATCAATCCGGAGTTATATACCAGATCCGCTTATATCGGAAAGAAGAGCATGCGTCAGAGAGTGAAGCTGCTGGAGGAATCCATCGGAGCACTGAAAAAGGAGCTGGAGCCTTTGCAGACCATTTTGACAGACGGTGAGCGGATACGAAGTCTGGAGTATCTGAGCCAGGATCCGGATGTGTATCTTGGCTGGAAAAAAGATATGGAAGACTATCTGGAAAAGCAGCAGGAGCAGAAAAAACTGCGGGAACGTCTGGAGCAGCTGAAAAGTCAGAATGTGGCAGCCTGGGAAGAGGAACGAGCCTCTGTTGTGGAGCTTTGCAAACGCAGGGAAAAAACTCTGGATCAGGTAAAGCTTACGGAGGATCGCGCAAAGCGAGATGCTGAGAATGAAAAACAGACATTGATCCAGATAAACGGAATTCTGTCCGACAAGGAAAGAAGGAACAAGCCTCAGGAAGCATTTGATGAAAAGCTTCAGGAGTTCCTTGATCAAAGAAAAGAGAGCGGTGCTTCTGTCCGCTATGACCTGATGCGAGGAGAGTATCTGAGAAAGCAGGAAAAAGCGCAGGAAAAACAGGATACTGAGATGCAAAAGCTGCGGGAGCTTCGAAACGGATATCTGCGTACTTATCCGCACCGTAACTTTTCGGCAGAGTCTGAGAGCAACGAGGAATATCAAAAGCTGCTTGACAGCCTTACCTGTGACCGCCTGGAAGAATACCGAAAACGTGCAGGAGAGCAGGCAAAGGCAGCTGTGGAACATTTTAAGGACGATTTCATGTATAAGATCCGCAGCGCCATCAAGGAAGCCTTACAGCGCAAGGACGAATTAAACCGCATCATCAGTCATCTGGATTTTGGTAAGGATCGTTATCAGTTTTATATCGGAAAAAACAAGGGCAGTGACGGAAAATTCTATGACATGTTCATGGATGATGCATTGCAGGTCAAGCCCTCTGACCTCGACATCGGTCTTGACAATCAGCTGAACCTCTTTACCATGGAGCATGAAAACCAGTACGGCCCGCTCATCAATGAGCTGATCGATATCTTCATCCCACCGGAACATGCAACCCCCGAGGAAATGGAAACCGCTAAGCGAAATATGGAAAAATACGCCGATTACCGAACCTATCTTTCCTTCGATATGCAGCAGATCATCCAGAATGACGAAGAGGTGCTTAAAATCCGGCTGAGTAAGATGATCCGCAAAAACTCCGGCGGAGAGGGACAGAATCCTCTGTATGTGGCTCTTCTTGCAAGCTTTGCCCAGGCTTACAAGATTGACTTAAAGCCGGGACTTAGGCGAAATCCAACCATCCGTCTGGTCGTGTTAGATGAGGCCTTTTCCAAGATGGATGCGGAAAAAGTAGCAAGCTGCATCAAGCTGATCCGAGGACTGGGCTTCCAGGCCATCATCAGTGCCACAAACGATAAGATCCAAAACTATCTGGAAACTGTGGACAAGATCTTCGTATTTGCAAATCCGAACAAAAAGAACATCTCCATTCAGGAATTTGAGAAGCCGGAGTTTGAAGAGCTTAAGGAGAACCTGGCGGAGGAAGAGGATGAATGATCGAATACCTGCGGTCAGAAAAAAAAGACCCCCATAAAAAGGGAGGAGCCGGTGAGCTTTAAAGCCCACCGGCGATTATGAAAAAATTTCATCAAATTGTACTTGGCAGCTTCATTTGATGATGTAAGTATATCGAGAAATTGTGAAAGAAGTTTTTCCTGGATATGGAATGTTTGTAACTATTTTATGAACAAGAAATGAACAGGAAGAGCTTCTGCAAAATGCCAATTTAGCACTTTGTAGCAGAAGGTTCGAAGTTCCGGGACTGCCGTACAGAAACGCATACCCTGTGGAATTTTTACCGTGTGCGCTTGCGCCGCCTATTGTCTCCCCTGCGGCCAAACTCGCGTGCTTCGCACGCTCAGACAGGTCCTCCGGGGAGACGCTATGCTCGCGCACACGGAAAATTCCAAAGGGTCTGCGCTTCTGTACAGCAGTCCCGGAACTTCTACTGTACTGGCTAAGCCAAGATAATAAAACGACCATAATTGGTTTGATGAAATTCTGATAAACGGGCTTA
>CAVALB010000012.1:0-52688 GCA_963589345.1 uncultured Selenomonadales bacterium | reverse complement strand
GAGTGCGCGAGCATAGCGTCTCCCCGGAGGCCCTGTCTGAGCGTGCGAAGCACGCGAGTTTGGCCGCAGGGGAGACAATAGGCGGCGCAAGCGCACACGGTAAAAATTCCACAGGGTATGCGTTTCTGTACGTCAGCCCCGGAACTTCGGACCTTACTATTATAATATAAAAACGCTTTTAGAAATTGGCATATTCTACTCTAAAGGATAGCTCTCTATAATGTTTTTGAATCTGGGCAGTGCCAGTGCCATATATCCGTACTCCGGAGCAAGGCATACCCCTTTATTGATCAGGCGTTCCCTGTATTTGGAAAAGGTTGTTCCCTTGATATTGAGCTTATCGCAGAGTTCCTTTACCTTTATCTTTTCACCCTGATCCGGCATAGCTGCGACAATCTGCTTTTCCAACGGAGACAGACCTGCCCATATTTTTCGGTAAACGAAGTCTTCTAAAAGTCCATCAAGTTCACGCAGAATCCGATCAAGCGATTTTTCGTCGCGATATTCCCAGTACAGCATCCCCAGTGCCTGGAAGGCAAATGCGTAGCCCATGGTGATATTCGCTAATTGCCTGGATTTTTCCTCATCGATCTGAAAAATGTCCTGATATTCGTTTTTGATCTGATTGATTCCCAAAGGAGCAAGGACAATTTTAGGGGCACGCAGTAAAAAGGTTAGTATCGGATCATTCTGGATTTCATAAATGTTTTCATAGAGGCCGGTCATGATCAAAAAGAGCGGGTATTCTTTTCGAACAAAAATCTGAAACTGACTGGCAAAAATACGCATATTTTCATTTGCGATGGCCTCATCTATGGTGATCAGAACTTTTTTATGCTGCTTCTTTAGCTTTTCAAGAATCGATTCAATTTTGCTGACACAATCATGATCCTGCACGGTACCGTTATAACCAAGGCCGAATCCTGCTATAGAAATTTCAAACCCATTTTCGAAAAGATTGGGAATTTGCTTTCCGGCATCTGCCAGACGCATGGCAAATTCCTGCAGCAAAGGCTGTGCTGCATTCAGATCCACGATCACCCAGTCGTCCTGTTTACGAAGTTGGTTGGCAACTGAGGTCATCAGCACCGTTTTGCCGCTTCCGCGAATTCCGCTGATCAGGTAGGTCTGACTGACCGGATTGATAGCCTCAAAGGTGGAAAGAATATCGTCCATATTCTCATACCGGTTGATATATTTGACCGGCTGTTTTCCAAAAGTAAGGGTAAAGGGATTGTCACGTTTCAAAGAAGGCTCCTCCTAATCAAAATGGATAACTAAGGATAACTCGGGATAACTTTTTATGAGATGGATAACTGTGGATAACTCAGGATAACTCTTAAAGCTACATTAACATCTATTCGATTTGGAGTCAAGATGTTGTTGCCTATTGTAGTACAGAAAGAGCTTTTTTTTGCAGCGCAGCCCGTACAGCAGAAGTTCCGGGACTGCCATACAGAAACGCAGACCCTTTGGAATTTTCAGAGTGCGCGAGCATAGCGTCTCCCCGGAGGCCCTGTTTGAGCGTGCAAAGCACGCGAGTTTGGCCGCAGGGGAGACAATAGGCGGCGCAAGCGCACGATGTAAAAATTCCACCAGGGTATGCGTTTCTGTATGGCAGTCCCGGAACTTCGGACGCTTTTTAGCGCACAAAAATGGGAGCCGCTTTTCCCCCACAGAAAGCAGCTCCCGGTCACGATCAAAAACCGTTACACAATACAGTTTTCGCTTGCTTGGTATCCCCATACCAGTTAAGAAAATAAGGCGCCGGAGTGATGGCGCTCATGTCTTTCTTACAAAACACAATATAACATTATTTTGGGGAAAGGTCAATGAAAGTTGTGCAACTTTAAGAACTTTGTGCAACTTTAAAAGTGAAAAATGCTCAAATTGCACACAGATGGCCGCATGACACGGACAAGTGTGTGCAACGCAAAGAAAAACAAAAAATGTGACAGAAAAAAACTTTTTCAGCCTAAAAAATGGTTGGCTCTTTGTGCATGTTTTATGAGACCAAAAGAACATAAGGTCGGGAAAAACTCACATAATGAACCCAAAATCGTTATTTGGCAGTATATAAAATATCCCGGTTGATGGTACTGTAGAGCATTTCCTTTACCATATCCGGCTCGTGGGTGTGTCCCAAAATCCACATCAGCTTCGTCACAGTGGCCTCTAATGTCATGTCATAGGCTTCCAAAAGTCCGAATTCCTTTTTGATGGTTTTGCCGATCTCGTATACAGACATATTGCTGCCCTCGTTGGTGACCTGGGTGGTCATGATAACAAATTTTCCCGCATTCACCCAACGTTCGATTGCCCGGTGGAAGCTGTCATCCTCATACGTGGGGATGCCGCCGACACCGAAGGATTCGATGATGACTGCATCGTAATGCCGAAACAGGTAATCCAGGATACCGCCGTTCATGGACGGGATCAGCTTTAATAAGGTAACCTTGCTATCTAACTTGTGGTAAAAAACCACATCTCCTCGCATCTGAGCCTTATCGTCCAGATAGAAGATGATATGCTGATCCTGGATGGTGGCGATATATGGAAAGTTGATGCTGGAAAAGGCGTTATAGCTTTTGGTGCGCTCCTTTTTGCCGCGGGTGCCCGCAATGACCTTGCCGTCAAAGACAATGTTTACGTCGTGCGCCTTATCGCAGCTGGCAAAGAGAAAGCTGTCGGTTAAATTGGTTTTTGCATCGGTGATTTCCAGATCGATCGGTTTTTGCGCCCCCGTGATGACGATGGGTTTCGAGGAATTCTGGATCAGATAGGAGAGGGCGGCAGCGGTGTAAGCCAGGGTGTCGGTGCCGTGGCAGACCACAAAGCCGTCATATTGCTCATAATAGATCTCAATGGTGGAGGCAATCAGCAGCCAGTGCTTTGGCTGGATATTGGTGCTGTCAATATTGCAGACCTGCATAGCAGTCACTTCGCAGATTTTTGTGACATCCGGCACATAGCTCAGCAGCTCTTCTGATGTCATAAGCGGCAGCAGCCCATTTTCACTGCGTTTGGAGGCAATGGTGCCGCCGGTGGCGATCATAAGGATACGTTTCAGGTTCTTCTTCGGTGTTTTCATGATGTGTCTGATGCCTCCTGTCACAAAAAACTTGTGGTTTCTTCGAAATTATTCTATCATTATAGCATAAAACGAAAAGGAAGGAAGATAAAATATGGCAGCAATTCCAAAAGACCCGGTCATGCTTATGAGCTTTTTAAATACACAGCTTCGTGATAATTACAAAAACCTCAAGGATCTGTGCGGGGCGTATGATCTTAAGGAAGAGGAGATTGTAAAGAAGCTGGAACTGATCGATTATCACTATGATGCGGAGAGAAATCAGTTTGTGTAAAAAAATTCGACGAACTCCTAAATGAAAAAAGAGAGGCGAATGACTTGTTTTTGCCCCTCTTTTTTTATATACTTGGAAGGAGTATGTATATATGAATGAGGTGCAGGATGATACGAGTAATTTTGATCCTTCTGATCGTGACAGTATTTTTACTGGTAAGCACGATTCCGCTTTTGATCGGAGAACGATATGTCTGGAAGAAAGATGAAAACAGACAGAAAGAGTATGCGCTGAAGGTGGTAAAGCAAATATTCCACCTGGTATTTCGACTGAGTGGTTCAACACTTACGGTGCGGGGAATTGAGCATATTCCGGATAAGCCGGTGCTGTATGTGGGTAATCACAGAAGTTATTTTGATATTATTTCCGGTTATATCGTGGTGCCGGGACAGACGGGATTTATTGCAAAAAAGGAAATGGAAAAGATTCCGCTTCTTCGTGAGTGGATGCGCAACGTGAATTGCCTGTTCCTTGACCGAAAGGATATCAAGGCCGGTCTGAAAACGATATTAGAGGGAATTGAGAAAGTAAAGAATGGCTCCTCCATGTGGATCTTCCCGGAAGGAACCCGCTGCAAGGCTGAGGATCCGACAGAGCTTCTGGATTTTAAAGAGGGAAGTCTGAAAATCGCGGAAAAGTCCGGATGTCCGGTGGTGCCGGTAGCGATTACCGGAACAGCGGATATTCTGGAAAAGCATTTTCCGTTTATCCGTCCGTCAAAGGTGACGATTGAATTCGGAGAGCCGTTTTATATCAAAGAGCTTGCTCAGGAAGACCGGAAACGAGCCGGAGCCTACAGCGCAGCCCGCATCCGGGAGATGCTGATAGAGGAGCAGAAAAGACGCTAAAAGGAATGGTAATAAGGATACGTTTGGAAAGGGGATCAGGAACCATCGTGGATTTACAGGAATACAGAGACCAATTAGATAAAATTGACAAGCAGCTTGTGAAGCTGTTTGAGGAGCGAATGGACATTTGCGGTAAGGTGGCAGAGACGAAGATTGCCTCCGGAAAAGCTGTATATGACGCGGAACGTGAGAAACAGAAGCTGGATGCGGTCGGTGCCATGGCAAACAGTGATTTTAATCAAATTGCCGTGCGTGATCTTTTTTCCCAGATGATGTCAGTCAGCCGAAAATACCAGTACTCGATCCTGGAGGAACATGGAAGAGCGGTAAAGCTGGGATTTGAGCGCTTAGACAGCATTCCCATGGAGCATATACGCGTGGTGCATCAGGGTGTAGAGGGTGCCTACAGCCATGCGGCGGCAATCCAGTATTTTGGTGAAGATGCAGAAATTTATCATGTGGCGCGGTTTGAGGATGCCATGAAGGAGGTACAGCTCGGTAAGGCAGACTACGCGGTGATGCCGATCGAGAACTCCTCCGCAGGAGCCGTGATTGACATGTATGATCTCTTGACCCGATATGACAATTACATTGTGGCAGAGACCTTCCTTCCGGTCAATCATGCACTGCTTGGTGTGCCGGGAACGAAGCTTGCAGATGTGAAAACGGTATTTTCTCATCCACAGGCACTGATGCAGTGCTCCAACTTCTTAAATAACAACGGCTTAAAGCAGATCAGTGTGGAAAACACGGCGGTGGCTGCAAAGCGCGTGATCGAAGAGGGTGATCATACGCAGGCAGCAGTGGCCAGTGAGATTGCCGGAAAGCTTTACGGGCTTGATCTTTTAAAGACCTCCATCCAGAACAATCAGGGCAACACAACCCGGTTTGTGATTCTGGCAAACCGCAAGGTGTATCAGAAGGATGCAAGCAAAATCAGTCTCTGCTTTGAACTTCCGCATACCAGCGGTTCACTTTACAACATGCTGGGAAACTTTATTTACAACCATGTAAATATGATCATGATTCAGTCTCGCCCGGTACCGGGAAAAAACTGGGAGTATCGCTTCTTTGTAGATATTGAGGGCAACCTTCAGGATGCCGGTGTGAAAAATGCATTGCGCGGAATCGGAGAGGAAGCTCAGAATTTCAAGATCCTTGGAAACTATTGATTGTTGATATAACGGTTCGGTAAAACGCACAAGAAGGTGCATTTTGCCGAACCGTTACTAATATTTTATCTGTTCTCGATGTTCATCCTCGTACTGCCGAAGCAGCTCAATGAGGTATTTTTCCGGTTTGCTAAGATACGTCCCCTTTAGATAAGCCATGCCTCTGTGCCACACGGGGTGAGGCGGAATGGAAAAAAAGACAAGATCCGGATCCGGTTGGGCGTATGACTGCGGCAGAAAAGCCAGACAGATCCGCTGCCGTACCATATTCATCATGGTTCGGTTATTGCCGGTTTCAAAAATGACATTCGGACGCACCTTATTATAGGAAAAAGTGAGGTCTGCAAGTTCACGGCTGAGGGTATCCCTGGTGGGAAGCACAAAGCTTTCCTGACTTACCAGGGAAAGATCCAGACTGGGAAGTGTTTTCCAGCTATCCTTTCCGGCATGCCAGGCCAGCGGATGATCGGAGGGCATGGCCATAACCTGATATTCCGTAGCAAAACCAAGGTATTCCAGATCAGGATGTTGATTTGCTGTGGTGTGCGCGATCCAGGCTAAAGTTACTTCTTTTTGTAAAAGCAGCTGTTCCATTTTTTTGATACGTGCCTCATGGATCCGGAAGGCAATGTTGGGATAACGTTTATGAAACAGAGGATAGATCTCTGAAAATACCAAAGATCCTCGCTCTGGCGTATACGCAAGGGAAATGGTTCCCATAGTTTCGTCTGCAATATCACGTATGATTTTATAGGTTTCCTCTTTCATGCTTATCATTTGATGGGCAGTCGCCAGATAGATCCGACCCGCAACGGTCGGGATCATCTGGCGTTTTTTTCGTTCAAAAAGAGAAACTCCCAGCTCTTTTTCCAGTTTCAGAAGCTGCTGGTTTAACGCAGATTGAGTGATAAATAATTTTTCTGCTGCCCGGGAGATGCTTTGTTCCTGTTCAATAGCAATAATGTTTTCAATTTGTTTCAGATCCAAAAAAATAACCCTCCTTTTCTGTTAAATATCTGACAATATCCCCGAATTGCGATTCCCTAAAATACTATTAATTAGATTAAGAAAATGAATAAAAACACATAAGTTGAAATAAGAATTTTTCTCGATTATACTCAATACATCCAAAGAGTTCAAGTCGTAATTGAGAAAATACGACAAATGTAACAATGGAAAGGAGAGGTATCATATGGCATTTCGTTGTACGCCGCCGACCAAAGATCCGGTGGCTACGCTGGCTTATTGTCCGTGGGAGCTGGCAATCAAACCATTTCAGGTTGCACCGCAGACCTGGTATGTTGCAGGACAGACCTGGGTAGGCTGTTATCTGATCGACACAGGGGACGGACTCATCCTGATCGATACAGCAATACCGGAAAGTGTGTATATGCTGGTGGATTCAATCTATCGTCTGGGGTATCGTCCGGAGCAGATTAAAAAGATCCTGATCAGTCATGCGCATTTTGATCACTGTGGAGCAGCTGCAATCATGAAAAAACTGACAGGTGCCGAGATGTACATGTCAAAAGAGGACTGGGAGTTTATGAAGGCCTGCCCGAAGGAGACCATCGACATTGACAAGGATTCCCACCCACAGTATTTTGAGGTGGATCATTTTTATTCCGATGAGGAAGCGATCACGTTGGGAAATGTGACAATCCGTACTATGCTGACACCGGGGCACACGGTTGGCTGTACCAGCTTTTTCTGGGAGGTTGCAAATCCGGCAAACGGAGAGCGTTATGTGGTAGGTATGCATGGCGGAGTAGGGGCAAACACGATGAATGATAAGTATTATGCCCAGAGCCAGTATCTGACTCCGGATTTAAGAGACCGGTTCCTGGCTGACGCAGAAAAAGTGGGCAACATTCATGTAGATATTGCACTTCCGAGCCATCCGAATCAGATTGAGATCACAGATCGTGCCGGACAGTATACCGATGAATCCCAGCCGTATCTGGATGATACGATCTGGAAGCAGTTTGTGGAGGAACGCGTGCGTCAGGTACGTGCCGTGATGAAATAACGGCCGTTTTGTATGATTGTAATACATCAAAAATGCTGCTGCCGTTTGGGGATGGCAGTAAAATAAAGGAGAAGAACGTATGGAAATGTATATTGTACTTGCAATTACACTCTTCATGATGGTTATGTTTATCTGGAACAAGGTGCCGTTTGGCGTCACCACCATGACCTGCTGTCTGTTGCTTGCTATGTTTGGAATCGTAGATATTCCGAAGGCATTTGGAGGATTTGGAAATAAGATCGTTGTTCTGATCGCACCGATGCTCGTACTCAGTGCGGCCCTCGGCAAGACCAGCATGGTTATGAAAATCAGCAGTGTGCTGAATGCGGCAAAAGGAAAGCGCGGAATGCTTTTGATTCTCGCATTTTATGCTGTTGGTATTGTTATGGCGCAGTTTATCCCGACAACAGCTGCAATCTCTATCCTGGTAATTTTCCTCTTAACCCTGGACAATACCGGTGATATTACTCCGAAACGCCTGCTCCTTCCGCTGCTTGGTGTGATGTGTGCATGTAAGTTCCGTTTCCCGGTAGGCCTTGGTGCAACAACCTTTGCAACCTTAAATGGTATGTACGAGGGCATTATCGGTGAGCATCCGGAGTACATGATTTCCATGCTGGATCCATTTAAAGTAGCGATCATTCCTATGGTAGTTCTGACTGTATACTGTCTGTTTGCATGGAAGCTTATGCCGAAGGAAACCGGAATCAATCAGGATGCCTTGAAAAAGACTTCTACCGAGAAGCAGCTGACAGATCTTCAGGAAATGATCGTGTATGTCGTATTTATTGCAGTTATGCTGCTGATGCTGTTAAACAAATACACCGGCAATATGTTGTACCTGGCTCCGGCAGCCGGAGTTTTAGTTCTGATCTACACAAAGGTCATTTCTGTTCCGGAGGCTGTAAAGGGTCTGACTGCGGATATGACCTGGATGCTTGCAGGTGTTCTGATTGTAGCTGACGCACTTGGCTCCACCGGTGCAGGCGATGCGATCGGAAATGCGATTCTTTCCATCCTTGGTGAAAATCCGAACTCCATGACAGTTATGTTTGTATTTTCTTTTGCAACTGTTATTATGACCACCTTCCTGTCCAATATGGCAACACAGTCTGTATTGATCCCGATCGCTGCATCCGTAGCATTGGCAGCAGGCTGGGATCCGAGAGGACTGGTCCTGATCATTGGTACCTGTAACTACTATGCACTGGGATTCCCGTCCGGATCCGGTGAGGCTGCTGTCTGCTTTGCAGCAGGTGGTTACAACCCGTTAAAGGTTATGAAATTCACATTCCCGTACATGATCCTTGCAGCGATCAGTACAGCCGTTTCAGCACAGCTTTTGTTCCCGCTGTATTAATGAAAGGGAATGATACAGGAGGAAAATAAAATGTCAATGCGATCTGAGTATGAAGAATATAAGGCAAGGCAGGAAAAACTGAGAGAAAATCCCATGTCTCGCTACTGGATCAATCAGGAATCCCGCTACGTGAAACCGTTTCAGATGTATGGAAACCTCTGGTATGTAGGTGACAGCTGGGTATGTGCACATATTGTAGATACCGGAAACGGACTGCTCTTATTTGATGCAGGAAACTGCGGAGGCGGTGCAACAGCCATGCTGATCAATGCAATCTGGGAGGCAGGATTTAATCCGGCTGATGTAAAGTGGCTGGTGTTGTCCCATGGCCATGTCGATCATATTGGTGCAGTGAACTTCTTTCAGAGGATGTTTGGCACAAAGATTTATCTGGGAGAACCGGATGCCAGAATATTCAGAGAGCATCCGGAATGGGTGCTGATTCATGAAAGTACCGATTATATGGATGAATTGTTTACACCGGATGTGGAAATTCAGGAAGGAGATGTCATTGATTTTGGCGGAACAAAAGTGACCTTCCATTTATCTCCCGGCCATACCGATGGTGTGATTTCCTGCTTCTTTGATGTGACAGACGGAAACGAAACAAAGCGTGTAGGCTATTACGGAGGCTTTGGATTCAACACACTTCAGAAGCCCTATCTTCTGGAAATCGGTGATACCTCATTTAGCCGCCGTCAGATCTATTTGGATTCCATTCAGAGAGTAATTCATGAGAAGGTTGACATTTTTATGCCTAACCATACCAATAATGTGGATCTTCTGAATAAGCGTCAGTATATGATTGATCATCCGGGAGAAAATCCTTTTGTAAATGAAACTGCATGGCAGCAGTATCTTCAGATGAAATATGATGATCTGCTGAAGCTTATGGAAGATCCGAATCAAAATTAAATAATCAAAAAAAGGTGCATCTATAGCAGATGTGCCTTTTTTCATTTATTTTTTTCTTTTTTTCGGAAATGTAAAAAAAGTAAGACGAGAATATCTCTTTTGTGGTACACTGTACATAACAGTTTCACAAAAATTTTACCCCAAAATCTCGTACACTTTACATACAATCGATACAATGTAACGTATTTGACAGGGAGGAATTGCGTATGGTACGGACATTCGCGGCAATCGATGTGGGTTCCTTTGAGTTGGAGCTTGGCATCTATGAAATTACGGATAAAGGCACGATCCGCTCGGTGGATCAGGTGAAGCACATGATCGCTCTGGGCAAGGATACCTACAATACCGGAAAGATCAGCTACCGGCTGGTGGAGGAGATGAGTGAGGTACTGCAGGATTTTGTGCGGATCATGAAGGGATATCAGGTGAAGGAGTACCGGGCATATGCCACCAGCGCCATGCGGGAGGCGAGAAACAGCCAGATCGTGTTAGAGCAGCTTCGGGTGCGCACCGGGATTGATGTAAAAGTGATCAGTAACTCCGAGCAGCGTTTTATCAGCTACAAGGCCATCGCGGCGAAGGATGCGGAGTTCCAGAAGAACATTCAGAGGGGCACGGCCATTGTGGATGTGGGCTTCGGCAGCATGCAGGCGTCTCTGTTTGACAAGGATGCCCTTATTTCCACCCAGAACCTGCCGCTCGGCGTCCTGCGCCTCAGAGAAATGATCGCACATGAAAAGCTGACGCTGCAGGGGGCGCAGAATCTGGTGACCGAACTGATCGATAACGAGCTTGTAACCTACCGGAAGATGTATTTAAAAGACCGGGAGATCAAAAACCTCATTGCCATCGGGGAACCGATCCTTTCTCTTTATTTTAAGATCGCAGATAAGCAGCGCTCGGAGCAGATCACGATCCAGGAATTCAACCGGTTTTATGAGCGGTTAAAGGGCATGACCCTGGCGCAGACCGAGGACTTTTTTGATGTCAACGAGGAATATGCGAGTCTTATTTTCCCGACGGCAGCCATCTATAAGCGAATGCTGGAGCTTACGGGAGCAGAGATGATGTGGGTGCCGGGGATTCGCATCACGGACGGTATGGCCGCAGAGTTTGCGGAGGATGAGAAGCTGATCCGTTTCAATCACAGCTTTGAAAATGATATCATCGTCACTTCCCGCAACATGGCGAAGCGTTATAAATGCTACATGCCTCATGTTCAGAATGTAGAGGCAGCTGCCTTAAAGATTTTTGACAGTCTGAAAAAATATCACGGTCTGGGACAGCGGGAGCGGCTCCTGTTGCAGATTGCGGCGAATTTGCATTCCTGCGGCAAGTTTGTGACCATGCGTGACTCTGTGGAGTGCGGATACAACATGATCATGGCAACGGAGATCATCGGTCTGTCCCATGTAGAGCGGGAGATCGTGGCAAATGTGGTGAAATACCATCAGCAGAAGTTCCGCTACAATGAAGTGGAGGTATCGGAAAAGCCGTCCAAGGACAGCCGTCTGGCCACCACGGAGAATCTTTCCATTGTGATTGCAAAGCTTACGGCAATTTTGCGGCTGGCCAATTCCATGGATCGCGGCCATACCGGAAAGCTCAAGGACTGCCGCATGGGTGTAAAGGACGGAGTGCTGCTGATTCAGACAGACTGTGAGGCAGATGTGACGTTAGAATCGATTTCCATCGCGGATAAGGGAGACTTCTTTGAGGAGATCTTCGGGATCCGTCCGGTGTTAAGACAGAAGAGGAGGGTGTAGAGTATGGCAGAGATTGATGAAAAATATCTCAAACCTGAAAATTATGTAAATCGTGAGATGAGCTGGCTGGAATTTGATTTCCGGATTCTTGGCGAGGCGCGTGATAAGACGATTCCGCTGTTCGAGCGGCTGAAATTTTTAAGCATTACGGCCTCCAACCTGGATGAGTTTTTTATGGTGCGTGTGGCATCGCTTAAGGATATGGTGCATGCCAAGTACAAAAAGGCTGACATTGCCGGTTTAAAGCCGGAGCAGCAGCTGGAGTTAATCGGAGCGAAAACCCATGAGCTGGTGAATCTTCAGTATTCCACCTATAACCGCTCTCTGCTTCCGGCTTTAAAGCAGCAGAAACTGCAGGTGATCTGTGAGCACGAGGAGCTTTCTGAGGAAGACGCTGCCTTTGTGGACAAGTTTTTCCACGAGGACGTCTATCCAGTATTGACCCCGATGGCTGTGGATTCCTCCCGCCCCTTCCCGCTGATCCGCAATAAATCCTTAAACATTGCGGCTCTGGTGCAGAAGAAGGATGAAAAAGAAGAGGAATTGGAGTTTGTCATGGTACAGGTTCCGTCTGTACTTCCGCGTATCGTGGAGCTTCCGGCAGGACCGGAGGGGGAGCGCCGGGTGATCCTTTTAGAGGAAGTCATTGAGCGCAACATGCAGGATCTGTTCTTAAATTATAAGATTGTTACCGCGCACCCTTTTCGTATCATGCGTAATGCCGACTTTACGCTGGATGAGGAAGAGGCAGAGGATCTGTTGGAGGAAATCCAGAAACAGTTAAAGAAGCGTCAGTGGGGTGAGGTCATCCGTCTGGAGGTTGAAGAAAAGGTGGATAAACGCCTGCTTAAGATCTTAAAGAGAGAGCTGTCGGTAAGCAGTGAGGATATCTACGAGATCGGCGGTCCGCTGGATCTGACCTTCCTTATGAAGATGTACGGTATGGCAGGCTTTGATCACTTAAAGGAGCCGCCGTATACCCCGCAGCCGATTCCGGCCTTTATGAACGAGGATGACATCTTTACCAACATCCGCAAGGGCGATATTCTTTTGCATCATCCCTACCAGACCTTTGATCCGGTCGTAAACCTGGTTCAGAAGGCAGCGAAGGATCCGGATGTCTTAGCCATCAAGCAGACGCTGTACCGTGTCAGCGGCCATTCCCCGATTGTGGCAGCCCTGGCTGAGGCCGCAGAAAACGGCAAGCAGGTATCGGTGCTTGTAGAGTTAAAGGCACGGTTTGATGAGGAGAATAACATCAACTGGGCAAAGAAGCTGGAGAAGGCCGGCTGTCATGTAATCTACGGTCTGGTGGGCTTAAAGACCCACTGCAAGATCACCCTGGTGGTGCGCCGCGAGGAAGACGGCATCCGACGCTATGTCCATCTCGGAACCGGAAACTACAACGATTCCACGGCAAAGCTCTACACGGACTGCGGTCTGATGACCTGTCATCCGCTGATCGGCGAGGATGCAACGGCGGTATTCAACATGCTGTCAGGCTATTCGGAGCCGCCGACCTGGAATAGCCTGATTTTGGCTCCGCTCTGGCTGAGAAATCGCTGCGTCCGCATGATCCGCCGTGAAACCATGCGTGCAAGAGAAGGAAAACCGGCTCATATCATGGCAAAGATGAACTCCCTTTGTGACCGCGAGATCATTGCCTGTCTGTATGAGGCCTCCTGCGCCGGTGTGAAGGTTGAGCTGGTGGTGCGCGGAATCTGTTGCCTGAAGGCCGGGGTGCCGGGCTTAAGTGAAAACATCAGTGTACATTCCATCGTAGGCAATTTCCTCGAGCATGCCCGCATCTTCTATTTTGAGAACGGCGGAAGTCCGGAGGTTTACATGGGCAGTGCAGACTGGATGCCGCGTAACTTAGACAAGCGTGTGGAGATCATGTTCCCGGTGGAGGATCCGGTCTTAAAAGAGCAGGTCATCCATATCCTGAAGGTGCAGTTAGAGGACAACGTAAAGGCACATATCCTGCAGCCGGACGGCACCTATGAGAAAATCGACAAGCGCGGCAAGGTGCTTGTGATGGCTCAGAAGCAGTTCTGTGAGGAGGCCGTGGCCATAGCGAAAAAGGCCGGAAAACAGGACGATGTACACAATACCCGGGTATTCGTGCCGGCAGAAAGCCAGAGCGAATAGGGTGTATACAAGTCATAACAGCAAAAGGAGTGTCCGTTCAAAGGATGCTCCTTTTTCCTGTTTTTCGCCGTTCCCTATCTGAAATGTAATAAAAAAGTAAGACGGGAGGGTCTCTTTTGTGGTACACTGTAGGTATTGATAAGAATTGCGAGAGTGCAAAGCACGCGGCAATTCGGCATCATTGGTAATGGAACTAGTGCACTGACACATTCATATTTCGACTAATTGACTTGTCTATTTTCTCATTGAACTGCGTTGACTTCAATCGACGATGCCACCGCATCGCCTCTTTCAGTCGCCTTGTCAATGAAAAAATATTCAGCGTCATTAGTCTGAAAATGAATGTGCCAGCACACTAGCTGCGGCAGGAATCAATCGCAAAAAAACATGATTTTGCCGCATTTTCAGTAATAACAGAAACACAAAGGAGGAAGGTTTTATGGCAGAAACCAATATTCTGGTGGTAGATGATGAGCAGGAGATTGCGGATCTGGTAGAAATTTACCTGGTCAGTGACGGTTATAAGGTATTTAAGGCATCCAATGCCCAGGAAGGGCTGGATATTCTGGATAAGGAGGACATTCATCTTTGCCTCCTCGACATCATGATGCCGGGTATGAGCGGCCTTGAGATGTGTAAGAAGATTCGGGAGACCAACAACATTCCGATCATTATGCTGAGCGCGAAATCCACGGATTTAGACAAGATCCTGGGACTTGGCACCGGGGCGGATGATTACGTGGTCAAGCCCTTCAATCCGCTGGAGCTGACGGCCAGAGTCAAATCTCAGCTGCGCCGCTATACCCAGTTAAATCCCAACAGCAATGTTCACGAGACCGCCAAAAATGAGATCAGCATCCGCGGCCTTACGATCAATAAGGACAATCACAAGGTTACCGTTTACGATCAGGAGGTGAAGCTGACTCCGATCGAGTTTGATATTCTCTATCTTTTGGCCTCCAACCCGGGCAAGGTTTTCAGCACGGACGAGATCTTTGAGAAGGTCTGGAATGAGAAGGTCTACGAGGCCAACAATACCGTTATGGTGCATATCCGTCGCCTCCGCGGCAAGATGAAAGAGGATGAGCGCCAGGACAAGATCATCACTACCGTATGGGGGGTAGGCTATAAAATTGAAAAATAACGGCAAAAGGGGTGATTTGAGCCACCGCTATCATACGCGGGTCATTATCAATATCATTTACAGCACCCTGGTGGCGTGTCTGATCGATGTCTTTCTTGTTACAAACCTGACCATGCTTGCCGACTATGCCAGACGTTCCGAACAGTCCAGCGCGCTTTTGAACCTGGTGGCTCAGTCGGATGTGGTGGTGGTCCTGGTATATGTGCTCATCGGAATCCTGGCCTTTGCCGTGACCTTTTTGCTTTTGCAGGAAAAATCGGCAGCCTATATCGGACGTATTTCCGATGCAGTCGAACGAATTTCCGAAGGAGATCTGAACACGAAGGTGGAGGTGCTTGGAGATGATGAATTCTCCTCCATGGCCGCAAACCTAAACAAGATGGTGGAGGATATCCGCCGTCTGATGGATAAAGAGCGGGAATCCGAGCGCACCAAAAATGAGCTGATCACCAATGTTGCACATGATCTGCGCACTCCGCTCACCTCCATCATCGGGTATCTGGAGCTTTTGTCCGGCCAGGTGGTCCTGCAGCCGGAGATGCAGAAAAAATACATTGATATCGCCTACAGCAAGGCCAAACGCCTGGAAAAGCTCATTGAGGATCTGTTCGGTTTTACCAAGATGAATTACGGAAAGCTGGCTATGCATGTTTCTCAGGTCGATATCGTAAAGCTGCTCGGACAGCTTTTAGAGGAATCGTATCCGAATTTTGCCAATAAGGGACTTTCCTATGAGCTTCAGAGCAATGTGCCGGCTAAGATCATTACGGCGGACGGAAATCTTTTGGCTCGACTCTTTGATAACCTGATCGGCAATGCCATCAAGTATGGTGCAGAGGGCAAACGGATTGTGGTAAAGGTCATGGCGGCAGAGGATACCGTTCAGGTGTCGGTCACAAACTACGGTCATGTGATCCCGGCAGACGAGCTTCCCCTGATCTTTGAGAAGTTTTACCGGGTGGAGCAGTCCCGCTCAACGCATACCGGAGGAACCGGTCTGGGGCTTGCCATTGTAAAAAATATCGTAGAGATGCATGGCGGAACCATCACGGTGAAGAGTGATCTAAGCGGTACGGTATTCCTGGTAACCCTGCAGGTGAATTTTGATGTGGATAAGGAGCATTTTGGAGAAATCTGATGTGGATAAATAAAAAGAAAAATTTATGCGGGGTGGTCAGATCGCCAAAAAGGGCGGCAGTCAGTGTGGCTGCGGTCGCCATTCTTGGCGGTCTGGCTTTTTGTACTCCGGTTTTTGCCGAAGAGGACACGGTGCGCATGGATGTGAGCTATGGTTATGAGGACAGTGCCAAGGGAGGACGATATCTTCCGGTTCATGTCACGATCGAAAATGATGGTGACACCCAGGTGGACGGGATCTTAGCGATCAAGACCCGGGAGTCCGATCAGACAGTTTACCAATACGAGTACGGTGTGGAGATCGGCGCAAACAATCAGGAGACAGCTTGTTACTATATTCCCCTTGGCACGGCAGCAGACGAGCTGGTGCTGTCTCTGACTGACGAGGCGGAAAATGTTATCTTAAATAAAAAGGTGAAGCTGAATGTAAGCCGGGATGTGCCGGAGCTTTTTGTGGGAATTTTGTCGGATGCGCCCTGGGAGCTTCATTATCTGAACGGTGTGGGCATCAGCTACAGCACCCTGCGCACAAGGACCTTTGAGCTTCAGGGGGATGATTTTCCGGATGAGGAGGTTGGATTAAGCCAGTTTGATGTGCTGGTGGTCAATGATTATAAGCTGCGTGACCTGTCCGGCAGTCAGACATCTGCCATCATGAACTGGGTGCAGCAGGGCGGCGTGCTGATCTTGGGAACCGGAGACCGGGTGGATGACACGCTGGGACGTTTTGCACCGGAGCTTTTAGATGACTCCTACGGGACACCCACGATCACACATATCAACCTGGCAGAGGATTTTACCGGGGTAGAGGAGCCGGGGGCCGGTATGTTGGCCATTTCCTGTGTCGATGTGCCGCTTCACGGAGGCAATGTGATCCTCTCAAGCAACGGTCAGCCTCTCTTAACTGCAGCCGCAAAGGAGCAGGGCATGGTGGTGGTGGCCTCCTTCGATCTGGGCGATATCGCTGAATTCTGTGAAAAACAGACCTCCTATGTGGATTATCTGTTTACGAATCTTTTGGGAGAAGACCGGATCAACCAGCTGGCTGAGGTGGTTTACAGCGGCAATTCCGGAAGATTTTGGGATGTCCAGAGCCTGATCAACACCGGAGATGTGGATAAGCTGCCGAATCTTGCTCACTTCGTGGGGATAACCGGTCTGTATCTGCTGATTTTGGGACCGGGTCTTTATGTCTTTTTACGCGGACGCGGTCTTCAGACCCTTTACCGGAAAAGTGTGGTGATCCTGGCACTGGGATTTTCCGGTTTGGTGTATGTACTGGGGATGCCGACGCGGTTTCGGTCTACCTTTTTCACCTATGCAGCCATCCAGGATATCACGGATGATTATGTGACGGACACGACTTATATCAATGTCCGAAATCCCTACAACCGTCCTTATACCGTAGAGCTGAACCCGGGCTATCGTCTGCTTCCGATCACGAGAAGTACCCGGTATACGGTGGGCGGTGACTCTCTGGATACGGATGAACCCTATCAGATCGCCATCCGTACCGGTGAAGATGCGCTGACCATCAAGGGACAGAATATTACAGCCTTTGCTTCGCGCTATTTTCAGCTAGAGAAGCGCAGCGAGAACACGGATCAGATCGGCATCACCGGAGATGTGGATTATTTTGAGGGACAGATCCAGGGAACCCTGACCAACCGGTTTTCGTATCCGATCGAGAATGCAACTTTGGTTCTTTACGGCAACATGATCCAGATCGGAAGGATGGAGCCTGGTGAGACCAAAAACCTGGCAGATTATACCCTGTTACGCTATCCTCTGGGCGATTCCTATCTGGCAGCAGAACGTATATCGGGGGAAGATACCTTTGCCTCTGCTGATATCCGTGACAAGAATTATATGCTGGCGGTGGAACGCTCCAATCTCACCCGCTTTTATCTGGACAACTACTTAAACGGCTACACGGCCGATGCAAGGGTCATTGCCTTCAGTACCCAGAAGGAGGAAAGCCGGTTTTTAAAAAATCCATCCAGGGATACCTACGGCATTACGATGCTGACACAGACGGTATCCATCAATGCATCAAACGGCGATTCCATCTATCGTTCCGTGCTCATGAAAAAGCCGAAGGTGGTGGGCGGAAGCTATGACGCGGACACAAATTCCATGAGTGGGGCAGAACCGCTCACGCTGGAGTATCAGTTCGGCACCGACATCGAGGTGGAAAGCCTGACCTTTGAGAGCGTATCGGAGGAGTTTGCCGGAGATGACGGAAACATGAGCCATATCTTTACCGGAAGCATTTATTTCTATAACTATTCAACCGGAAATTTTGACAAGATGGAATTGGAAGGGATCACGCTGGATGTCGAACTGCTGAAGCCGTATCTCTCGCCCGGCAATACATTGACGGTGCGTTACGCTTACAACGGCGGCGGGCTTGACGGGATCCAGCTTCCGATGCCGATGGTGGCAGGGAGGGAACGCTGATGTTTCGGATTCAGGGATTATATAAAAAATTCGGCAATTACCATGCTCTGGACGGACTGGACATGGAACTGAAGGATGGCGCCCTGTTTGGGTTTGTAGGACCAAACGGAGCCGGAAAGACTACGACCATCAAGATCATGACAGGACTGTTGAAGCCGGATCAAGGACGGGTGGAGCAGGACGGGCAGAATATGCTGGCAGATCCTAAGAGCCTGCAAAAGCAGATCGGTTATGTGCCGGATCATTTCGGCATGTACGACAATCTGAAGGTATCCGAATATATGGAGTTTTTTGCGGCCTGCTATCATCTGGAGGGCTTTGCGGCCAGGAAACGGGCAAGGAGTCTCTTGGAACAGGTGGGTCTGGGCGACCGGATGGATACCTATGTGGACGGACTGTCGCGCGGGATGCAGCAGCGGCTTTGCCTGGCGAGAGCTTTGATTCATGACCCCAAGCTTCTGATCATGGATGAGCCAACGGCCGGTCTGGATCCGAGAACCCATATGGAATTTCGACAGATGGTATGGGAGCTTCATGAACAGGGAAAGACGATTCTTTTAAGCTCTCACAATCTTTCGGAGCTTTCGGAGCTCTGCACGGATATCGGCATTATCGATGTCGGGAAAATGGTCCTTTCCGGCAGCATGGACGAGATCCTGGAACGTCTGTATACATCAAGGCAGATTATCATCAGCGTGCCCGGCCAGATGGAAAAGGCCATCGACTTTTTGAAGGAAAATCCGCTGATCCGCACCATGACGATCAGCGAAAAGGATATCATGGTCGGATTTACCGGAGACGAACAGATGGAGAGCGAGCTGCTCAAGCAGATGATCGAAGCGGGCATACCGGTGCGCGGCTTCATGAGGGAGCCGGGAAGTCTGGAGTCCATCTTCATGCAGATCACGGATCACAACGAGGAAAAGGTGGTGTTATCCTATGAAAATGAATCCGATCTATAAACGAGAATGCCGGGTGAGTGCCAGAAGCTTCCGGCTGGTTCTTGTGCTGTTGGTATTCAACGGGATCCTGGCGATGGTGGCACTTCTCAATATGTATTCGGCCTTAGCGCAGATCCGCCTGACGGCAGAGGTACAATATACAGGATTTTTGGATCTGTATATGTTTGTATCCTCACTGGAATTTCTGATGCTGATCCTCATCATGCCGGCGCTGACCGCAGGAAGCATCAGCGGAGAACGGGAACGCCAGACCCTGGATCTGATGCTGACGACCTGCATGACTCCGGCCGATATTGTACTGGGAAAGCTCTATACAGCTATGGGAACTATGTTTCTTATGGTGATATCCAGTCTGCCCATTTTGGCCATGGTATTTGTATACGGCGGCGTGATGGTATCGGATCTGCTCCTTTTAGTCTGCTGTTTCTTTGCATCGGCTCTGCTTGTAGGAAGCATCGGCCTGTGCTGTTCGGCACTTTTTCGGCGCACCACGGCAGCCACGGTGGCAGCCTATGCAGTGACGGCTGTGCTGACTGCCGGAACCTATGGCATCAATTTTCTGGTGACGTATTTCGGCCAGATGCACACCGGGCAGTATCTGGCCGAAGCAGATTCCGGCGCAGTATCCGGCGGATCCGGAAGCATGCTTTATATTTTGCTGATCAATCCGATCGCTACCTTTGCCCAGGTCATCGGAAGGCTGACTGCCGGAAACCAGACCTGGGTTCAGGTGGGAAGCTGGTTTGGAAACCAGGCCGACAATGCGCTGATCCGGCACTGGCTGGGCGTGAGCATGGGATTGCAGGTGGCGCTGGCGGTTTGCTGTGTGTGGGGGGCGGTACGAAGTGTGGAGAGAAGCAAGATATAACGAGACAATTTGAAATTGAAAAATAAAGATTGTATATAGGATAGTCCGAAGTTCCGGGACTGCCATACAGAAACGCAGACCCTGTGGAATTTTTTCCTCGTGCGCTTGCGCCGCCTATTGTCTCCCCTGCGGCCAAACTCGCGTGCTTCGCACGCTCAGACAGGGCCTCCGGGGAGACGCTATGCTCGCGCACTCGGAAAATTCCAAAGGGTCTGCTTATTCTGTATGCCAGTCCCGGAACTTCTACGTTATAGCTGCGCAATGTTTTTACGCTGTAATGACGATACTGACTTCGTTTAGATTATTGGCTGCACTGCGAAAAAAGTATAGCCATAAGAATATTGGAGATGGCGACAGTTACCTGTCGGCAGAACCATTTGCACGTTATTATCGTAGTGGAGCCAATTTATCAAGAGTTCTTCAATAACGTTATGGTCGGTTTATTACTGTATGCAGCCAAGAACGTAGAAAGCGCCCGCCCCAGCACACATAATAAGTATTCGATAGGCAATTTTGTCCGTTTTGTGAGTATAGCGACAGGTCGGGAGCTTGTCTGAGCGAACGCAGTGAGCGAGTTTGCGGTAGACCTGTCAAATGGGCGACGGAGCAAAACGGACAGAAAATTGCCGTGAATGCGTTTATGTGTGCTGGGGTGGGCGCTTTCGGACTATTGCGCAGCTGTAAAAATTTATAGTAGCCGCAGCTTCTTACACAGTCGCAAAATCCGCATTCCAAACGGCATATCCGGCAGTTCCTTGGCAGTTACGGCTTTTGTCAGTACGATCAGCAGACCGTAAACAACCATGGCTACCGGGACGCTGATCAGCAGACCAATCTGGTAATAGCCGGTCACCTTGTTTACGAAGCTGTAAACCAGGAAGGCGATCACACCCATCACAGCGGCACAGACGCAGGGCAGGAGGAAGGTGGTTTTCACCTCCTGGCGGTAGTGCAGAGCCTTGCCAATAGCACGCCAGTTTAACAGGCAGACAACCAAAGCAAAGGTCACGTTGCCGATGACCAGTCCGTATACACCCAGATTCCAGTACTTCAGCATGACATATACAAAAGCAGCATGGATCACCAAGGAAATCGCAGAGTGCGTGACGGATTTTCGCATCAGATCAATTCCCTGGAGCACCGCGTTGGTCACGGTCGAGAGAGAAAAGAAGATGACAGCGGGAGCACCGAGCATCAGCAAATTTCTGGTAAGATCGCGGCTGTCGTGGAAGATGAGGCGAAGCACCGGGGAAGCCAGTGCGGCCATACCGAAGGCACAGGGAATGGCAATCAGCATATTAAACTTGATGGTCAGCCGGATCTTATACATCACATCCGCATGATTTTTCTGAGCGCGGGAGCGCACAATGCTTGGGATCATGGAGGTTCCGAGGGAGGAGGCTACAGCCACCGGTACATTAGAAAGCAGGCGATATTTGCCGCCGTAGATGCCAAGCAAAGAGAGGCGTTCCTTCTCAGTTAAGCCCTTTTCACTCATCAGAAAGCCGAACATGGAGTTATCCACGGAGCCGCTCAGCTGATACACAAACTGGCTGAGGATGATGGGGGTCAGCGTCATGACCAGTGCAATGTATACATGATCCCAGCTTTCGAGGCGTCCCTCTTGGGGACGGTGCAGTGCTCTGGCATTTTTCTTTCGATATAAAAACATCAGCAGTGCCAGAAATACAAAGGCAGCAAACGCTCCGGAGAGGGTACCAAGGGTACCGCCTGCTGCACCGTAGGCTGCCGGAGTTTCCCGACTTGCAAACCAGCTCATGAAGGCAAAGGAGGCAGCAACGCTGACAATGGCGTTGACTACCTGCTCAATGATCTGGGAAATGGAGGTCGGTACCATATTCCCCAGTCCCTGGAAATAACCGCGTACCACACCCATGATGGAAAAGACCAGAATGGTCGGTGCCATGACCTTTAGCGGAAGGGCACTGTTGGGGCTGTTGAAGATATGCACGGTGATCCAGTCCGCTCCAAAGAGCAAAAACAACGTCATCAGACCTCCGGCCACAAGACCAAAGAGCAGTCCGGCCCGAAAGACCCGCTGCACATCCTGGGTCTTGCCGTGTACGCGCCGTGCTGCGATCAGCTTGGAGATCGCAAGCGGCAGGCTGTAGGAAGACAAAATCAGGCCGATGTTGTAGATTTCATAAGCAGTATTGTAATAACCGATTCCCTCATCTCCGATCGCCCGGGTCATGGGGATTTTGTAGAGCAGTCCGATAAAACGGACAATGATTCCGGCTGCGGCAAGGATGCTTCCCTGAACTAAGAAGCTGCCGGAGTCGGATTTTTCCTTATTATTACTCATGATAAGACTTCTCCTTTAATTTGTGCAACCCTTAGTATATCCCATGGAGGAGTCGAATGCAACGTGGAAATGAAAACGTATATATGGTACAATACGACACATGAAGAATTGATTTACGAAAGGAATCGTTCTATATATGAAAAATAATCAGGAATCTGTCTGGATGCTTCAGACCAAGCGTGCGGACTTTAACGCGCTTTCAGCCCGGTTTCATATCAGTCCGGTCACAGCGCGCATCATCAGAAATCGGGATGTAGAGGGAGAGGAGGCCGTAGACCGATATTTAAATGGCACCCTGGACCAGCTGTACGATCCTCATCTCATGAAGGACATGGACAAAGCAGCAGCTTTGATCCGCGAGAAGATAAAGGAAGGTGTCCGCATTCGTATTGTGGGAGATTACGATATCGATGGGGTGTGTTCTACCTATCTGTTGTATAAGGGACTGACGCGGTGCGGGGGGCATGTGGATTATCAGATTCCGGAGCGTATCCGGGATGGGTACGGCATCAACGAATCCATCATTCGCAAGGCAAAGGAGGATGGGATCGATACCATCGTCACCTGCGACAACGGTATTGCGGCGCTGGAACAGGTACGCCTGGCCAAGGAGCTTGGGATGACGATCATCGTGACGGATCATCATGAGGTGGTTCGGGCGGAGGACGGAGGTCAGATCCTGCCGGAGGCGGATGCTGTGGTGAATCCGCACCGGGACGACTGTTCCTATCCCTTTTCCGGAATCTGTGGAGGCGTGGTGGCCTATAAGCTTGTACAGGTGCTCTATGAAACAAGCGGTGTGCCAAAGAAAGAGTGGCTGGATATGTTAGAATTTGCAGCCATTGCCACGGTGGGAGATGTGATGAAGCTGCAGGATGAAAACCGCATCATCGTGCGTTGGGGCTTAAAACAGATCCCCCATACAGCCAGTGCCGGACTGCGTGCCCTGGTCAATGCCTGTGGCCTGGATATTTATAACCTGACGGCTTATCACATCGGCTTTGTCATAGGCCCCTGCCTGAATGCCAGCGGACGTCTTCAAACGGCAGAGCTGGCGCTGGAGCTGCTTTTGTGCGGGGAGCCGCAGACAGGCGGCTTCGGACTGTCACAAAGTGCTCGGGCAGATGCGCTGGCAGCGCAGTTAAAGCTTCTTAATGAGGAACGCAAGGATATGACCCAGGTCGGCATGGAGCAGGCCTTTTGTCAGGTGGATGAAAAGCTCTCGGAGGATGATGTACTGGTGGTCTATCTTCCGGATTGTCATGAATCCCTGGCCGGGATCATTGCCGGACGGGTGCGGGAGGCCTACAACAAACCCTCCTTTGTGCTGACAAGGGGAGAAGACTGTGTGAAGGGCTCCGGCCGTTCCATAGAAAGCTACCATATGTATAAGGCACTTTGCGGAGTGCAGGATCTGCTTCTAAAATTTGGCGGTCATCCCATGGCGGCCGGTTTTTCTCTGAAGGAGGAAGATGTGGAGGAGTTTCGCCGGCGTCTGAATGAGCAGTCGACCCTTACAAAAGAGGATTTTATCCCGAAGATCTGGATCGATGTGGCTATGCCGCTCGAATACGTCTCAGAGGCGCTGATCGACGAGCTAAAGAGTCTGGAGCCCTTCGGTCAGGGCAATGAAAAGCCACAGTTTGCCCAGAAAAATCTTCGGATCCGCAGTCTGCGTGCGATTGGCCGCAATAACAACGCCGTGCGGATGACCGTGGTGACAGAAGGCGGCCGACCCATGGAGGCCATGGTCTTTACCGAGGCCGATCGATTCGTAGAGGAAGCGAAAAACAGTCGCACCATCGACGTGATCTACTATCCGGATGTGAATGAATACAATGGAAACCGGACACTGCAGATTGTGGTCAGAGCGTATAAGCTTCATGGTTAATTTTGCTGCCGGTCAGGCAGAGCGTGAAGCGTTTCATACCGTGATGCTCTATGATAAATACTTGACACTCTCAAAATGCGGTACTATAATCAACGATAAAATCACACAGGAAAGCACATGTCTGAAGAGCAGAGAGAGCGGACATTGGCGGAAAAGGAGACAAAATCCATGGTGAATGAGGTAATGAAATTTATCGAAGACTATGATCCGGAAGTCGGCAAGGCGATTGAGCAGGAAGCCGCACGTCAGAGAAGAAATCTGGAGCTGATCGCTTCTGAGAATATCGTATCTGAGCCGGTCATGATGGCAATGGGAACCGTACTGACCAACAAATATGCAGAAGGATACTCCGGAAAACGTTACTACGGCGGATGCCAGTATGTAGACGTTGTGGAGACGATCGCGATCGAGCGTGCAAAGAAGCTGTTTGGCTGCGAGTATGCAAACGTACAGCCGCATTCCGGCGCACAGGCCAATATGGCAGTCTTCCTTGCTATGTTAAAACCGGGCGATACCGTGCTCAGCATGAGCCTGGATCATGGCGGTCATCTGTCTCATGGAAGCCCAGTTAACTTTTCCGGCCTTTACTTCAACATTGTATCCTACGGTGTCAATGATGAAGGCTATCTTGACTATGATCAGGTAGAGCGCCTGGCAGTCGAGCACAAGCCGAAGCTGATCCTTGCAGGTGCAAGTGCTTATGCAAGAGAGATCGACTTCAAGAAATTCCGCGAGATCGCTGACAAGGTCGGCGCATATTTCATGGTCGATATGGCACATATCGCAGGTCTGGTAGCAGCAGGCGAGCACATGAGCCCAATCCCGTATGCAGATGTGGTAACCACCACCACCCACAAGACTCTGCGCGGACCGAGAGGCGGCATGATCCTTGCAAGCAAGGAATCTGCAGATAAGTTTAACTTCAACAAAGCCATCTTCCCGGGAACCCAGGGCGGCCCGTTAGAGCATATCATCGCAGCAAAGGCTGTCTGCCTGGGCGAGGCCTTAAAGCCGGAATTCACCGAGTACCAGAAGCAGGTACGAAAGAACGCAAAGGCACTGGCAGAAGCGCTGGTTGCTCAGGGCTTTAAGCTCCTGACCGGCGGAACTGACAACCACCTGATGTTGGTTGACCTGCGCGGCATGGACATCTCCGGAAAAGAGCTTCAGAACCGCTGTGATGAAGTCTTCATCACCCTGAACAAGAACACCGTTCCGAATGAGCCGAGAAGCCCGTTTGTAACCTCCGGTGTCCGCATCGGAACCCCGGCCGTTACCACTCGCGGCTTAAAGGAAGAGGATATGCCGAAGATTGCCGAGTGCATCTGGCTTGCAGCAACCGATTTCGAGAACAAGGCCGATTATATCCGCGGCGAAGTAACCAAGCTGTGCGAGAAATATCCGCTGTACGAGTAAGCATTAATAAAGATGTTGTAAATCACAAAGAAAGCCTCGCAAGAACGCTGAAATATGCGGTCTTGCGGGGTTTTCTTTTGTTTATAAAGCGGTTTTACACAGATTTTACATTCGCCCTCTTTTTGATTTTACATTCAGATTTTACAATGCAGTTGTGGTTGAGAGATGAAAACATCAAAACCACGATAACCGATGAAAGAAACCAAAACGATTCATAAACAAAAAGAGGAGAACAAAGATTATGAAAAAGACACTGGCAATGGTATTAGCAATGGGTATGACGATCGCAAGCCTGACCGCATGCGGCGGCAGCAAGACCGCAGAGACCACCGCAGCAGCAGAGAACACTCAGACCGAGGCAGCAGGCTCCGAGGCAGACAGTGCCGCAGAGACCACCGAGGCAACAGGCAAAAAGGCAGAAGGACCGATCACGGTTGTTTCCCGTGAGGATGGTTCCGGCACCAGAGGCGCATTCATCGAGCTGTTTGGCATCGAAGAGAAAAATGACGCAGGCGAGAAGGTAGACAACACTACCGAGGATGCAGAGATCACCAACAGCACCTCCGTTATGATGACCACCATCGCAGGCAACAAGGGTGCGATCGGATACATCTCCCTTGGTTCTTTAAATGATACAGTAAAGGCGGTTGACATCGACGGCGCTGCAGCAACCGTAGATAACATCAAATCCGGTGAGTACAAGGTAGCTCGTCCGTTCAACATCGCAACGAAGGCAGAATTAAGCGACGCAGCAAGCGACTTCATCGGCTTCATTATGAGCGAGGATGGCCAGAAGGTTGTTGAGGACAACGGTTACATCAGCCAGGGCAACGAGGGTGCTTACACCGCTTCCGGCTTAAAGGGCAAGGTGGTCGTAGCAGGTTCTTCTTCCGTAACCCCGGTTATGGAGAAGTTAAAAGAGGCTTATGTCGCAGTAAACCCGGATGTTGAGATCGAGGTTCAGCAGTCTGATTCCACCACCGGCATGACCTCTGCAATCGAGGGTGTATGTGATATCGGTATGGCCTCCAGAGACTTAAAGGACAGCGAGTTAGAATCCGGCCTGACCGCAACCGTGATCGCTATGGACGGTATCGCAGTCGTAGTCAACAATGACAGCCCGATCACCGAGCTGACCAGCGAAAACGTAAAAGCCATCTTTACCGGCGAGATCACCGATTGGGCAGACGTACAGTAAGAATACAAGAAAGTGAGAGCTATGAAAAACCTGAAAGAACAGATCATGCACATGGTATTTCTGATCAGTGCCTGCGTATCCATCCTGTGTGTGGCTATGATCTGTGTATTCCTTTTTGCAAATGGTATTCCGGCCATCGGAAAAATCGGAATCTTCCGTTTTTTGGCAGGACAGAAATGGAAACCGGGCAACAACCTCTACGGAATCCTACCAATGATCCTGGGAAGCATCTATGTGACAGCCGGTGCGATCATCATTGGCGTGCCGATCGGAATCTTAACTGCAGTCTTCATGTCGAGATTCTGTCCGAGATCAGTCTATAAAATCATCAAACCGGCCATCGATCTGTTAGCAGGCATTCCTTCCGTGGTATACGGATTTTTCGGTATGGTCGTGATCGTACCGGTGGTATCCCAGATCTTTGGCGGAAGCGGAAAGAGCATGCTCACGGCTTCCATCCTGCTTGGCATCATGATCCTGCCGACCATCATCGGCGTGTCAGAGTCTGCCATCAACGCGGTTCCGTCCAGCTACTACGAAGGCTCCCTGGCTCTTGGCGCAAGTCATGAACGCAGCGTCTTCTTTGCAACACTTCCGGCAGCAAAATCCGGAATCCTGGCAGGTGTCATCCTGGGTGTAGGTCGTGCCATCGGTGAGACCATGGCAGTCATCATGGTAGCCGGAAACCAGGCGCGTATGCCGAAGGGAATCTTTGAAGGTGTCCGCACCATGACAGCAAACATTGTACTGGAAATGGGATATGCAACCGATCTGCACCGGGAAGCCTTGATCGCTACCGCTGTGGTGCTCTTTGTATTCATCCTGATCATTAACCTGTCGTTCTCAATCATCAGCAGAAAGGCGAATGCATAATGGAAGCAGCTATGGAAAAGAAAAATATCGAAATACGGGCAATCAACCGCCAGACCGTTTCTCAGCGGTTGAAATCCTACAAGCGCAGTCCCCTGTCTTTAGCACTTCTGATTTTGGTATCCGTATCAGCGCTTTTGACGGTGATGACACTCTTATTTTTACTGGCTTATATTTTGATCAAGGGAATCCCGTATCTGACACCGAGCTTGTTTGCCTGGGAATACAACAGTGAAAACGTATCCCTGATGCCGGCTCTGGTCAACACGGTGATCATGACAGGATTATCCCTGCTGATCGCAGTTCCCCTTGGTATTTTCGCGGCCATTTATCTTGTGGAATACGCCAAACGCGGCAACCGGCTGGTAAGTATCGTGCGGATCACCGCCGAGACCCTGACAGGAATTCCTTCGATCGTATATGGCCTGTTTGGATTTCTTTTGTTTGCCGTGGCCCTGGGCTGGTCTTACACCATCCTCGGCGGTGCCATGACACTGGCGATCATGATCCTTCCGACCATCATGAGAACCACAGAAGAAGCGCTCAAAGCAGTTCCGGATTCTTACCGGGAAGGCAGCTTTGGCCTTGGAGCCGGACGACTCCGCACCGTTTTCCAGGTGGTTCTGCCATCCGCAGTACCTGGGATCCTGGCTGGTATTATTCTGGCGGTTGGCCGTATAGTAGGCGAGACCGCAGCCCTGATGTATACAGCGGGAACTGTTGCAGGCATTCCATCCAACTTGTTCGGTTCAGGCCGAACCCTGGCGGTACACATGTATGTGCTGACCAATGAAGGACTTTACACCAACCAGTCCTACGCTACCGCAGTCGTACTTCTTGTGATCGTAGTTTGCATCAATGCAGTATCCGGATTCATTGCAAAGAAGGTATCCGGAAAAACAGCTTAAGAAAGAGGAAAACGATGGATAAGTTTACAATCAGCAACATGGAATTATATTATGGCGATTTTAAAGCCTTAAAGGGCATCAATCTAAACATTCAGGCCAACGAGATCACGGCCTTCATCGGTCCGTCCGGCTGCGGCAAATCTACCTTATTAAAATCCTTAAACCGTATGAATGACCTGGTAGAGGGCTGCCGCATCACCGGAAGCATCCTGCTTGACGGAGAAGATATCTACGGGGACATGGACATCAACCTGCTTCGCAAGCGCGTGGGTATGGTATTTCAGAAACCGAATCCGTTCCCGATGAGCGTTTACGACAACATTGCTTATGGTCCCCGCACCCACGGGATCCATTCCAAGGCAAAGCTTGACGATCTGGTGGAAAAATCCCTCCGCGATGCAGCCATCTGGGATGAGTTAAAGGATCGTTTAAAAAAGAGTGCCCTGGGACTTTCCGGCGGCCAGCAGCAGCGTCTCTGCATCGCAAGAGCCCTGGCGGTACAGCCGGAGGTGCTTTTGATGGATGAGCCGACCTCTGCGCTCGACCCGATTTCCACCTCCAAGATCGAAGACCTTGCAGTGGAATTGAAAAAAGACTATACTATCGTCATGGTAACCCATAACATGCAGCAGGCAGCGCGTATCTCCGACAAGACCGCCTTCTTCCTGATGGGCGAGGTGATCGAGTTCGGTGAGACCGAGCAGATCTTCTCCATGCCGAAGAACAAGAAGACAGAAGATTACATTACGGGGAGGTTTGGCTGATATGCGCAATCGATTTGATGAACAGCTTGAACTTTTAAATGTAGAGATGATCCGCATGGGAGCTCTCTGCGAGGATGCCATTTCCTATGCATCCCGCACTCTGATGGGAGAAGGCGATTTTTCCAAAGATGTATACAAGGCCGACCATGAGATCGACCAGAAGGAGCGCGACATCGAGAACCTGTGCATGCGTCTCTTGCTCCAGCAGCAGCCGGTAGCAACCGACCTTCGCCAGGTATCCTCCGCATTGAAGATGATCTCCGACATGGAACGTATCGGCGACCAGGCCTCCGACATCGCGGAGATCTGCGGATTTGTGGATGACCGCGAGGCCAAGAGCCGCCTTCATATCCGCGATATGGCAGATGCTACCATGCGGATGGTGACTCAGAGCATTGACTCCTATGTCAAGCGTGATTTAAACATCGCCAAGGAGGTCATTCAGTATGACGATGTGGTCGATGACCTCTTTGGAAAGGTAAAGCAGGAGCTGATCGGCATGCTCAGCTGCGGCAATACCGATGAGAAACTGGGCGAATTCTGCATTGATATGCTGATGATCGCCAAATATTTTGAGCGGATCGGGGATCATGCGACGAACATCGCAGAGTGGGTGGAGTACTCCATCACGGGAACCCATCTGGAGTAAAAGGAGAAACGTATGATTTATCTGGTGGAAGACGACGACAGTATCCGGGAGCTTGTAATCTATACCCTGCAGACGACCGGCCTTGCAGCAAAGGGCTTTCCCTGCGCAAAGGATTTCTGGAATGCCATGAAAGAGGAGTACCCGTCCCTGGTACTCTTAGATATCATGCTGCCTGATGAGGACGGCCTGACTATCCTAAAGAAGCTGCGGGATAATGGCCCCACAAAGCGTCTTCCGGTCATCATGCTGACAGCAAAGGGTACGGAATATGACAAGGTGGTAGGACTCGACAGCGGGGCCGATGACTACATCCCGAAGCCCTTTGGCATGATGGAGCTGGTGTCCAGGGTGCGTGCCCTGCTTCGCCGCACCGAGCCGGAAAAACGCAGTGATATCTGCGAGGCCGGCGGAATCCATGTCGACTTAAACCGCCATATCGTGATGGCAGACGGAAACGTGGTCGCTCTTACCTTTAAGGAATTTGAGCTGCTTTGCTACCTGATCGAAAACAAGGGCATGGTTCTAACCAGAGATCAGTTATTATCAAAGATATGGGGATATGATTTTGACGGAGAGACTCGGACGGTGGATGTTCATATCCGAACCCTTCGTCAGAAGCTTGGAGAAGCCAGCCGCTGTATTGAAACCATCCGCGGTGTCGGTTATAAACTGGAGGAATCCCAAGAATGAAGATCAAAAGAACGATTTACCGGAATGTATGTCTTGCAGCGCTTCTGACCATGGTGATATCTGCCCTGATCACGGCGCTGCTTTTATGTCAGGATCTGCAGACTCAGATGCGCCAGTCTGTCATGACAGAGGTGCGTTACCTGGAGTCTGCCATGGATGTGTCCGGTGCTGCCTATCTTGAGCACTTGAAAAGCCGGGGCGACGGCAACAGCATCAACCGCATTACCTGGGTCAACCCGGATGGCGAGGTGCTCTACGACAGCTATGCCGACAGCGAGAGCCTGGAAAACCACAAGGACCGCCCGGAAATTGCTGCTGCTCTGAAAAACGGACGCGGGGAAAGTGTCCGTGCCTCAAGCACACTGGCAGAGCAGACCTACTATTATGCAGCACGCTTAAATGACGGCAGCGTCATCCGTGTGGCGAGCACCACCAGAAGCGGACTGGCCACTGTAGTGCACACGATTCCCCTCATGATCGCCATGGCCATCTTGATTGTGCTGGGGGTTCTGATCTTTGCAGAGTTTCAGACCAAACGGATCGTGGCGCCCATCAATCGGATGGATCCGGATGATCCGCAGGAGAATGAGGTATACGACGAGCTGGCTCCCTTGGTACGCCGCCTGCAAAAGCAGAAGGAGACCATCCGGCAGCAGATGAAGATCCTAAAGGAACGCCAGGAAGAATTTACTGCCATTACCGAAAACATGAGAGAAGGCTTCCTTGTCGTGGACAGCAAGGGCGATGTGATGTCCTACAATAAGAGTGCGTTTAAGCTTCTGGGAATCCAGACAAATCCAAACAGTCCGGGAATCCAGAAGTGGTCCGATCTGACCGATAAGAATCAGGACGAGCCGTCCGATAAAACTCCGGCCAATACCGCGACATCGAATATCAACATCATCAGCCTCAATCGATCGGAAAATTTCCGTCAGGCCGTCGATGGCGCTTTACGAGGAGAGCGGACAGAGAGGATGCTGGACGTAGGAAACCGCCATTATCAGATCATCGCAAACCCGGTCGCAGAAAGCGAGGGCCGCAGCGGTGCAGTTGTGGTGATCCTGGATATGACAGAGCAGCAGAGCAGAGAGGAGCTTCGCCGCGAATTTACCGCCAATGTCTCCCACGAGCTCAAAACGCCGCTTACCTCGATCTCCGGCTATGCAGAGATTATGATGAACGGACTGGTACAGCCATCCGATATGAGCCGTTTCTCCGGAAAAATCTACCAGGAGGCTCAGCGCCTGATCACCCTGGTCGGCGATATCATTCGCCTGTCTCAGCTGGATGAAGAGAAGATCCAGCAGGAGAAGAGTCCGGTAGACCTTCATCTTTTGGCCTCTGACGTAGTCAAACGCCTTCAGGATGTGGCAAAGAAAAATCAGATCACGCTGATGCTTACAGGCAAACCGACCGTGGTAAACGGCAATCCGCAGATCCTCGATGAGATGATCTACAATCTTTGCGACAATGCCATCAAATATAATAAGCCCTTCGGAGAAGTGGAGGTCAATGTGGCCACCATTAAGGATCATCCGGTGCTCACGGTCGAGGACGACGGCATCGGCATCCCGGTCGACGATCAGGAACGCATCTTCGAACGCTTCTACCGCGTAGATAAAAGTCACTCCCGCCAGATCGGCGGAACCGGACTGGGACTCTCCATCGTAAAGCATGGGGCGATTTACCATAAGGCGAAGGTGGAACTCAAGAGCGCGCTGGGGGAAGGAACGACGGTGCGTATTGTATTCTAAAAGTTTTATCGAATTATAAGTGATTGAAGGATCCGAAGAGTCCAAAGAGTCCAAAGAGCCAGAAGTTCCGGAACTTCGGACCCCTTGTTACCCAGGCATTTGCACCAGATGATATGCGATCTGGTCGGCGGTCATCATCTGCGCTTCTCTTTGGTGGCAGGTGAATACGATGATCTGCCCCGGATATGCTGTTTTCAGCCACTTCAGGGCGGTGCGCAGCCGATCCTCGTCGTAGAGGACGAAGCTGTCATCGAAGATGAGTGGCATGTAATCGCCTTCCGGCTGAATGAGCTTTGCGGCAGCAAGGCGCAGCGCCAGATAAATCTGATCCATAGTGCCGCTTGATACCTGCTCCACCGGCACCAGGCGGGTGCGGGTATTCATAAAGATATTCAGGTTCTCATCCACACTCATGCTGTCATAAATGCCTCCGGTGATCCCTCGGATCAGATCCGAGGCAGTCTTATTTAAGTAAAGTCCAAAGGAATCCCGGATCGTGCCGGACAGATTGGTCATAGTCTCCAGCGCCAGGTCAATGGCGGTGATCTCCTCGCGGATGCGCTCATTTTCCACTAAAACCTGCTTTAAGGCCTCGGTTTGATCCTTGCAGTGAGCAAGGTGATCGAGTTTTTTCTCTAATTCCCACTGTGCCTTCTGCTGCTGTGAGATGGCATCATCACAATTCGCTTCCTTTTCCTGAAGTGCGTCGATCTCAGAGGCCTGTGCATCGACGGACTGCTCTGTGCGCTCCAGCACCTGACTCAACCGTACAAATTCCTCCATGCGGCTGTCAAAGGCCGTCATGGCTTCTTCGGAAACGGTGGAGTCTCCCAGGTGGCGGGAAAAAATTTCCTGAAGCAGCTTTTCTGCCATGGAAAGATCTCGTTTGAGTGTGCGTGTCTTGGCAAAAAGGATCAGCCCCACCGCAAAGAAAAGAACAGTAGCAGCACTCAGTCCGCAGATCAGCCATATCGTATAGTGTGCCACACCGGTGGATACCGAAACCAGAGCGCCGGAACCGGAAAATGTGGAATCAAAGGAACGCGAGCTAAAAAAGCCAAGTCCTACGGCACCGATGGCCGAGAATACAGCCAAGATCAGCATTAAAATAGCAGCCGCGGTGCGCCCCTTTCTGTCTGCGGCCAGAGCCACTTCCTCATAATGCTCATAGGTATTTCTTGCGTTTTCCTGATATTCACGGATGGAAGCCTCATCGGTAAACTGTGCACCGGCCAAGGCCTGTCGTCCCTTGGCAATCTTCTGCAGCAGAGTCTCACGTTCGGTCTGCTTGGAAGAAAGCTGATTTTTTAACCTGGTTCGCAGATCCTGGTAGGTCTGAAGCTGATTTTCGTATTCCGGAGCAGAGATTTCCTTCTCGATATTTTTGATCTCCGTCAGCAACGAAGTATAGGTGCGCGCTGCCTCCGGATTCAGCTGACGTTCAAATTCCTTTCTGCGATTCTTCAGATAGGAGACCGCCTTTGTGATATTCAAAGACAGATTGCCGGTGGCATTCATGTTGGCAATATAGTTGCGAAGCTCCGCCACCATGCCGCCTTCCGTCACGCATTTAAGCTGACCGATGCTGATGGTGTTATTGTAGGCTGTTTCCGTCAGGCTGCCCAGAAGAAAATCCAGAAAGCTTTTGGTGGGCTCCACCTCTTTGCCGGCCGTTTCATTTATAATAAGGAAGGTTTTCTGATCTTTTCGGAAATTCCGTTCCAGGCGATAGACAACACCGTCCTTTTCCAACCGCATCTGTCCGCCGTAGGCACCCGTGTTTTGCCATGGTTCATATTTGCTGTAAAGATCCGTGCGGGCGGCACGTCCGCGTCCCCGCTCCAGCCCAAACAGCATGCAGCGGATGAAAGTGTGCAGGGTGGATTTTCCGGTCTCGTTTTTTCCGTAAACGACATTGAAATCCTTGTCAAAGGAGACGGTAAGGTCATGAAACCTGCCAAATCCGTCGATATGTAAATCCAGTATCCGCATACTTAACTCCTCTCATCTGTGGTGCGAAGCAGGGCATCGATCCCGTAGTAGAGTGCCTTTTTCTCCACCGTACTCGGATCCTCCTTCTGAAATGCCTGAATATAAAATCCGATCATGTCGCTGGGGTGCTCGGCAAAGAGCCGGCAGAAATCATACTGCGGTTCCGACTCATCCACCGCTTCTACGATTTGCAGGCGGCGGGCAAGGGGCTCTAGGTCAAAGATAATGTCCGGGTCACGCATGCCGCGGATGCGGAACCGGTAAATATGTTCAAGTCCGCGCTCCTTCACGGCATCGGTGATGCGTTCGCACAGCTCGGTATTGGTCGTGGCCGGTGTGACATGCACCACTAGAGGAATATACTGGGTGCGTGCGATGGGTACAAATTCCAGGGAGACGACCTGGCCGGAGGTTGGCTGAAGTTCTCCGACGATCATGCCGTGAACTCCGGTCTCTGTCTTGTCAAGCGGCTCTAAGGAGCCGGGATAAGCATAGGAAAAATCCGCAGCCAGCTCCGGCTTATGGATGTGTCCCAGCGCTGTGTAGGAGAAGCCGGAATGTGCCAGGCTGCTCTTATCCAAGGGGAGATGGGAGGCATCGCCGCCGTGCGCCAACAGCACATGCAGATGTCCGTCATCCGGCGCCTTTACGTTATTCAGGCGTGCCTCGATGATCTCGGCCGTGTGATAGGAAAATCCATGCACCATAAGATTCAGATCCGCAAAATAAACAGAATCCATCTCCTCCGACACAAGAAAGGTAACATTGGGGCACCAGGTAAAGCTCATCAGAGCAGAATTCGGACGAACCCGGTCATGGTTTCCGGCAATGATGACGACCTTCACGCCGGGAATGGTAGAAAAGAGATAATTAACCTCCTTCAGATCCCGCAAAAGCGGCTGGCGGTGAAACAGGTCACCGGCAATGAAGAGACAGTCTGCATCCCTCAGCTTGGCCTGCCGCACAACCTCGGCAAAGCTGTCGCGGATGGCCTGAGCGCGGTCGCGGCTCCAGGGACGGTCGCTGTCCGGATTCATGCCCCAGTGGACATCTGCAATGTGGATAAATTTCATAAGGTTCTCCTTTAACAGCCTGAGATAAATACAATGCGGGCATGCCGGCAGTCCGTCCTGCACGGTATACCCGCTGAATTTTTCTTTTCTAAAACCTACAGTTCACAGTTTCCTACGGTTCTCGGGAACGGGATCACGTCACGGATATTGCCCATGCCGGTTAAGTACATAACGCAGCGCTCAAATCCCAGACCAAAGCCGGAGTGGCGTGCGGATCCGTATTTACGCAGATCCAGATAGAACTGGTAGTCCTCTTTCTTAAGACCCAGCTCATCCATGCGTGCGGTCAGCTTCTCAAGATTATCCTCACGCTGGCTGCCGCCAATGATCTCGCCGATACCCGGTACCAGGCAGTCCACGGCAGCAACCGTCTTTCCGTCCGGATTCATCTTCATATAGAAGGCCTTGATCTCCTTCGGGTAATCGGTCACGAAAACCGGTTTCTTGAAGATCTGCTCGGTCAGGAAACGCTCATGCTCGGTCTGCAGATCGCAGCCCCAGGATACCTTGTAATCAAACTGGTCGTTGTGCTCCTCTAAGATCTTTACGGCCTCGGTGTAGGTGACACGGCCAAACTCAGAATTGACAACGTTATTTAAGCGATCCAAAAGTCCCTTGTCGATGAAGCTGTTGAAGAATGCCATCTCCTCCGGTGCATGCTCCAGCACATAGCGGATGACGTATTTTAACATACCCTCGGCAACCTCCATGTTGTCGTCAAGATCGGCAAAGGCCATCTCCGGCTCGATCATCCAGAACTCCGCTGCGTGGCGGGTAGTGTTGGAATTTTCAGCGCGGAAGGTCGGTCCGAAGGTGTAGATGTTGCGGAATGCCATGGCGTAGGTTTCTCCGTTTAACTGACCGCTTACGGTTAAGTTGGTCGGTTTGCCGAAGAAATCCTGTGTAAAGTCAACAACTCCGTCCTCGGTTTTCGGAATGTTATTCAAATCCATGGTCGTTACCTGGAACATCTCACCGGCACCCTCACAGTCACTTCCGGTGATCAGCGGTGTGTGAACGTAAACAAAATCACGCTCCTGGAAATACTGGTGGATGGCATATGCAATCAGGGAACGCACGCGGAACACAGCCTGGAAGGTGTTGGTGCGCGGACGCAGGTGGGTGATGGTGCGCAGATACTCTAAGGTATGGCGCTTCTTCTGCAGCGGATAATCCGGAGCGGACGGCCCCTCCACGCTAACCTCAGCGGCCTGAATCTCAAACGGCTGCTTTGCATCCGGAGTAGCAACCAGGGTGCCCTTTACGATGATGGCAGCTCCCACATTGAGCTTGCTGATCTCAGCAAAGTTTGCCATATTGTCATGGTAGACCACCTGCAGGGTCTCAAAAAAAGTTCCGTCGCTGACTACGATAAAGCCAAACGCCTTGGAAGCACGCACGCTGCGCACCCAGCCGCCGACGGAAACCTCCTGATCTAAATAAGCCTCCCGGTTTTTGTACAGTTCTCTGACAGTAACTAAATTCATAATTCTTCTCCTTTGATTTTGATCTGCTTTTCAAACCTTTCACAGATCCGTGATACTTTCCATACTTAAGCAAGATTATACTTCATTTTATAAAGTGATTCAAGACAAAGTTATGGACCATTCTGTCCCAGAACTGGTGCTATTCAATTTCACAAATACCATATATCGACAAAATGAATAGTAACATAAAAAATGTCGGAAAATGAACAAAAAAATTTGGAAATAACGCAATTATTTGTTCACTATTTCTGAAATGTATGCTATAATAGATTTTACAAGAAAACACTACAGCGAGGTGATAACGTGATTAAAAAGGAAATGATTGCCATGCTATTGGCAGGGGGACAAGGCAGCCGCCTTGGGGTATTAACACAAAAAGTTGCAAAACCGGCAGTATCATTCGGCGGTAAATACAGAATCATCGACTTTCCGCTTAGCAACTGTATCAATTCTGGCGTTGATACAGTCGGCGTTTTAACACAGTATCAGCCATTACGTTTAAACAGTCACATCGGAATCGGCATTCCGTGGGACTTAGATCGTAATGTCGGAGGAGTTACTGTACTTCCTCCTTATGAGCGCAGCAAGGGAAGCGACTGGTACACCGGTACCGCAAACGCGATTTACCAGAACTTAGAGTACATGGAGAGCTACAATCCGGACTATGTTCTGATCCTTTCCGGCGACCACATCTACAAGATGGATTACGAGGTTATGCTGGAATATCACAAAGCAAACAACGCAGACGTCACCATCGCATGTATGCCGGTACCGATCGAGGAAGCAAGCCGTTTCGGTATCGTGATCACGGATGACAACAATCGTATCACCGAATTTGAAGAAAAGCCTGCAAATCCGCGCAGCAACTTAGCATCCATGGGTATCTACATCTTCAGCTGGCCGGCTTTAAAGGAAGCCCTCATCGCCATGTCTGAGGAGCCGGGCTGTGACTTTGGTAAGCACGTGATTCCGTATTGCCACGGCAAACAGGAACGCATCTTCGCTTACGAGTACAACGGCTACTGGAAGGATGTCGGCACCCTCGGTTCCTACTGGGAAGCAAATATGGAGCTCATCGATATCATTCCGGAGTTCAACCTTTACGAGGAATACTGGAAAATCTACACCAAGAGCGACATTATCCCACCGCAGTATGTGGCAGCAGATGCAGTCATCGATCGCAGCCTGATCGGCGAGGGCACAGAGGTGCACGGTACCATTGTAAATTCCATCATCGGCGCAGGTGTCACCATTGAACCGGGTGCAGAGGTACGCGATTCCATCGTTATGCGCGGCTGCGTGATCAAGGCCGGAGCCAAGGTCAATAAGGCCATTGTCGCTGAGGATACCACGATCGGCGAAGGAGCAGAGCTTGGCGTGGGTGAGTACGCACCGAGCAAATACGACCAGAAGGTATACCAGTTTGACCTGGTAACCATAGGCGAACACAGTGTGATCCCGGATCACGTAAAAATCGGTAAGAATACCGCAATTTCCGGCGTCACCACTCCGGAGGACTATACCGACGGAGCACTGGCAAGCGGAGACTACATTATAAAGGCAGGTGGCGTACGATGAAAGCGATTGGTATTGTATTAGCAGGCGGAAACAGTAAGAGAATGCGGGAATTATCCAACAAACGTGCAATTTCCGCAATGCCGGTTGCAGGCAGCTACCGCAGCATTGACTTTGCGCTCAGCAACATGAGCAACTCCCATATCCAGAACGTGGCAGTATTTACCCAGTATAACTCCCGTTCCTTAAACGAGCACTTAAGCTCCTCCAAATGGTGGGATTTCGGAAGAAAACAGGGCGGACTTTACGTATTCACCCCAACCATCACCGCAGAAAACAGCGACTGGTACCGCGGCACCGCCGATGCCCTCTATCAGAACCTCAGCTTCTTAAAGAACAGCCATGAGCCATATGTAGTCATTGCAGCAGGCGACGGCATCTATAAGTTAGACTATAACAAGGTTTTAGAGTACCATGTCGAGAAAAAGGCCGACATCACCGTAGTCTGCAAGGACATGGGAGCAGATGAGGACATCACCCGTTTCGGTCAGGTAAAGTTAAACGACGACGGCCGCATCATTGACTTCGAGGAGAAACCTATGGTTTCCACCTCCAACACCATTTCCTGTGGTATCTATGTGATCCGCAGACGCCAGCTCATCGAACTCATCGAGCGCTGTGCAGCAGAAGACCGTGTAGACTTTGTACGTGACATCCTGGTACGTTACAAAAACTTAAAACGCATCTATGCATACAAGCTGGATTCCTACTGGAGCAATATCGCATCCGTAGATTCCTATTACAAGACCAACATGGATTTCTTAAAACCGGAAGTGCGCAACTACTTCTTCAAGCAGTATCCGGATGTGTATACCAAGGTGGACGACCTGCCTCCGGCAAAATATAACCCGGGCGCTCTGGTAAAGAATAGCCTTGTTGCCAGCGGCTCCATCATCAACGGAACCGTAGAAAACTCCGTCCTGTTTAAGAAGGCATATGTCGGAAACAACTGTGTGATCAAAAACTCCATCATCTTAAATGACGTTTACATCGGCGACAATACAGTCATCGAAAACTGCATCGTAGAGAGCCGCGATACCATCCGTGCCAATACCACCTACATCGGTACACCGGACAATATCCGAATCGTCATTGAGAAGAACGAACGTTATACACTGTAAAATACAGAAAATCCCGAACTGTCTGTCCGGCAGCAGGGAAATATATGAGCATACAGCCGTTCACCCGGAACAGAACCTGTCCCGGGTGAACGCGCAAAATGGGGGAGGGATTCACATGCAGATCACAGACGTGAGAGTGAGAAAGATCGAAAAAGAGGGGAAGATGAAAGCCGTCGTCTCCATTACCATAGATAACGAATTTGTTGTCCATGACATCAAGGTCATCGAAGGCGAAAAGGGAATGTTCATTGCCATGCCAAGCCGCAAAACCACGGACGGCGAATACCGCGATATCGCCCACCCGATCAATTCCGGAACCCGCGACATGATCCAGAGCGTCATCTTAGATAAGTACGCAACAGCTGTCGAGGAAGAGGAACAAGAGCAAGAAGAAGCACTGGCATAAATGAGCGAGAAAAATGCAAGCTATTAAATTAAGGAAGAAACGCGTCCGGCAGAGGATTTTGCCGGGTGCGTTTCTTGCAAAATGGAAGATGAGTTTTGATACTGTAACCAAGATTATGTAATTGCCGTATCCAGGATCTTGTGGTATACTAATGGAACGGAAAGTCATAGCACATCAATCACAGGCGGTCTACCCTCTTACAAGGAGGGGCTTACCCCTCCGACTTTAAAGGAAGGAGGGCGATGCCAATGTATGTTACTCTCTCGGATTTAATCCAGATCGGTATATTCATTGTGTCCCTTATTGGTCTCATCTATGAGATCTTTAAAGGAAAAAAATAAGCCGCCACTACTCACAATAGTGACGGCTGGTCTCGTAAGAGACTTTCGCTAAAAAACTTATAGGGTAGGCCGATGTCTATGGCTTTCCTTTTCGCTATTAATATAGCATAGTTTTTGTCTGTAGTCAAATTTTATTACCAATAAACATCATGAAAGTTTTCAAAGTTGATTGGAGGATTATGTAATTGCCGTATCCAGGATCTTATGATATACTAATGGAACGGAAAGTCATAGCACATCAATCACAGGCGGTCTACCCTCTTACAAGGAGGGGCTTACCCCTCCGACTTTAAAGGAAGGAGGGCGATGCCAATGTATGTTACTCTCTCGGATTTAATCCAGATCGGTATATTCATTGTGTCCCTTATTGGTCTCATCTATGAGATCTTTAAAGGAAAAAAATAAGCCGCCACTACTCACAATAGTGACGGCTGGTCTCGTAAGAGACTTTCGCTAAAAAACTTATAGGGTAGGCCGATGTCTATGGCTTTCCTTTTCGCTATTAATATAGCATAGTTTTTGTCTGTAGTCAAACTGTATTGTGAAATAAAGATAACAGTGGTAACTGCAAGACCTAAAAAAGAGCCTCTAACACCCCTAGAGGTTCTTTTTTTAAGTCTCTGAAAATTGCTTTTTTGGTTCGACCTCTCTATAAACACAATAAAATAACAAAATTCACCAGAAATTTGTCGAAATTCGCCTAAATTATGAAAAACTTCTTGCATTTTGTCACGAAAAAGACTAAAGTATAAGAAAAGGAGGGAGCGTTATGGAAATGGACAAAAATTTAGAAAAGACAAACGAAAAAATAACGGAAGAAGCTCCTCACGATATCGAAAAGAAGGACTCTCGTGATCAAAATGTAATCTACATCCAGATGCTGGGTGGTTTCAGCATGACTTATCAGGGGCAGCCGGTGGTGCTGGGCAAGAGCCTCAGCAGCAAGGCATTGCATCTTCTGATGCTTCTTATTTACAGCCGGGGCGAGGGCATCCACCGCAGCCGTCTCTTAGAGCAGCTCTACGGAGACAGCGACACCGAGCAGGCAGCCAATTCCCTGCGTGCCATGATCTTCCGCCTGCGAAAGAGCTTGATCGCAGCCGGCCTTCCAAAGGGCGAGTACATCTCCACCAAGGGCGGTGTCTATACCTGGACAGCCGATCATGTGGACGTGGAGCTGGATGTGGAGGTTTTTCAGAAGCAGGTCATGGCGGCACTGGAGGAAAAGGATCCCATGAAGCAGGTCGATCTCTTAAAGGAGGCCTGCGCCCTGTACAAAGGCGAATTTCTTCCGCTTATGATTGCGGATGACTGGGTATCCGCTGCTAACTGGAAATACCAGGAACTCTACTTTAAGGTGCTGCGGGAGCTTAGCCGTCTCTTAAAGAAGCAGAACCGTCACGAAGAGCTGCTTCCCTACTGCGAGCAGGCCCTCAGCCGTTATCCTTATGAGGAGTGGCAGCTGGTGAAACTGGAGTGCCTGACCGCCATGAAGGAATACAAGACGGCGGTGGAATATTATGAGCAGATTGCCAAGGAAACCCAGCAGGAGTACGGCATCCGCATGTCCGACGAGATGTTAGAGCATTACCGGTCCATCCGCAACATGATCCAGTACGAGATGAACAATCTCGAGGATATCCAGGAGCACTTAAAGCCCGATCCCAATGTGTTCGGTGCCACCCGCTGCGATTATCTGACTTTTATCGACATTTATCGCTACATTGTCTGGGTGCTGGGACGTGAGCGCACCCGTGCCCACCTGATACTCTTTACCCTGATTGACCGCGAGGGCGAGCCCCTCGAATCCTCCGAACAGCTCGAGGAGGTGCGCACCCGCCTGGAACGCTCCATCATCCGTTCGGTACGCCGGTCGGACCTGTATACACGCTACGGCAAGAACCAGTTCCTCGTTCTGGTGACCAGCACCGACGAAAAAGGCTGCAATGTGGCGGCAGAACGCGTATGTCAGAACTTCCACAGTGCGAACCGCCGCAGAAAGATCGACGTATACTACACCTGCCGCCCGGCTCTCGCAGTCAACGGAGACAGCCTGAAAAAGAATGTAGGAAAGGGCGTCAAGGAGTTAGAACTCATGCCGGAAGAAGCAAAAGACCTGTCCGAAGAACCGAAAACCGTGCTTGAAGAAGCGGAGACCCAGCTCGAAGATGTGGAATGAATTGTGACGGAAAACCGGATGTGGTAACAGGATTTCACAAAAAGATGAAAACGGTTCACCTTTGCACCCCCCCCCTGGTATACAAGTCTGTTAAGCCCATATAAAGACTGAAAAGCAAGCAAGTCGAAAAAACACGAAAAAAATAAAAAAATCGCGTAAAAACAGAAAGAATAACAGTTTATATAACGGGCAGGGGAGTATACTGAACTTGACAATAAGAAAAGTCCCTACATTTGTCATTTTTCTATTTAGATAGCCAATATAAGGGAAAGAGAGGAGAGAGAGTATGGAAGGACTCAAAGAGAAAACCATGAGCCTGAAAAAAACACTCAGGCACGAGTATAGGCGCATCGTAGCGTTTATGCTGACCGTAGCCATGGTTGTGACCAACTTTGGCACGAACCTGACCGTAGCCTTTGCGGCAGGCGAAGAAGAAAGCTCTCTGTTCCTGCTTGACAGCAGTGAACTGGAAGACGCGATCAATGAAGCTCTGGAAACCGGAGACGTATTTGATTTCTCTTCCTTAGAGCTCAAGGCAAAACAAAAGAGCCTTAAGACTTCCTATGAAAAACTGATAGGAACGAAGGCCGGAAAGGTATACCAGCTCGACGTAGACGTGGACAACAGCTACGCTACCGAGAACACGGATCTGCAGGTATTCTACAATGCAGGTACCGACAGCGTGGTATTCCTCTTCATCAACGAGAGTGACATGGCAGTCACCTTCCGCGCAAACGTAAGCGGATATGAAACTGCCCGTGTAACTGTCAATCCGAACACCTCCAACATCGAGGATGCAGCGGACGTAGAGAACGCTGAGGATTACAGCAACACCACCATGGTTGATGATGAAAAGAAAACTCAGGCAGAGGTTGTAAAACCGGAAGGCGAAACAACTGAGGCAGAGGAGATCACCGAGGAGACCGAGGCAGAGGCCAAGACCACCGCAGAGGTAACCGAGGATGAGACCGCTTCCGAGGCTGAGGAGACCACCGCAGAGGAAACGACTGAGGCAGAAGAAACCACTGCAGCAGAAGAGACCGAAGCAGAGGACGAACTTGTCATCGAGACCGAGGCTGAGGCTGATGAGACTGAGGCAGAAGAAGCAGCTGAGGCTGAAACGGAAGCTGAAGTGGAAATCGTTCCGGAAGAGGGAAGCGCCAGCGCATCCATCTCCAGAAAAGAAGTATTCCGCGTAAGCACCAACGCAAAAGAAGCAGAAGAATCCGTAGAGACTGTTGCAGAGGAAGAGACCGAGGCCGAGAAGGAAACCGAGGCAGAGGCTCCGGAAAAAGAAACCGAAGCACTCCCGGAGACCACCGAGGCTGAGATCGCAAAAGGCGACACCAAGGAAAACGCAAAAACCGAGGAGTCTGAGGCAGCAGACGAAAGCAAAGTAGCAGAAGAATCCAAGGCAGCAGAGGAAACCACCGCAGCAGAGGAATCCAAGGCAGACGAAAGTAAAGCAGCTGAGGAAACCACTGCAGCAGACGAAAACAAAGCAGACGAGTCCAAGGCAGCAGAGGAAACCACCGCAGCCGATGAGACCGCAGCCAACACCACCGACAACAGCGGCAAAGCAGACGGCTTTGGCGATGATGAGCAGTTCCTCGAGGACGACACCATCGAAACCGCAGGCGAGTTAAGCGGTAAGGCATACAACACCGTAACCATCTGGAGCAGCGCAAACGCAAGAGCTTATGTTGTGAAAGCAGAAGATCTGGTCGGCAAAGCAGCAGTAGACGGTGAGTACAACGTAGATTACTCCGTAGATCCGGTCGGCGCAGCATCCTTCAAGGGAGAAAGCAGCGTAGAAGAGGGCGCAACCCTGTACTTCGCAGTAGAACCGCAGGTCGGCTACGAGATCAGTGAAGTAACCGCCAATGGTGAAGCACTCGAAGAAATCGATGCAGCAGCAGTAGCGAGTGCATCCAACCTTCAGAAATACGAGCATGTCTATGCAGTAGAAGACGTAACCGAGGATCTCGAGATCGTGGCAAACATGACCGAATCCGTAGACGTTGCACATCCGGAGTTCAACGCATCCTATGAGAGCAGCGATGGCGTAACCATCAGCCTGCACGCAGAGGAAGGCATCCTTCCGGAAGGCACCGAGCTTCAGGTAACCGAAGTAACCGAGGCACTGGGCGACACCATCAAAGAAAAGGTAGAGAGCGAGTCCGAGGGCACCGAGGTCAATACCGTATTAGCATACGATATCAACCTCCTTTATAATGGAAATAAACTCAGCAACAGCTGGTCCGAACAGGGCTACGTAGATGTAACTTTCACCGGCGCTCCGATCCAGGAGATGAGCGAAGCTTCCGATAAAGTAGAAATCGTAGCAGTCGACGACACCAGCAAGACCAAGCTCAGCGCAGAAAACGCAGACGAGGTCAAAGCAAGCGAGCTAAAGCTTGAAAGCGTAAGCGAGCAGAGCGTAGAGGGAACTGCGGTAGAGGAAGTTGGATTCAAGGCAGAACACTTTACGATTTATGCACTGGTAAGTAATGGGTGGTATTCTAGCGCTACCAAACTTGCTGATCAGGAAGTTGAGTATAATACCAGCAAAAAGATTTATTCCGATGCAGCGAATTATGATTCAGAGTATACATGGGAATCTTCAGATGAATCAATTGCATCAGTTTCAGACAACAGCAAGTATAAGGTTAACCGTACTAACAGAAATTCAACTGTGCTTACAACCTATTCAAAATATGGAACAGTCACCATTTCGTTGAAGAACAAAAGCGGTAGTACAGTCGATTCAGCTACGATTTACGTTCCGGAGAAAACCAAAATAGAAAACGCTCAGTTCTATTATCTTGTGGATCCGACAAAAGATGCGAATTCAAATGATACAGAAAACTGGGGTAACAAAATAAAAGACGTAACAGGTGGTACGGTTGATGTTACAGGTGCAACGTGGACGGATGATAAGAACATATTAACCGAACTTGATACTCGCGTATTGACTTGGCCAAGTTGCGGAGAACTTGATCCAAGCTACAATAATTATTTCAAGCTTGATAAAACAAAAGCAAAAGCAAAAGCAGCTTGGAATCAGATTTTTGAAAACTATAAATCTTCAGTCCTGGGAAAACTTGAAGGAATATCAGATCTTACAGAAGATGATATTGAAGGAATCTATCTTGCACCGGCTAAGATTTCAAAAAATAACGGTACAAACCCAGATAAGCATGTTGACTGTAACGTTGTAATAAAAGCCAAGAAGATAGTAACAGTCAAGATCATGCTGCAGGATGCCGGCTCAGCAACCTTCACAGCAGCTGAGGATGGATATAACCTGATCAAGGGCTCTACAGCAAAAGCATTGACCGAAACTTATCCGGAAACGAAAACAGTTAACGGTGTAACCTACAAGTTTGACGGATGGTACACAAATTCGAATCTGACTGGAGAAAGGTATGCAACAGCAGATATTTCGACTTATACAGTAAATGAAAATACAACCTTCTATGCAAAATATACCGCTGATCTGAAACTGACTTATGATTTAAGTGGCGGTACTTGGGACAGCAGCATAGCAACTGAGTATACAGTACATGAAGGCGACACAATTACTGTAGTTGCCACAGAACCGACAAAGCAGGGTTACAAATTCGCTGGTTGGTATGATTCTGTTGATACAACAAAGAAGTACGAGAGCACATTCACAATGCCGGGCAATAATGTTACTCTGGTGGCTCATTGGACTGCAAAGACAAAAAATGCCGGTTATTATTTGGTATTGGATAATGCTTCTTGGACTGGCAACGCTCCGGAATACTTGGAATCTTATACCGACAGCGAAAGCGGTGTCAAGAAATATCATTATAGATATAAATTCGACAAAGGCGACACCTTTACTGTAACGGATAATATCCCTCAGGCAGATGGATATATCTTCATCGGATGGTTTGATAAGAAAAATTCAAATGCAGTATGGACAGCCGGAGATATAGTGACACATAGCGGCAATGCTGAACATACCTTGGATGCACTTTGGGTAGGCATTGGTGCGAATAATGTTGAGCATGAGTATGATGGAAATAAATACTCTATTGCAGCTTCTTGTGAATACAATGCAGGTAACTTGAGGCAAGAATATATAGACATAATTAATAAGAAAAATCTATATACTTTAAATCCCATGCAATACCAGGTATATGATAGTGAAACAGGAACCTGGGGGAGTAAGAGCACTACAAATCCTCAATTTAAGAATGTAGGAACCTATCGTGTGCTGGCAAGCTGTGAGGTAACACTACGTGGTGCAGAAGATGAACCTGTAACTTTAACAAAAGAAGCTACTGTAACAATTACACCAAAAAAATTGACAGTGACTACAGATTCCGCTGAAAAAGTCTACAACGGAACAGCATTGACAGCAAACGGTAATATTACAGGCTTTGTAGATGGCGAGACAGCAACCTTTACGGTAACCGGAAGCCAGACAGAAGTAGGCGATTCAACGAATACCTATAATCTGGACTGGAACAAAACTGCAAAGGAAAGTAACTACACAGTAGAAGAAAAATTAGGAACCCTGACAGTAACTGAGTATACAGGAAAAATTACAGTTACTACTACCGGAGGAACATTTACCTATGATGGTAATCAACATGGAGCAACAGTAGAAGTGACCGGATTACCGGAAGGATATACTGTAGTGACGGCAACCTCTAGCGCAAAGGCAACCAACGTAGCTGACGGAACTGTAACAGCAACCTGTGACAACCTTGTCATTAAAAATGCAAGCGGAGAAGATGTAACCTCCAAGCTGAAAATTGATAAAGTTGACGGAAGCATCACGATAACCCCGGCAACCTTGACAGTAACCACAAAATCTGCAAGCCAGGTTTATAATGGAAAACCATTAACAGCAGAAGGAAACATTGAAGGCTTTGTAGAAGGCGAGACAGCAACCTTTACGGTAACCGGAAGCCAGACAAAAGTAGGCGATTCAACGAATACCTATGATCTGAACTGGGACGGAAGCACCGCAAAGAAGAGCAACTACACAGTAGAGGAACACTTAGGAACCCTGACGGTGACTGAGTACGCAGAAAAAATTAAAGTTACTACTACCGGAGGAGAATTTACCTATGATGGTAATCAACATGGAGCAACAGTAGAAGTGACCGGATTACCGGAAGGATATACTGTAGTGACGGCAACCTCTAGCGCAAAGGCAACCAACGTAGCTGACGGAACTGTAACAGCAACCTGTGACAACCTTGTCATTAAAAATGCAAGCGGAGAAGATGTAACCTCCAAGCTGAAAATTGATAAAGTTGACGGAAGCATCACGATAACCCCGGCAACCTTGACAGTAACCACAAAATCTGCAAGCCAGGTTTATAATGGAAAACCATTAACAGCAGAAGGAAACATTGAAGGCTTTGTAGAAGGCGAGACAGCAACCTTTACGGTAACCGGAAACCAGACAGAAGTAGGAGAATCAGATAATACCTACAGCCTGGAGTGGAACGGAACTGCAAAGGAAAGTAACTACACAGTAGAAAAGACAGTAGGAAAGCTGAGTGTAACCAAGCAGCCTCTCACCATCACCGCCACCGAAGCCTCCAAGTACGTTGGCGAAGCTGACCCGGCAGATTACTACTCCATGCCTAGTGTTGTTACAAGAGTCATGAGCTGGATCCGCCCGGCAGAAACCTTCGCGGCAATCGTAGGTGATGGACTGGTAGAAGGCGACACCATTGCTTACAAAGTAACCAGACCGAATGCCGGCACCGCTGAGGCAAGAGGAACTTATGAAGACGCAGTTCAGGTAGAAGCAGTCGAAAATGTATCAGGTTCTGCAAATGCAAACTATGAGATCACCTTTGTTCCGGCAAACTTCTACATCTACGAGGATGGCCTGACTGTCGAGAAGACATTCGAGGCTCCGACTGGAAGCGTATTTAAACTTGGCGATACCATCAACTTCAACATCAAGGTTACCAACAGCGGTAATACGGATCTAACCAATGTGGTTGTCAAGGACGAATTGAACGGCGCAACCATTGTTTCTGGCGATGCATATAACGTAAACAGTGACGGAACTGCAACCATTGCTGCATTAGCAGCTGATGCTTCTGTTAATGTGAAGGCTGTATACACCGTAAAAGCAGCAGACCTTGGCAATACAAGCTTTAAGAACAAGGCAACCGCAACTGCAGCAACAGCTGATCCGAAGAAGCCGGACGGCAAGGTAGTTGGAGAAGATGAAACCGAACCGATTCCGGTTGATTCCAAGAACCCAGCTATTGAAGTGACAAAGACAGTAACCAACAACCCGGCTGACGGAGAGGGCTTTGTAGAAGGCAACACTGTAAACTTCGAGATTACAGTCAAGAACACCGGTAACCTGGATCTGAAAGAGGTAACCGTAACCGATAAGCTGGCAGACACCACCTTTGCAGAAGGCACCGGCTACACCGTAAACGCAGACGGCAAGGCAGTCATTGACAAACTTGCAGTTGGCGAAAATGTAATTATCACAGCAAGTCATGTAGTGACAGCAGACGATGTAGCAAATAAGGAATTCAAGAACATCGCAACTGTTGATTACAAGGTTCCGGATCCGACCGATCCTGAGAATCCGAGCAAGGATACCGAAGGAAAGAAGACGACCGAAACCGAAATCATCCCGACCAAGGGTGTATCGGTAGAGAAGACCGTAACCAGCAGTGCAAGCGCAGCAGACGGCAAGTACGTTTTAGGTGAAACCGTAACCTTCGACATCACCGTGAAGAACATCGGTAATACCGCATTAGGAAGCTTCGATGTGGTTGATCAGTTAGAGGACACTACTATCGACAGTGGCAGCGGCTACAGTGTAGCAACCAATGCAGATGGACTGACCGTAGTAACCATCAATGGTCTTGCAGTAGACGGCTCCATCACAATCGAGGCAAAACACGTTGTGACCGAGGCTGATTTACGCAAGGAACATTTCACCAACGCAGCAGTAGCAAAACTGAGTGATCCGCAGAACCCGGATAAGCCAAAGGAAGAAAAGGGTGAGACCCCGGATATCGAAAAGGTTGACGCAAAAGCGAACTGGAAGGTAACCAAGGAAGTCATCAACACCCCGTCCAGAGGATACTTCCACAGCGGAGATGTTGCAGAGTTTGAGATCAAGGTTGAGAATACCGGAAACCAGACTCTGGATAACATCGTAGTAGCAGATACCTTGAGTGGTGCTAAGCTTGAAACAGGCAGCGGTTATACCCTGAATGAGGACGGCACAGCAACCATCGCAAGCCTGAAGGTAGGCGCAAGCGTAACCTTAAAGGCAACCTACACCGTAACCAAAGACGATGTAGTAAACAAGGGATTTGTAAACGCAGCAACAGCAACCATTGGCGATGAGAAGGAGACTGGTACCACCGAAGTGATCCCGGCTTACGAGTCCGGACTGAAGATCGAGAAGACGGTTACCAATGCTCCAACCGCAACAACCGGCTTCGTAGAGGGCAACACCGTGAAATTTGAGATCAAGGTCGCAAATACCGGTAACCTGGATCTGGCTAAGGTTGTTGTAACCGATGAGTTAGAAGGTACCACCATTGTTGAGAGCACCGACGGCAAGTATACCGTAGACGGCAGCACAGCTACCATCGAGAAACTTCCGGCAGGTGAGACCTACACCATCGAGGCAACTCATGTAGTGACCAAGGATGATGTACTCAACCAGAACTTTAAGAACAAAGTAAACGTTACTTCCAAGATCGTAGATCCGACCGACCCGACCAACCCGGATAAGTTCATTGACGGACCGGACGGTGGAGACGAGACCGATAAGATCCCGACCAACGGAGTAACCGTAACCAAGGCAGTGACCAGTAAGGCAGCAGCAGGCGACGGCAAGTATGTCGCAGGCGAGAAGGTAACCTTTGACATCACCGTGAAGAATACAGGCAACACCGAACTGAACAACTTCCGCGTCGTAGATCAGTTAGAGGGAACCACCATCCTGGCAGGCGAAGGTTATGAAGCAGGTACGGACGCAGCAACCGGACTGGCTGTGGCAACCGTGAATGGACTGGCAGCAGGTGCAGAAGTTACGATCAAGGCTGAGCACATCGTAACCGAGGCAGATCTGAGAAAGGCTCATTTCACCAACGTCGCAACCGCAGAGCTGACCGACCCGCAGAACCCGGATAATCCGAAGAAGGAAGAGGACGAGACCCCGGATATCCCGAAGGTTGACGCAAATGCGAACTGGAAGGTAACCAAGACCGTCACCAATCTTCCGGCAAGAGGACATTTCCGCAAGGGCGAGGTTGCAGAGTTTGAGATCAAGGTAGAGAATATCGGAAATCAGACCTTAGACAACATCGTAGTAGCAGATAACTTAAGTGGTGCAGCGCTTGAAGCAGGCAGCGGTTATACCCTGAATGCAGACGGCACAGCAACCATTGCAAGCCTGAAGGTAGGCGCAAGCGTGACCTTAAAGGCAACCTACACTGTAACAAGTGCAGATGCAGCAAATCAGAAGTTTGTCAATACGGCAACAGCAAGCATCGGAACCGAGACCGAGAGCGGCACAACCGGTGATATCCCTGCTAAGAACACCAGCAGCGGTGGCAGCAGCGGCGGATCCTCCGGCGGACACTCTTCCGGTTCAAGAGGCAGCGGTTCTTCCACCACCGGCGGACCTGGAACCGTAACCATCAACCCGAACGACGTTCCGTTAGCAAATGTTCCGGATGACAACGGCGACCCGCTGATCCCGATCGAGGACGAGGATGTTCCGTTAGCAGGACTTCCGAAGACCGGTCAGACCGGCGCAAGCGGACTGGTACTCTTCCTGTCCAGCATGATGCTCGCAGCATTCGTAGCAGTCAGCAAGAAACGCGAAGACGATAAGTAAGAGCATCGTTTTTCGGAATAAGAAATGAAGGAAGCGCCCGGGAGGTAGAACTCCCGGGCGCTTCTTTTCTTTTATACTGGCCAAGCACCCAGTAGGCTAGTCGTTGTCCCGATCTCTGTCAAGCCATTTGCAAATATAGTGACATAATTTGTCGAACGTTTTTTCTTGCAAAGCTGCTTGCTGTGTGTTATTCTGACCTTATAGGATTCCTCTGAATCTCGGGGGAATGTGTATGAAAACAAGAAAAACTTTGGAAGAGCTGGTATTTCATGACGATTTTATGTTCACGGCATATCTGAATACCAAAGGTGAAATCGTGATGAAGTACCAAAAGAACTGGTGGCATTGCTGGATTATGTGAGAGCGGATGTGTCTGAAGGCGAAGCAGATTACGAAGATCCTTTTGTCAAGCAGCTTCAAAATTCTGTGCGCCAAGTCAAATCTAACCGGAAAATGGGGAACGCTATATGATGTTTGAACAGTATATGCAGGAGTATATGCAAGAACATGCGGATGAAATTCGAGAAGAAGCATGGGCAGAAGGCATGGAAGCAGGCATGGAAGCAGGCATGGAGACAGCTACAATCAGATTAAATAAGCTGAATGAATTCTTGCTGTCAGCAAATCGTTTATCGGATTTACAACGTGCACTGCATGATCCGGAATATCAAAAACAGTTATTCTGTGAATTCGGACTTTAACGCCATCTATTCAATGGGAATGAGTGAATCTCAGACTCATATCTTACAGAATGGTTTGCCGAACAGGCAAAATCGTTGCTATAGTGTAACTGTTCAGAACCAATCTCTAAAATGCAGACATTTCGTCACTGTTTTATGAAACGTTGCTTGGCTCTGAACAGTTGCAAATCAAGGTCAAATCGATCAAATTTCAAAAATGATACAGAGGAATTCTATATATGAAATGATATTTGTAACTGTTCAGAGCCAAGCAAAATTTCATAAATCAGACATGAAATGCTTGCAT
>CAVALB010000011.1:0-55418 GCA_963589345.1 uncultured Selenomonadales bacterium | reverse complement strand
TGAAATGCTTGCATTTCTAAGGCTGATTTTGAAATTTTATTTGGCGGATACGCCGCACCGACGAAATGCGAAGCATTTTGGAGGTTGGTTCTGAACAGTTACAAAAATTTTATAAAAACATCTCAATTTCAGGGCAAGATCCTGTCAAGGGCTGAATTTACTAATGATCCGCCGCATAGGCCGCCAGGGCTGCAAGGATCGACTGGTTGCTGTTCCAGACATTGCCGAATTCGCTCACCGGCATAGGACAGGAAACGCTGCCCACCTCAATGGTAAGGCTTGGGATCGGATCGTCCTTTGTCTGAACATAATCCTTAAATCCTCCCTTACCGCTACTACCGTTTGTGCGGTAGCCATTAATCCCGGTCACCAGATCTGCAAGCGCCTTCGACTGGGCAGATACCTTATTTCCGGTAAAATCCCAGTATACCAGGTTTCCCATGCTGTGATAACTGATCGTCATTGTCCAGCTTCTGGAATTTGCCAGATTTGCCAAGGCCTGACTTTCTGGTTCGGAAAGAGAGCTGGTTCCTTTATAATTGGCATAGGAGGCATGAGACGGACCTGTGGTAATGGTCTCCCACAGTGCCGGGAAGTTCTGGTTTAAATCCACACCGCGTCCATTGGCCTTCCATAATGTCTGATACCGTTCAAAGCTCTGCGTCGTACGGCCATCTGCCTGATCCTGGGCATAGCACTGATTTACGATCTGGCGAAGATCGGCAGATCGCAGGGCAGAGACACCGAACTGGCTGATGGTAATGCCGTCCGGATTGACCATCGGCACAATGTGAATGCAAACCCCTGCAAGGATGTCAGAGAGGCTTCGTCCCTGATAGTTTCCGCTGTCATAGAAAGCCAAAAGATGCTCCGCCTGCTTCATCACAAGAAGCGGCGTCATATATTCTCTTGCATGGATTCCTGCGTGGATCAGGATATGCTTCGATGCAATGGTATTGCCGATGACCATCTCATACAGTGTTCTGCCGTCTAAGCTGGTTCCGATCTGATTAACCTGAAGATGGTTTGCATAACGGGCTTTCAGCTTGCTGATATCACTGCTCATCTGATCATAGCTATATTTATCCACAACAGTCACGATCGGATCGGTCAGCTGGCCTGCAAAGGAAATATCACCGGCTCCGACTACTGCCGGTACGGTCACCCCGCCCGGAGCAGTAATGCCGCCGGAGGTCATACCGCTTCCGACTGTAATGCTTCCTGCAGGACCTGCCACAGAAGGCCCCGTCTGAGAACCAGATACCACAGTACCGCTCCCCGCTGTCACCGTGCCGCTGCCTGCTGTCACCGTACTGCTTCCTGCCGTCACCGTATTTCCTGTCGCTGCCGCAGTATTCTGGGTTGTCACTTCCGCGCTTCCTCCTGTCATCGTACCGCTTCCTGCCGTCACGGTACTGCTTCCTGCTGTCACCGTGCTGCTTCCTGCTTCGGATGTCGGTGCCTGCGCAGAAGCTTCTGTTACAGCCACCGGGGCTGCCTCTGCCTTGCTTGTCTCACCCGGGGCAGATGTAAGACCTGACGGATCGCTTCCTGTCGTGACCGGTCCGTCAGCATATGCTACAAAAGCACTACTGGCCACCATAAAGGCAGCCAGAGCACCTGTAAAATATCTTTTACAGTTCATAGATCCGTTATCTCTTTTCTATTTTTTAAGATCGCCCGGCTTCATGCTGAGACTGATCTTACCCATTTTATCTACATCAAGAACCTTCACCGTTACCATGTCACCGATATTGACCACATCTTCAACCTTCTCCACACGCTTGTCGGAAAGTCTGGAAATATGGATCATACCATCCTTCTTCGGCTTCAGCTCAACAAAGGCACCAAACGGCATAATGCGGACAACCTTACCGGTGATCACCTGACCCGGCTCGATATCGGTTACGATGCTCTTGATGATGCTCTTTGCCTTCTCGATCATCTCCTTGTCCGTTCCGCAGATTGCTACATTTCCTTCCTCAGAAATGTCGATCTTTACGCCGGTCTCTTCGATGATCTTATTGATCACACAGCCCTGTTTACCGACTACATCACCGATCTTCTGCGGATCAATGCTGATCTGGTCGATCTTCGGAGCATACTGGCCTACTTCTTTTCTCGGTTCAGTAATAGCCGGCTTCATGCAGGTATCCATAATAAAGAGTCTTGCCTCACGGCATCTTGCAATGGCGCCCTCAACGATCGGTCTGGTCAGGCCGTGGATCTTGATATCCATCTGGATTGCAGTGATGCCATCTGTTGTACCTGTTACCTTAAAGTCCATGTCTCCAAAGAAATCCTCAAGACCCTGGATATCGGTAAGCAAAACAAAATCATCATCGGAATCACCGGTAACAAGTCCGCAGGAGATACCTGCAACCATCTTCTTGATCGGCACGCCTGCTGCCATCAGGGACATGCAGGATGCACAGGTAGATGCCATGGAGGTGGAACCGTTGGATTCGAAGGTCTCCGATACGGTACGGATCGCATACGGGAACTCTTCCTCTGACGGCAGTACCGGAACCAGAGCACGCTCAGCCAGTGCACCGTGACCGATCTCGCGGCGTCCCGGTCCTCTGGACGGTTTGGTCTCGCCAACGGAATAGGACGGGAAGTTATAATGATGCATGTAGCGCTTGGAAACCTCATTTTCATCCAGACCGTCTAACTTCTGCTGCTCGGACAGCGGAGCCAGGGTGCAGACGTTGCAGATCTGAGTCTGTCCGCGGGTAAACATAGCAGAGCCATGAACACGCGGGATCAGGTCAACCTCTGCAGCCAGCGGGCGGATCTGGGTGATTTCACGGCCATCCGGTCTCTTGTGATCCTTTAAGATCATCTTGCGGACGGTCTTTTTCTGATACTGGTATACAGCCTCGCCAAGAACAGCAAGCCACTCTTCGTTCTCAGCAAATGCTTCTTCTAATTTTTCTGTGATCTGACGGATATTCTCCTCACGAGTCTGCTTGTCATCGGTGAAAACAGCCTCTTCCATCTGCTCCGGAGTTACGATCTCCTTGATTGCTGCAAACAGCTCCTCCGGAATCGCGCAGCTCTCATAGCTGTGCTTTTCTTTACCGCACTCTGCTACGATCGTATCGATAAAGCGAATGATCTCCTGGTTTACCTCATGAGCGGTATAGATGGCTTCGATCATCTTCGCCTCCGGAATCTCATTTGCTCCGGCCTCGATCATGATCACCTTCTCACGTGTGGATGCTACAGTCAGGTTTAAATCCCCCTGCTTCCACTGAGCCTGGGACGGGTTGATGACAAATTCGCCATCGATCATGCCCACCTGGGTCATAGCGCACGGACCGTCAAACGGGATATCGGAAATGCAGGTTGCGATTGCAGCACCCAGCATAGCAACTAACTCCGGACGACACTGCGGATCAACACTCATGACCATGTTGTTTAAGGTTACATCATTGCGGTAATCCTTCGGGAACAGCGGACGCATCGGGCGGTCAATGACACGGGAAGTCAGGATCGCATTCTCAGATGCCTTGCCCTCTCTCTTGTTAAAGCCTCCCGGAATTTTTCCTACAGAATATAATTTTTCTTCATATTCTACACTTAACGGGAAGAAGTCGATGCCGTCACGCGGTTTATCGGATGCGGTGGCTGTAGATAATACCGTAGTATCACCATAGTGCATGAAGGCTGCACCGTTAGCCTGCTTTGCAACTCTGTTTACATCGACTGTCAGGGTTCTTCCTGCAAGTTCCATACTAAAACTTTTGTACATAGATTCTCTCCTTTTTCTTTTTCGTACTAATATATACAGAAGGCTCCGAAACGTTGCTGTTCATGCCTTGCATGACCAACAACCGGATTTGCCGATGCTTCGCATTCCAAATCGGCAAATCCCGCAGCCAAAACGGTACTGTACGGCATTTTCAGTTCAGAAAATGCCTACTTGCGTACAGAAGGCTCCGAAACTACTGCTCTGTATACAAACATTTGTATATACAGCAGCGGCTTCGGGATATGCCTTCTGAAAAAGATGATGGAATATAAACCTCCATCATACAAAAAGGGTGGAGAAAACTTCTCCACCCTGGCGTCCTGATTACTTTCTGATGCCTAATTTTTCAATCAGTGCACGATAGCCTTCCAGGTCGGTTTTCTTTAAGTAGTCCAGAAGACCACGTCTCTGACCTACCATCTTTAACAGACCACGTCTGGAATGATGATCCTTCTGATTGCTCTTTAAATGCTCAGTAAGCTCTGCAATTCTTGCAGTGAGGATTGCGATCTGTACCTCCGGTGAACCGGTGTCGCCTGCTTTTCTGCCATACTCAGCGATGATTGCTGCTTTCTTTTCCTTTGAAATCATTTTGATTTCCTCCTTAATTTTTATACTCACCGTGAACCAGGTCGCTGGTTGGAGTATCCAAAAGACTGGGTTCCGGCGCAACTCATACTTGGACATGATAGCATATCCGTATCAGCGTGTCAACTTAATTTAACCAATTTTTGCATTAATAGCAGCTATGCACGACCAATGCAAGGACGATGCCCAGTGCAGCTCCTGCTGCCACCTGGAGCGGCGTATGTCCCACAAATTCCTTTAAGCGTTTCTGGATTTCCTGGTTGTCTAAGTTAAACCAGTCCTGTTCCATGATCAGATTTAAAAGCCTCGCCTGTTTTCCTGTTTCCTGCCGGACGCCGATGGCATCATACATGACTACAGCCGACAAAACGAAGCTGATCGCGAACTGAAAGGACTCCGCCCCGTAGCAAAGTGCCGATGCCGTTGTCAGTCCGCACACCGTAGCAGAATGGGAACTTGGCATACCGCCGGAACCCACAAGCCGCTCCGGCGTGAAGCTCTTGTTCAGACCAAAATCGATCAGTGTTTTTAAAAACTGAGCAACGGTCCAGCCTACAATGGCGCTGATCAGCACCTCGTTGCTTAATAATCTATCCCAAATTCCCATGTTGTAATCCTGCTTTCTGTTGCTTGTGTAACTTCATACATCGATTCGATATCAATGGGGTCAAAATAGCTTTTGACCCCAACATCTCATTTTTCAAAGGATGTATTAATATCCGATCAGCCAGTCGTACAGCTCCTGATATTTGCAGGCTGACTGCTGCCAGGAGAAATCTGCCGCCATAGCCCGATCAATGATCTTATTCCATTCCCGCTTCTTGTCGTAGTATACATGCTTTGCATAGCGGATGGTATCCAACATCTCGTGTGCATTGTAATTTGAGAAGGAGAATCCGGTGCCGCGGCTCTCATATTCGTTATAAGGCTCTACCGTATCCTTTAAGCCTCCCGTCTCACGCACGATCGGCACAGTGCCATAGCGTAAAGCCATCAGCTGACTTAATCCGCAGGGTTCAAACAGGGACGGCATAAGCAGGGCATCACAGCCTGCATAAATCTTATGCGACATATCATTGGAGTAATAAATCTGTGCAGAAACCCGGTCATGATACTTCCAGTCATAGTGACGGAACATATTTTCATACTTTTCATCTCCGGTTCCCAGAACCACAAACTGCAGATCATCACTGCAGATCTCGTCCATAACGCATTGTACCAGATCAAGTCCCTTCTGGTCTGTCAGACGGGAAACGATTCCGATCATGAATTTCTTTTCATCCACCGGAAGTCCCAGCTGTGCCTGAAGCTGTTTTTTGTTCTTGCCCTTTTCCTTGCGGAAGTTCTTTGCGTTATACGGCTGTGCGATCAGCTTGTCCGTTTCCGGATTGAATTCATCGTAATCGATGCCGTTGACAATGCCGCGCAGGTCGCCGGAACGGGCACGCATAAGACCGTCAAGCCCTTCGCCGTAGAACGGCATCTTGATTTCCTCAGCATAGGTCTGGCTTACGGTCGTGATGGCATCTGCAAAAACAATGCCTCCCTTTAACATATTTCCGTCCTTGTAAGCCTCTAACTTATCCGGTGTGAAGTAATAATCCGGAAGCATGGAGAAGCGCTGGATTGTCTTGACATCCCATACGCCCTGGAATTTCAAGTTGTGGATCGTCATCACAGACTTGATGCCTGCAAAAAACTCGCTGCCGCGGAATCGGTCTTTTAAATATACCGGGATCAGACCGGTCTGCCAGTCATGGCAATGCACGATATCCGGTTTGAAGCCGATGACCGGAAGTGCGGACAATGCTGCATTACAGAAGAATGAAAATTTTTCCAGATCATACAGCCAGTCTCCATACGGCTTTGATCCTGCAAAATAGGACTCATTGTCGATAAAGTAAAATGTGATCCCGTCATAGACATATTCCATGATTCCTACATAACGGCTCTGACCAAGGTAATCCATATAGAAATGATCAATATAGGTCATCTCGCTGCGCCATTTTTCCGGAATACACAGATATTTCGGTATCATAACTCTGACATCAAAATACTCCTTATCAAAGCATTTTGGCAAAGAACCGACTACATCTGCCAGACCTCCGGTCTTAATAAACGGCACCGCCTCCGATGCAACAAATAATATGTTCTTCATACGAACCCCTCCTCTGCATCAGTCTGCCCCCAAGCGGACTGTCTTATCTATCAGTATACATGATTTATGCAGATTTAGGAAGTAAAATCTTTATGAAATTCATAATCAAATTTCACTTTATAGTTGCCGTTTATAATCCTGACGGATCTTGTCAGAAATCAGGGCAACAAACTCTGAGTTTGTCGGTTTTCCGTTTCCGCTGTTTACCGTATAACCGAAAATATCATGAATGATCTCAAGCTTGCCGCGCGTCCATGCCAGCTCGATCGCGTGGCGGATCGCGCGTTCCACGCGGCTTGCAGTCGTACTGTATTTTCTTGCGATGGATGGATATAAGACCTTTGTGACAGATACCAGCATTGCCTGTTCCTCCACAGAAAAGATGATTGCATCGCGCAGATACTGATATCCTTTGATATGAACGGGAATTCCCATTTCATGCAGAAGTTTTGTGACGTCGTCCTCCAGATTGTGACGTTTGTAATTTTGTTTGGCCATATAGTTCGTTTCCGACGTTTCTCTCACGGCAGAGATGTATTTTGTCTGGATCTGCTCCTGAGCCACCAGATAAATCTTATCCAACAGCACTTCCCGCTCAAATGGCTTCAAAATATAATAGCTGGCGCCATTGCGAAATGCTGCAGCCGTCACTGTCTCATGCCCTGCTGCCGTCACCATAATGACGGCCGGCATGTTCCTTGCACCTCCTGCTGTCCGTAACCTTTCCAGCACGGAAATTCCATCCAGCTTCGGCATGATCACATCCATAAGTACAATGTCCGGTTTTTTATCCAGAATCATCCGATAAGCATCTTCCCCATTATCAGCTTTTCCAACTACATGGAATCCGGTTTCCTCTTCCAGTATATTCCCCAGAAATTCCATCATGCGCGGATTATCATCCGCAATTGCAATGTTTAATTCAGCCATACTCATTCCCCCAATTTCTCTTATGTACTCTCAGAATACAATCTTATTATAGCAAGCACCTTTGCAGGGACTCAATCGGGTTTATGCGCATTGTTCGACGCACTCCGCACATTTCGACACAATACGCATACCCGTTTTGTTTTCCCTCCGGCTTACACTGTATATAACGAATAAAGCAGGCTGATATAACATTTTTCTCAATTTTTTTATTTTTCCTTCATTTTTGTTTGGTCTGTCCGGCCAGACGCTTCATTTCCCCGGCATTTTCAAACACTGCTTCCGTAATCTGAGCACCTCCGAGCATTCTCGCAAGCTCCTTAACCGTATTTTCTTCATTCAGACGGGTAATCTGTGTCCTTGTACTGGAGCCATCGGTCGATTTTCGGATTTCAAAATGGCAGTCAGCCATGGCAGCGATCTGCGGCAGATGTGTAATGCAGATAACCTGATGCTGCTTTGAGATCACCGCCAGCTTTTCAGCCACTTTCTGAGCCGTGCGTCCGCTGATCCCCGTGTCGATCTCATCGAAGATCAGGGTCGGGATATCATCGCTGTCTGCCAGAACAGTTTTGATTGCCAGCATGATGCGAGACAGCTCACCGCCGGATGCCACCTGCGCAAGCGAGCGCTCCGGTTCACCGGGGTTTGTGGAAATCACAAATTCTGCCTCATCAAAGCCTCCGGCCGTATAGTGATCCAGCCGTTTAAATGCCATGGAAAAACGCACATCCAGGAAGTTCAGATCGATCAAACCTTCCCTGATCTTTTCTGCCAGCTTTTTTGCCTCTTCTTTACGGATTGCGGAAAGCTGCGTACATACTTCTTCCAGCTTTTGTTCTGTCTGCTTATACTGTTTCTCTAACTTTTGACGATATTCATCAAAATGCTCCAGCTGCTCCAGGCGGTTTCGTTTTTCCTCAAGTGCTGCTTCGATTTCCTTTAAGTTTTTTCCGTATTTTGCCTCCAGGCTGCGGATCCGATCCAGACGTTCCTCGGCTTCCCGGTAGCCTTCCTCATCAAAATCAAGCTGTTCTAAGTATTCTCCGATGGCATGATGTGCATCTGTCAATACTGCCTCCGCATCATAAAGCTGATCCTGGATCGTCTTTAATTCCGGATCAAACTCTGCCACCTCGCTCACCTGATGCAATGCGCTTCCCACAGCATCCGCATCCACTGCCCGGTATGCCTCTGTCAGATTGCCTATGATCCGCCTTGCATTTGCATATTTTCTGCACTGTGCTGCCAAAAACTCTTCCTCATTTTCTTTCAGCTCGACACTTTCGATCTCTTCGATCTCAAAGCGCAGAAAATCCGCTTCTCTTCTGCGGCTCTCACTGTCTGTGACAAGCTCACTTAACTGTTTTTCCAGATGGTTATACTCTGCATAAAGAGCCGCCGTCTGTGTTTTTAATTTCATTGCCCGGGATTTTGCGTAGGTGTCCAGAATTTCCAGATGTTTTGAAGCATGAAGCAAAGATTGATGCTCATGCTGTCCGTGAATGTCTATCAGCAGAGAGGTGACTTGTTTCAGTCTTGCCGCCGTAACCGTTTCGTCGTTGATCCGGCTTAAACTGCGTGAGGACATAATCTTGCGGCTGATAATGAGAATGCCATTCTCATCCGGCGCCACATCCAAAGCCTTCAGTGCCTCCGCCTTGTCCGGATCTACCGAAAATACCAATTCCACATAGGCGTATTCTGCACCGGTCCGAATCATCTCTTTTACCGCTTTTTGCCCGAGCGCCAGGTTGACCGATCCGATCATGATCGACTTTCCGGCTCCGGTTTCACCGGTCAGGATATTGAGTCCCTCCCCCAGCTCAACATCTGCCGCCTCGATCAGCGCCAGATTTCTTACATGCAGTTCCAAAAGCATTGCTGTACTCCCTTCTTTCCTAATGAGCCAAGATCATTTTTTTTAGTTTTTCCATCAAAAGGATCGTATCATCTACGCTGCGAACCGCGCACATAATGGTATCGTCCCCTGCTATGCAGCCTACAATTTCATGAAAATGGATCTCATCCAGCGCTGCCGCCACCGCCATTGCCATACCGGATACCGTCTTGATCACAAGAATATTCTGTGCCATATCCATAGAGATATAGCCATCCTTTAAAATACGGATGTACTTATCGCTGAATGCCGTCTGACTCTGCATGACCATATAACGCTGCCGACCGTTTTCTGACTGTACCTTCGTAAGCTTCAGCTCCCGGATATCCCGGGAAACTGTCGCCTGGGTAACCTTATAGCCCTCCTGATTCAGGCGTTCTGCGAGCTCCTCCTGCGTTTCGATCTCATATTTTCCAATCAGTTCCACAATTTTGCTGTGACGTTCCAGTTTCATTGGTTACCTCCGTTCAATACGATCCATTTTCTGTCTGATATTTTCAAGAAATGATACGTTTTTCAACTGGATCAGAGTCGTATAATTGGCGGCTCTGCAGATTTCCAGCTGTTCGCCGTAATGTAAAGGAAATACCTGGTCTCCGTCAAATACCGCTGAATGCGACCTGCCATCCGCCTGCCTCAAAAGCCGGATGCTGATATGGTCTTCCGGAGAAAGCACAATGCTGCGTGCTCCGAGAGAATGTGCACATATCGGAGTTAAAAGCATCAGCTGCGCTCCCGGTGCCACGATCGGACCGCCGGCCGAAAGATTGTAGGCGGTGGATCCGGTCGGTGTGGCTGCAATGATACCGTCTGCCATATATTCATTGAAAAATGCACCATTCAGATATACCTGAAAATGCAGCATCTGCAGTACATCCTGTCTGGTCAGTACGATCTCATTTAAGGCAATCCCTTTCACCGACTTTTCTTTTCCTGTCACACACCCCTCAAGCATCATCCGTTTTTCCAGGGTGAAGGAATCCTCTAAAAGCGCATCCAGCACCGGATCTAAGGATTCTTCCCTGGAGACCTGGGTCAGATATCCAAGATTTCCCATATTGATGCCCATGAGCGGAAGCCCCAGGCTGATCAGATCCCTGGCTGCCTGGATCAAAGTTCCGTCTCCGCCCAAAGTGATCACGCACTCCGTATCTGAGGGGATCTGCTCAGGTCTTGTATACCCCCGTGTATGTACACAGGTGGCTCCGCGCCGCAAAAATTCTGTTTCAAGCTTTTCCGCCATATCCAGAGCCCCCTTCTTCGAGGGGTTAGCGATCAGATAAAAATGCTTCATAGTATTTCCCGCCTTATTTATCCAGTTCTCCGTGAGCCGCATCCACAATGGCTTTTGCATCCACCTGATAATCCGGATATGTGCCTCCATCTACGTGATTCTGAAGATAAAGAAGATATTCGATGTTGCCCTCCGGCCCCTTGATCGGGGAGTATTCCAGGTTCAGGATCTCAAAACCGATGCTCACCGCAAACTCCATAACCTTCTCGATCACTTCCAGGTGCGTGCTCTTTTCCCGCACCACGCCCTTCTTTCCGACCTTCTCTCGACCGGCCTCAAACTGCGGCTTGATCAGACAGACGATCTGACCGTCATCGGCTAAAAGTGCCTTCACCGGCCCAAGCACCTTGGTCAGGGATATGAAGGAGACATCGATGGAGGAAAAATTAATTTTCTCTGCAATATTTTCCGGAGTCACATAGCGAATATTCGTCTTTTCCATGCAGACAACGCGGGGGTCATTGCGCAGCTTCCAGTCTAACTGTCCATGTCCGACATCCACCGCATATACCTTTACTGCTCCGTTTTGCAGCATACAGTCCGTGAAGCCGCCGGTAGAGGAGCCTACATCCATGCAGGTTTTGTCCTTCAGCGTCACGCCGAAATGCGTCATGGCCTTTTCTAATTTCAGGCCGCCCCGGCTGACATATTTTAAGGTTGCACCGCGCACCTCGATCTTTGCAGTCTCCTCAAACATTGATCCAGCCTTATCTTCCTTCTGGCCATCTACATATACGATCCCTGACATGATAATAGCCTTTGCTTTCTCCCTGGATGGAGCAAGGCCCTGATTCACGATCAGGATATCCAGTCTTTCCTTCATGTTCTTTCCTCTCTGGTAGTTACCTGATTATATTCCACTATATTTCATTGCCTCATCGAGCGGCGAAAAACTTCTTCTCATGGCGCGGATCACAGAATCACTGTCGATCCCAAGTGTTTCGCGCAGTACCGATACATTGCCATGCTCCACGTAGGCATCCGGCAGGGCGATCGTGAGCACCTTGACCTTTGGATAATGTTCCTGCACATAGGCCTTAACTTGAAGTCCATAACCGCCCTGGAGTACATTTTCCTCCAGGATCACCAGAAATTCATGTTCTCCGGCCAGGCGGTCTGCAAGTTCATAATCCACCGGCTTAATGAAGCGGCCGTTTGCCAGAGTGCAGGTAAAACCTGTCTCCATAAGCTTCGTCCGCACATGCTCTGCCGTACTCACCATGCTGCCGACGGCAAGAAGCGCGATCCGGCTGCCCTCGTACAAAAGCTCTCCTTTTCCGTATACAACAGGAGCCGAAAATTCCTTTAAGCCCCGGTAAGCCTGCCCGCGCGGATAGCGGATCGCGATCGGGCCGTCATACTGACAGACCGCAAATTCCAGTTCTTTTTGCAGCTCCCATAAGTTTTTCGGTGCCATGATACTCATATTGGGGATACAGCTAAGATACGACAGATCAAAAATCCCCTGATGAGTCTCCCCATCGCTTCCTACAAGGCCGGCACGATCCAAAGCAAAGACCACCGGAAGGTTCTGAATACAGACATCATGGAGCACCTGATCAAAGCCTCTCTGTAAAAAGGAGGAATACACCGCCACCACCGGTTTTAATCCGGCTGCTGCCATGCCTGCTGCAGAGGTCACTGCATGCTGTTCGGCGATCCCTACATCAAAGAATCGATCCGGATACTGTTTCGAAAATGCCTTCAGGCCGGTTCCGTCCGGCATAGCTGCCGTAACCGCCACAAGATGCGGCTGTTGCTCTGCCAGTCTGCAGATCTCCTTTGAAAATACATCGGTATAGGTCGGAGCTGTTTTTTCCTTTAAAGATTTCCCAGTGGCAATGTCAAAGGGATCGATGCCGTGGAACCGAGATGGATTCTTTTCCGCAGGTGCGTATCCCTTTCCCTTCTTGGTCAGGACATGCACCAGCACCGCATGGTCCATCCGGCGTGCTTCCTTTAAGGTTTTCACCAGGGTCTTGATATCATGACCATCCACCGGTCCCAAATAAGTCACTCCCATATTTTCAAAGAGCATTCCCGGGATGATCAGCTGTTTGATGCTGTTCTTGGTGCGGCTGATCTTCTCCACCAGTCCGGTACCGACCACAGGAATTTTCAACAGTCCCTCTGACACCCGGCGTTTCAGCTTATTGTAGCCGGAGCCGGAACGCAGACCACTCAAATACTTGGATATGCCTCCGACATTTTCCGAAATGGACATGTTGTTGTCATTTAATATAATGATAAAGTTTTTGTTCAGATGGGCTGCATTGTTTAAAGCCTCATAGGCCATGCCTCCTGTTAAGGCTCCATCTCCTATAACAGAAATAACTGCATAGTCCTCCCCCAGAAGATCCCTGCCCTGAGCCATTCCGAGCCCTGCCGAGATTGATGTAGAGCTGTGTCCGGTATCAAAGGAATCATAAGGGCTTTCCTTACGCTTCGGAAAACCACTCATGCCTCCGTACTGTCTCAGTTCGTCAAACATTTCCCTGCGTCCGCTTAGGATCTTGTGGGTATAGGACTGGTGTCCCACGTCCCAGATCACCTTGTCCTTCGGCAGGTCAAAGGCCAGGTAGAGGGCAATCGTAAGTTCTACCACCCCAAGGTTGGAAGCAAGATGACCACCGGTCACACTGATCTTCTCAATTAGAAACCGACGGATCTCAGCTGCCAGTATCTCAAGCTCCTGTGGGCTTAATTTTTTTACGTCCCATGGACCTTCTATGTGTTCCAGAATCATGATTTTTGCAACTCCCCGTTACATACAATTCTTATTTCTTTCGTTCTACCAGCATGGTGATCAGGTTTTCCAGAAAACAATTTTCACCCGGAAGCTCTTTTAAAAGAGAAACAGCCTTGGCAGAAAGCTCTGCCACATCAGCCTTCGCCTGATCCAGTCCTGCCAGTGTTACATAGGTTGTCTTCTGATTTTTCTCATCACTTAAAACCGGTTTTCCCAGTTCCTCACTGGTGCTTGTCACATCCAGAATGTCATCCTGGATCTGAAATGCAAGACCGACTGCAGAAGCAATTCTTTCTACGCGTGATACCTCATCCTCGGCTGCCCCGCCTAAAACGGCACCGATCATCATGGAAGCCTCCAGCAGGGCTCCGGTCTTTAAGCGATAGATAAAATCCAGCTTTTCCTGCGGGATTTCTTTTCCGGTCAGTTCCACATCCACTACCTGACCGCCGATCATCCCGTAAATGCCGGTTTTTTTGGCCAGGATTCGGATTGCTCTTGCCACCCGCTCCGGATATGCCGTCATGGAAAAAGCCAGAGATGCCGTCTCAAATGCATAGATCATCAGGGCATCTCCTGCCAAAACTGCCATATCGTAACCATATTTTTTCCAGGTGGTAGGAAGACCGCGGCGCAGTTCATCGTTGTCCATGCAGGGCAAATCATCGTGGATCAGGGAGGAGGTATGGATCATCTCCATAGCTGCCATAAAAGGCTCCACCGCCTTTTCCGTGCCGCCGAACAAACGGTAGGTTTCCAGGATCAGCATCGGGCGAAGGCGCTTGCCGCCTGCACGCACGCTATAATTCATTGCCTCGAAAATAGTCTTCTGATGTCCCTCCTCTTTGGGAAGATACGCTTCCACGACTGCTTCCGTCTCAAGGGTTCGTTTCTTCAGTTCTTCACGCATTTCCATCTTCCTCTGCGCCTCCCTGTAAGATGATCATCTGCTTTTCTACTTTATCGATCTTGTCATTGCATGCCCGAACAAGGCGTATTCCCGCCTCATAACAGGCAAAGGATTCCTCCAGAGTTGTATCCGGAGATTCCAGCTTTTCAAGCAGCTCATCTAACTGTGCAAATGTCTGCTCTATCGAATGTTCCATCCTTATTCCTCTATCTTTCCATCCATGGGATATGCTGTCACTTCTGTTACCTTTGCCCGGATCCTTCCGTCCGTGATGCGCAGGGTAATCTCCTCTCCCGGTGCTGTCTGAGAAACTGAAGCAAGCCGCCTTCCTTTTTCATCCGTCAAAAAGCCATAACCGTTGCTGATCTTTGCAAGCGGTGACAGTCCGTGAAGCTGCCCGCTTATAAGCTCCAGGCGATGATGCGCCTCTGTCAGCTTCTTATGCATGGCAGCCCTCATGGCATCCTCCGTATCCACAAGACGTTGTCTCTGCTCCCGAAGCGTGCGCCCCGGATCATGAAGCTTCAGCCGCAGCCGGTACTGATCCGTTTTGTAACGGGCAAGCTCCGTTTTTCGCTGCATAAACTGGTCAAAGGAGGCCTGATAGGAAAGACGTCTTGTCTCAAACTGGCGATAATCAAAGACTGCCAGCTCTGCCGCTGCGGATGGAGTCGGTGCCCGAAGATCTGCTACATAATCTGCGATGGTCACATCGGTCTCATGTCCCACTGCTGAGATGACCGGAGTTGTACAGTCAAAGATGGCTCGCGCCACGATTTCTTCATTAAACGCCCAGAGATCCTCAATGGAGCCTCCTCCGCGCCCTGCAATGATCACATCCACTCCCATCTGATCCAGGGTGCGGATCCCGGCAGCTACGGATGCAGCTGCTCCGGCTCCCTGCACCAGCGCCGGATAAAGGATCAGCTGCACATAGGGGTTTCTCCGATACGTGATGTTCATGATATCCCGAATAGCCGCTCCGGTAGGCGCCGTCACAACACCGATGGTTTTTGCGTACTGCGGGATCGGCTGCTTATACTCCGGGGCAAACATCCCCATCTCCTCCAGCTCATCCCTGAGTTTTAAAAAACGCTGATATAAATCTCCGCGTCCTTCTTCCTCAATTTTTCTGGCATACAGCTGATACTTTCCATCTCGCTCATAAACGTCGACGGAACCTGTCACCACTACCTGCATGCCTTCCTGTAACTGAAAAAGGAGACCCTTCCTCTGTCCGGCAAACATGACTGCCGCCAGAGTCCCGGTCCCGTCCTTCAATGTAAAATAAATATGGCCTGATGTATGGTATTTGCAGTTGGAAACTTCACCCCGCACCGTAATGCGGCTGAGGGCAAAGTCCTGGGCAAACATATTTTTGATATAGGAATTCACCTGAGAAACAGAATAAACACTGGCCATATCATGCCTCAGCTACCAGCTTCGCCAGCACGCCGTTGATAAATGCCGATGAATCCTTACCGCCGAATTTTTTAGCAAGGTTGACTGCCTCGTTGATGGCAACCTTGTCAGGTACCTCGCTGTCATAGAGCATCTCGTAGAGAGCCTGGCGAAGGATCGTAAGCTCCACCTTTCCCATGCGTCCGGTCTTCCATCCCTGCGCTACCTCGTCGATACGGGCATCCAGCTCCGGGATCTTTCCTGCGATTCCTTCTACTCTGTCACTTAAGAAGGTCCGGTCAACCTCTTTCATCTCCACGTTATGGACAATCTCTTCTATTCCGTTTTCTGATATATCGTCCTCCTGTGGCGCATCAAAATACTGCTGTACCTGATCTTTTATCTCATCTGCCGGGTAAAACTCTACTCCGAACAGAATTTTAAAACAATGCTCACGCATTTCTCTTCTGGTCATCTGACTTTCTTCCTCCTGCCTGTAACAGTTGTATTACAGTATCATACCATACTTTTTTCACTTTCACAATACAGTTCGTGTGACTCATCGTCACCGTTCACTTTTCGTATTGCTATTTGTATTTGTTTTTCTTCCTTCACGATTGAGCATACGCAGGATAAAATCCACGGATCCCTCAATTCCATAGGAAGCACTGTTGATACACAGGTCATAATTGGAAGCCATGCCCCACTCTTTTCCCGTAAAGAAACGATAATAGTACCGATGCTGATGATCAAATCTTTTTAACAGATGTTTTGTTTTTTTCAGGCTCAGATTCGGATGCACCTTCATCATGCGCTGAAGACGCTGTTCAAACGGTGCCGTGATAAAGATGCTGACATGCGGGATATGATTGTTCGTCAGGATCATATCCGCGCAGCGTCCCATGACAATGAAGTCCTCCTGTTTTGCCATGTCACAGATCAGATCGCTCTGGTTAAAAAAGATCGCATCGCGCTTGCTTAACCCATGATATCGGCTGAATTCCGCAAAATGCTCTCTTAAGGTCAGCTTTTTGGGTTTTGCAAATGCATTTTCCAAATTGGCCTTATCCATGGCTTCTTCCGGATATCCTGCCTTATCCACAACGTAATCTTTTTCTGCTTCCAGCCGTTTTAATACGGCAGAAAAGATTTCTGCGTCATAATAATTGATCCGAAGGCGATCTGCCAGAGTAAAGCCGATCTCATTGCCGGCACTTCCCTGGGTTCGGCTGATACAGATGATCAGGTGGTCATCTCCAGAGAAACGGTTTTTCAGGTTAAGTGCATTCAGCTTCGCCTTTTCTTCATCCAGTACATCGCCGTCTCCAAAGCTGGTCGGAAGTGCCATCACCTCGTCTAAGATCCGAACGTATTCCTTCATGATCATGGACATGGTTTCTTTATCCGGAATCGTTCTTGCCATGTTGCTGATCAGTGCCAGCTCGCTTCGCAGCTTGTGCCCGTTGTCACGCTGCTTCATGAGCTGCACCAGCTCCGTCACGCAGCGTTCCCGATCCCGGTTGAACACACGGCCAAGGGAAGAACCCAGACATGTATAAACCTCTGCATCCAGATCATAGATGCGTTCCGCAAGCTCGTGGAGTTTTTCCTGTGTATATTCCATTGTCTTAAGCCCTCCTTACAAAAAGAATACCAGTGTATCCAGTAAAAATACCGGAATGAGACACGAAATGGACCAGAGCAGATATCCGAAAAAAGACGGCATCTTGATACCGTTTTCATCGGAAATGGATTTGACCATGAAGTTCGGGGCATTTCCGATATAGGTATTGGCTCCCATAAAAACAGCGCCGCAGGAAATCGCCTCCAGCATGGCAATCGGCACCGTACCAAGGATTGTCGGCATTCCTTCCGTAAAGCCCAGAGCACCGGCTGTTGTAAGAAATACCAGGTAAGTCGGTGTATTGTCAAGAAAGCTTGATAAGCATCCGGTTGCCCAGAACATTTGAAACGGCTTATTTAATCCCAGGCTTGCGCCATTGGCCTTTAAGATCATAAGCGCCGGCTGCATGGTAATAAAGATACCGACAAAGAGTACCGCAACCTCGCGGATCGCTCCCCAGGTAAAATGGTTTTTCCTGCGGACTTCGGCCTTCGTTGTAAAAAAGGATAAGAATGCGGCTGCAAGGATGATCACCACCTCGATCAAAGCCGGATAAGTAAGGGTCACCTCACCAAACAGATGGATCCCGCGAACTGCACCCTCCGCATCCTGAAATACAGCCATTCCGGGAAGGGTACCGCTTAAGATCACGGCAGCTACGATCATAACCAGAAAGATCAGATTATGAAGGCCCAGAATGCGGACCTCCGTTCCGGGCTTGCTGATATCCGGTTTTAAGCCTTCTGCAATATCTTTTCGGTATGCTCTGCGGTCAAGAAAATAAAAAACCGTCAGCAGGATCACTGCATTAAACAGCAGGATCGGCAATAAATGCAGACTCCAGAAAAAAGGCACCCCACGCATAAAACCCATTAAAAGAGGCGGGTCTCCGATCGGTGTCAGACATCCGCCGATATTGGAGATCAAAAAGATGAAGAATACCATAATATGGCTTCTTCTCCTTCTCCAGGCATTCATTTTAATAACCGGGCGTACCATCAGCATGCTGGCACCGGTGGTGCCGATCCAGCTCGAAAGCATGGTTCCCAGAAGCAGAAGGCCTACGTTGATGCGCGGAGAACCGGCAAGATCTCCCTCCAGGGTAATATTACCGGAAACACAAAAAAGTCCGAACAGCAAAATGATAAAGGTCAGATAATCATCCACAATACACTCTAACACCTTTTCAAAAGCCTGTCCGGGTCCATAAACAACTGCAAACGGAATCGCAAACAGCAGTGACCAGAATATAACCGCATGAGGCTGGTGCCGCTCCCACCATTCCGCTTTGATCAGCGGAAGCACCGCGATACAAAGCAAAAGTCCTGCAAATGGAATACAAAATGCAAGATTCATCCTTATTTCCTCCTAATTTAGTTTTATGTACTCCCGTATTTTTTCAGTTTCAAGCAGCAAGATCCATTCCAAATTCACCTGCACATACCGCCTGAAATTGTTTTTCTTCGGAAACAATTTTGAATTATAGCACCGTTCTATTAAAAATGTAACCATTGATAATTAAATATCATAGAAATCTTAAAAAAATTGCAGCAGGACAGATCTTCATTTGTTCCGATCTTATCCTGCTGCATTTTTTAGCTGTACTTTGTACTTTACTGCTGTGCGTTGATATTGACACCTGCGATACGGATGTTGACATCCAACACCGTCAAGCCGGTCATGTTCTCAATAGCAGATTTGACACGTTCCTGCACATGCTCACTCACATCCGGGATGTTATATCCATACTTGATGTTTAAGGAAAGATCCACGGATACATGCTCCTCCGTAACATCCACCTTGACACCCTTGGACAGATTCTTCATGCCAAGTTTTCCCACCAGTTCATTGGTGATATTGCCTGCCATGGAATCCACACCGTCTACTTCTGTTGCTGCTAATCCTGCAATGATCGCTACTACTTCATCTGCAATACGCACCTCGCCCATCATCTCTTTTTCATATAATTTATGCGTATTTCTTCCTTCTAACTCTGCCACAGTATCCTCCTCATATCAGACAGCTATGAACTGTCGGTAATTTAGCTTGCAGTGTCAATTCTTCCTTCACGGCATACAACACGCAAACCATTTTTTTCAGTATAACAAATCTGTATGGATTTGCAAAGAGGGGTTTTCTCTTTTACTGCAGTGCACCGGAGGCATCAAAACGATACTGTACACCATCAATGGTGTTCTCACCTGTCACCATGGCACCGGATGCATTGCAATAATAGCGTGTGCCGTTCCAGTCGATCCATCCTGTCTGCATATATCCCTGGTCGTTAAAAAAATACCAGGATTTGCTTGTCGGATCCTGCCACCAGCCGCTCTTCGGATAAGTACCGTCCGCATTCTGATACCACCAGCGTCCCGTGCCTTCCTCCTGGATCCATTTTGCCTGACGGACAACCGAAACCTCGCTCTCTTCCTTTACAACTGTGTTCTCATTCGTACCCGGTCCTCCGTATTGCAGCTGTGAGCTGCTGCCGCCATTTTTGATCATCTCGGCAAAGCTTTCCGAAATATAGGTTCCCTCGGACTCCTCAGACCAATATCCATCCGTATATTCCTTGGAACCGGATTTTGCCAGTGCGCGTACCTTGAAGGTATATTCACCCTCCTTTGTCATCTTCTTTTCCATGTCGTAATGAGCCTTTTTGGATTTGACCTTGGTCACCTGGCTGTCATCGCAGTAAAGATAGATCTCATACTGGTATGCCTCTTCCACCTCGTCCCAGTTTGCTGTAGTGCCGTCGTCACCCCAGTACGTATCGGTCACGGTTTCCAGTCTGGTCTTGGATGAGGCCAGTGCTGTCATTGCAGATGCGACCGATAAAAGTCCGACTGTTACAATTCCTGCTACTTGTTTTTTCCAGTTTTTCATCCTTTATTTACCTCCTATTTGTGATATGGTTCTTTATGAATGATCCGATAGCTGCGGTAGATCTGCTCAAGCAGGATCACACGCATCAGCTGATGCGGAAATGTCATTTTAGAAAAGCTCAGCCTGTAATCGGCCCGGCAAAACACAGCCTCTGACAGGCCCAAAGAGCCTCCGATCACAAAGACCAGCTGGCTGACACCACCGATCCCAAGCTTGTCAATCTTTTCTGCCAATTCAACAGAATCCAGCATCTTTCCGTCAATTGCCAGGGCAATGACAAATGCGCCCTCTCGGATCTGCTCTAAAATCCGTTTTCCTTCTTTTTCCCGGATTTGCGCCTCTTCTGCCTCACTGGCTCTGTCCGGTGTCTTTTCGTCGGCCACCTGGATGATCTCCAGCTTGCAATAACGGCTCAGCCTCTTTGCGTACTCCGCTATGGCATCCGTATAAAACTTTTCCTTGATTTTTCCTACCGTGACTAATGTGATTTTCATAACGCTTCCCTGCTTCTTTCCCGTCCGGATTTTACTCGTTTTACCTTTTTTCCTTCTTTCTTGCGTTCAATGCAGTAGATCAGCTCCAGAAAACGACTGGCCTCCTCCCAGGCATCCCGGCTCTCCGGAATCAGGCGCAGTGCCATCTGAAAAACATGAAACATTCCCTCATAGATGCTGACCCGAAGCTTTCCGTGCGCCTTGCGCACCTTGTCTGCCGCTCTTAAGGTATCATCCAGCAGGACTTCCTCACTTCCCACCTGAAACAATATAGGCGGAAAGTGCTCAAAGCTTCCAAACAGAGGAGAAATGTATGGATCCCTTGGATCTGCATCGCCAATGTAGGAGCTGTGAAACAGCATATTATCCGTGGTGCCGCCAAACTGGGGATCGCGATGAAAATTTGTCTGATACGAGGCTCCGCTGTTTGTCAGGTCCGTCCAGGGAGACATCACAAGCACCCCAGCCGGAAGACTGATCCCGTGATCCCGCAGGTACATAACCAGAGAAAGTGCCAGGCCGCCGCCCGCAGAATCACCTGCGATCACAATCTTATCGGCATCATAATGTTTTTCCTGTAAGAGCCACAAATATGATGCCACCGCATCCTCAAGGGCTGCCGGATAAGGATGCTCCGGAGCCACCCGATAATCGACCGTCAGAACATCTCCGCCAAAGCTTCTTCTGCAATACTGTATGGCGAAATCCCGATATATGTTTTTCATGGGACCGATGTAGCCGCCGCCATGCAGCTGCAGGATCACCCTGCCGGTACATACTCCGGTAGGGCGCAAATATTCCATTTTAAAATGCTCCATCCCTACGATTTCGTATTCGTAATCCGGTGGGCAGATCCATGACGGCTCCTTCGGATCCATACGATATTCTCCCGTCTGGAGCTTGTGTCCCATGGCCGAGTCCATCATATTCCGCATCATATCGCGCATCAGTTTTCCGCGCAGACTCACTTCTTTGTTCTTCAAGTCATCATCCTCCGTTGTCACATATGAAGACGCCGTTTCAGCTCTTCCTTCCAGCTTCTGCGCCCAAGAATGTAATCTCTGGCTCCTTTCGCAGCATCGATTCCGGTATTGCCCACAAACTTTGCCATGCGGGTTGCCTTTTCCTCACCGCCTCCGCGCCGGATCAGCACCCTGCAGATTCGCGGATAAAGATCGCGTTTTGCCGCTGCTGAAAGCTCGTTTCCCTCAAACCGTACGGATATGCCCGCCTCCTTTAGCTTTCGGAAAAACCGCTTTTGCAGCCGACTGTCTGCAAATACCGAAGTAAAGGTAATGGCCATCTCATCCTTGTAAGCACAGACTGCACATTTTACCGGCTGCCTTCTTGACACTCCGATCATCAGATGAAACCGTTCAATCAGGTCTGCATACTCAGGCTCCATAACGATCGGCCCGACATTGGAAAGTGTCATTGTATATGCGCGGTCTTTTAAGCGGAATACAAGAGCCAGGGCCGGAGATTTGAGAAAGAGCGGGATTGCACGAAGATACCACTTTTTTTCATTGGAAACATTGTAGGCAATGCTCTCGGCCAGCCGATCCTTATCGATTTTTCGATCCATCTGGCTGCTTACCTTTTTTAACAGCACTTCAAACGGGATGTCCGGATTGTTAAACAGCCATCCGATCATGGTAACAGCAAAAAAGTTTGCCATGGTATCAGAACCGAAAAATGCCCGCAGATTGATCGGTAAGTTGAGGACTACGGCTCTCCTGCTGCTCCTTCCGTCCAGATATTCCTGCCAGATTGACCAGATTAAGACCGCTGCCAGATATTTCGTGATGCTGACTCCATGTTTTCGGCAAACGGCCTTCATTTCGCTTACCGATACATAGCCATGCAGCACCTGTCCGCTTCCAAGCGGCAGATAATGCCCCTCCAGCTGGTAGGCCGGTCTGGAGGTATAGCTGCGGGGTTTTCCCTCATTTCCATGCTCCAGATAACTGTCCTGGACATGAAAGATTTCCTGTTTTCTTGCATGCTCATCATCCTGCGTGATCTCTTTAGAGGCACCATCTGCCAGCCTCAGATACTGTCTGGTCAGGCACTTTAAAAAACTCACAGCTCCGAGACCGTCGGTCAGGGCATGAAACACCTCCAGATTGATCCGGTTTGCATAATAGCTTACACGAAACAAAAAGCGCTGGTTTCCATGTGGATCAATGAAACGGCACGGATAGGTATTTTCCCGTTTCACCTGTGGGATTCGGTCATTCTCCTCGAAATAATACCAGAAAAATCCTCTGCGCAGCTTTACACGGAAGTTGCGGATCTCCGGCAGGATGTCCACAAGCGCTTTCTCAAGAAGCTTTGGATCCACAGGCTTTTTTAAGGTCACGGAAATCCGAAATACCTGGCTTACATTTTCATTTGCAATGACCGGAAAGATCTTGGCTGTATTATCCAGCCTTCTCCATCGGTTTTTCCAGCGATTCTGTCCCATGATATTCCCCCCTCTCGTCATTTTAGACCCGAAAGTAATATCCAACACCCCATTTGGTATGTACATATTTCGGATCACTCGGGCTCGGCTCGATCTTTTCACGCAGACGTCTGACATGGACATCCACGGTACGCACATCACCGGACTCCGACGCCTTATTGCCCCATACCAAAGTCAGTAAACTTTCCCTCGAATAAACCTTGTTCGGATTGCATACAAAAAGCTCGAGAAGGTCAAATTCCTTGGCCGTCAGATTGATCTCTTTTTCTCCAATAAAGACCCTGCGGCCTTCCCGGTCAAGCTTCAGATCCCCCGCTGTAACCATCTTATTTTCCGCTTCTTTGGCCTTTGCAGATTTTCTTGCATTTCTGCGCATGATCGCCTTGATGCGTGCCTTTACCTCCAGAATGTTAAAGGGCTTGGTCACATAGTCGTCGGCACCGTATTCCAGTCCCAGGATCTTGTCCATGTCTCCTCCCTTGGCAGTCAGCATGATGATCGGCATCTCCGAAAATTCCCGGATTGCCTGGCATACTTCAAATCCGTCATACTTTGGAAGCATGACATCCAGAAGGACGACATCATACTCCTTTTTCTTTGCCAGATTGATTGCCTCTTCTCCGTCGTAAGCACAGTCTACCTCCATTCCATCCTGCTCCAGACTGAACCGGATGCCCTTTACGATCAGTTTTTCATCATCCACCACCAGAATCCTTGACATGTTTTCACCTATCCCTATACTGTAATATTTTCTTTGATTTTTTGAAAGGCTGCATCCTTGATGCCGGGCACCTTCATGATGTCTTCTATTTTCGAAAAGCCTCCGGCTTCCTTGCGGTACCGGATGATATCCTCTGCCCGCGATTGTCCGATGCCCTTTAAGGTCATCAGCTCTTCTAACGATGCCGTATTAAGATTAACCAAAGCAGGCATCGGCACCGCGGATGTCAGGTTCCCTCCGCCTGCTGATTCTGTTTTTGTATGGTTTTCAGAAAGCCAGGAGGAATCCTTCACCTGAGCTTTGGACGGAACCTCCAGTTTCATGCCATCCGTAACCGGTTCTGCCAGATTGAGCCAGGATTCTGCTGCCTGATCCGTAAAACCTCCGGCCTGATTCACAGCCTCAAAAATCCGTGAACCCTCAGGGAGCCTGTATACTCCGGGTGATGCAACCTCTCCGCAAACGTAGACATAGTACAACAAAAGAGCTTCTGATTCTTCTTTCTCCGGTTTGGATTCCAAAGTTTCTGCATTTTCTTTTTTTTCGATACCATCAAAAGCACTTTCCGAATCTTCTTTGGTGCTTTCTTTCTCCGTTTCCAAAGAACCCTCTGTCAAAGATGCTCCTTGCTTCTGCACGGTAACGGACTCTTTTGAAGTACCGGCACCGTGGAAACTGTAAAACAAGCCTGCTGTAAAAAGGCAGACAGCAAGCACCAGCCATTTGAAAATAGTAACTCGTTTCTTTTTCATGTTCTTCTCTCCGTTTCCAAAGAGAATCCCAGATTCAGCCTGGTTCTATTTTACCGAAAGCAGTCCGCAAATACAAGTACTATAAAACTTAAAAAGAATGTGCCTTGGCGCATCCTCGCGGAGCGTTTTTGATTCATAGGACGCAGTTTCCTATGAATTAAAAAATCTCCGTCCTGTCTGTTCACATAAGGCTGTGTGACCCAGTGTAATACAGACAGGTCGGAGATTCAATGTCTATTTTCTTAAAACTTTCGTAACTATTCAGAACCAGCCTCCGGGGTCGTTACACTCTACACGCCGAAAACGCGCTCTGCATAATTCACAGAGGCCATGGCATCACGACAGTACTGGTCTGCACCCATGGTATCTGCGTACTCCTGGGTCAGCACGGCACCGCCTACCATCACCTTCGCCCACGGTGCTGCCTTGCGAAGCTGCACGATGGTTTCCTCCATACTTGGCACAGTAGTCGTCATAAGAGCAGAAAGCCCCACCAGCTGAATGTGTTTTTCCACCGCAGTCTCCACGATGGTTTCCGGTGGAACATCCTTACCCAGATCCAAAACATCGTAGCTGTAATTTTCCAGAAGAACCTTTACGATATTTTTTCCGATATCGTGGATATCACCCTTGACCGTAGCCAGGATGATGGTGCCCTTCTTTTCCTGCTTCTGGCCGTTTGCATCCATTTTTTCCTTGATGACTTCAAAAGCGCCCTTTGCTGCCTCCGCACTCATCAAAAGCTGCGGAAGGAACATGGTTCCCTTCTCAAAGCCCTTTCCGACTACGTCCAGAGCCGGTATGATCTGGCTGTTGATCACATCCAGGGCATCCTGGGTTTCCAAAAGTGCCCTGGCATCATGCACGGCCTGATCCTTAAGGCCCTTCACAATACTGGTATGCAGATCTGAGGTTGCTCCCCCGGCTGTGCCTCCCTGACTGTTTGACGCGCTTGTCACCGCGCTCTGGCCGAGGCTTGCCACCTGGCCGCTGTAAACGGAAATATATTCACTGCACTGCGGATCTAAGTTCATCAGGGCACGGAAACTGTAATATGCACGCATCATGGCCTCGGAATTCGGGTTGATGATCGCAGCGCTCAGTCCGTTCTGCATGGCCATGGTGAAAAACGCTGCGTTGATGATCTCACGCTGAGGCAGTCCAAAGGAAATATTGGATACACCCAAAATGGTTTTCCCGTGCAGTTCATCCCGTACGCGCCGCAGAGTTTCCAGGGTTGTGATCGCTCCCTGGCTGTCAGAGCTTACCGTCAAACACAGGGCGTCAATGATGATGTTCTCTGATCCGATGCCGTAGGATGCCGCAGTATCGTAGATTTTCTTTGCTACCCGGATGCGTCCCTCGGCTGTTTCCGGGATTCCGTCTTCATCCAGCGCCAGCGCTACCACAACGCCACCGTATTTTTTCACCAGCGGAAAAACCGTGCGCATGGATTCTTCTTTTCCGTTTACGGAGTTGATGAGCGGTTTTCCGTTGTATACACGCATAGCCCGCTCCATCGCCACAGGGTCCGTGGTGTCCAACTGAAGCGGCAGATCAAGGATGCTCTGCAGCTCCCTTACCACCTCCTCCAGCATGGACGGCTCATCGATTTCCGGAAGACCTACGTTTACATCCAAAACATGGGCGCCATGATCCTGCTGGGTCACTCCCTCCCGAAGGATATATTCCAGATTATGATCGCGCAGAGCCTGCTTGAATTTTGATTTTCCCGTCGGATTGATGCGTTCTCCGATGATGACCGGATTTTTCCCGATTTCTACAGCCTGGGAAAAGGAGGATACCACAGTGCGGTTTTTCTTTGTGACCGGTACCGGTGTTTTTTCACAGCAGAGCGCATGCACCATGCGGATATGCTCCGGTGTGGTACCGCAGCAGCCGCCCACGATCCTGGCTCCCATATCGACAATTTCCTCCACCGTCTTTGCAAAATGAGCCGCATCAATATCGTATACGGTTTTTCCGTTCTCACTTCTCGGAAGTCCTGCGTTTGGATTGATCATGACCGGAACCGAGGACACCTGAAGGATGTCCTTTAAGATGTCCTTCATCTGGATCGGACCGAGGCCGCAGTTCATGCCTACGACATCGACTCCCAGTCCCTCTAACATTGCTACGATCGAGGCAGGGCTTCCGCCGGTCAAAAGCTTTCCGCGCTCATCGAAGGTAACCGTTACAAAAATCGGAAGATCACAGCCCTCCTTGGCAGCTAAAACCGCTGCCTTAGTCTCATAGCTGTCACTCATCGTCTCGATCAGGATAAAGTCCGCTCCGGCATCCGCGCCGATCTCGACCACCTCTCGGTAGATCGCACAGCAATCCTCAAAAGCAAGATCCCCCATGGGCTTTAACAGCTTTCCGGTAGGCCCCATATCAAGTCCGATCCATGCCTGTTTCCCGCTCTGGCGGATGGCTTCCTTTGCATTTTTTACAGCCGCCCGGATGACCGGCTCCAGCTGAAACGGCGTTGTTTCATTATATTTTAGTCGGTCTACCCCGAAGGTATTGGTGGTCACAATGTCTGCTCCCGCCTCAAGGTAAGCCTTATGGATCCTGACTAATTCCTCAGGATGGGTGATGTTCCAGGTGCCCGGAAGCTCCCCCGGCTTCAGTCCTGCCTCCTGTAAAAGGCTTCCCATTCCTCCGTCGCAAAACAGGATCCGGTTCTGTAATTCCTGTAATATCTCCATACTCAGACTCCTTTGCATTTTGACTTTCTCATCTGCGATATGCACAATCCCGCTTGCCGCAGACCTCACACCCCTTTACCGTACAGTTTCTTGAAAGACGGCTCACACCAATGACCGCCGTCACAGATTTGGACGGCGCCATCAAAAGGCTGTCTGTCAATGTCACCCCGATCCGTTTTTGAAGCTCCAGAGCCGGAGCGATCTGTTTCTGGCATTCCAAAGGAAAATCTCCATATCCGGGACTGAAGCGCGGGCGCAGATACCACCCCCGAGCCTCGTATTCCTCTTTGAGCTTCTGATTCTGTTCATCACAGAAGGTCTCCAGCATGGCTACCGATGCAGCCTGCATAACCACAGCCTTGCTCATCTGAATCCTGCCGTAACGATGAAGCAGTACATCCACCTGACTTCCCAGCGTAGCCGCAAATAAAAGGATCCGTTCACAGTCCTTCAGATTCCGTTCCAGACTTTTGCTCTGGGTCTGAAGACAGGTCATATCGATCCAGTGATCCTGTATCGTCAACGGATACTCCCTCCAGACCACGCGAAAAGATGCCGCCTCTTCTAACTCCTCCTTGCACTGCCGGATCAGATCTTCTATGTTTTGATCCGGTGCTGCGCCATGTTTCATCCCCAGATAGCGCAGCAGTTCCCCATCATTCCAGCAAAAACGTTCTTTCATGAATCCTGTTCTCTCCGTGTGGATTTTAATCAGATGATATCGGACAGACTGTTTTTGATCTGCGCTGCCACATCCGGCTTGTTCATGGAATAAACGTGGATGCCGTTTACATGGTTTGCGATCAGATCAATGATCTGTTCGGTGGCATAGGCAATACCGGCCTGCTTCATGGCAGCCGGGTTGTCGCCGAAACGGTCTACGATTGCTTTAAACCGTGCCGGAAGGTAGGTTCCGGACATGGAGCAGATCCGCTTGATCTGAGCCACATTGGTCACCGGCATAATGCCTGCGATGACCGGAACCGTAATTCCTTTTTCCCGGATACGATACAGATAATTATACAAAATGTTATTATCAAAGAACATCTGTGTGGTTACAAAGTCACATCCGGCCTCTACCTTTTCTTTTAAGTGCAGAATGTCCTCTGTTTTGTTGGCGGACTCCACATGTCCCTCCGGGTAGCAGGCTGCACCGATGCAGAAATCTCCGGAAGCCTTGATCTCAGCGATCAGTTCAGAGGCATAACGATAGTCATGCTCCACCTTTCCGTCCTTCGGAATATCACCGCGCAGCGCAAGTACATTCTCAATTTCCTGATTCTTTAACTGATCCAAAACGGAATGAACCTTTTCTCTGGTGGAGGAAACGCAGGTCAGATGTGCAAGCGGTGTCACACCCTTGGCTTTTAAGGAAGCTGCAATATTTACGGTATACTGGCTGGTTCCGCCGCCTGCACCATAGGTCACACTCATAAATGCCGGATCCAGCTTTGCAATCTCAAAAGCTGCCTGCTCCACGGATTCATATTTGTCTTCTGTTTTCGGCGGAAATACCTCAAAGGAAAGGGTCGGCTCACCTTTTGCAAGAATGTCTCTGATCTTCATAACTGTTCTTCCTCTCTTTATTTATTTAATGCCTCGATCGCGGCCTGTACCTGATTATCCCGGTCAAGCGGGATATCGTACTGCCCGACAAGATCTTCGTCGAGTTTCTGTTCCACCTCCACATCCGGAGTCAGGCCTTTTTTGTGAAGGTCATGCCCGGCCGGAGTATAGTAATGGGCGGTTGTGATCTTTACTGCGGAGCCATCGGTAAGCGGGATCACACTCTGCACGATCCCCTTTCCAAACGAAGTGGTTCCGACTAACACTGCTGCACCATAATCCTGCAGGGCACCGGCAAACACCTCTGCTGCGCTGGCGGACTGTCCGTTGATAAGCACCGCGATCGGTATCTTTAACTCATGATCATCCGTCTTCGGAAAGATGCCGTCTTCTGTATCCGTTCCCTTGATATCATGGCGGATCGTTCCATCCTTGCAGTAGTACCGTTCCTGCTCTCCCTCTTTTGTCGCAGTAGAAAGGATCACACCGTCATACCGGTCTTCCGAAAGAATGTAGGAAGCCATCTCCACGCAGGAGGTTACTACCCCTCCCGGATTATCGCGCAGGTCGATGACCAGGCGTTCCATGCCCTGTGCTTCCAGATCCGACACCGCTGCGATAAACTGTTCTGCTGTCACGGTATCAAACTGACTCACCTCTACATACCCAGTCTGATCCGGAAGCATCTCGTGCTCTACCGTAGCCACCTCTACCATCCGGCGTTCGATATGGAGCGGGATCTCCTCCGTTCCCCGAAGAACGGTCACATCCACATAGGTGCCTTCCTCTCCGCGGATATACTCCTGAACCAGGATATCCAGTTCTTCCTCTGTCGCGGAAACATCCTGAACTTTATAGAGAATGTCACCTTTTTGCATCCCTGCTTCTTCTGCCGGCGATCCCGGAAAAACACGCAGTGCCGTCACAGCTCCGGTCTGTACATTTTTGCTGACCAGAACACCGATGCCACAATACAGACCGCTGGTCTCTTCCGTCAGGGAGCTGTATTCGTCCGGCGTATAATAAACTGTATAGGGGTCATCGAGTCCGGCCATCATTCCTTTGTAAATGCCAGTCTCCATCTGCTCAGCATCCTCGTCAAACAAAAAATACCGGTCAACGATCTGCTGCAGCACGGAAAGCTTTGCATCCACCTGCTTTAAGTTGATCTGAGTCCGCACCGCATTGCTGCCGGTGCTTACCGCTGCCGTACTCTGCTGCTTTGGTGTTGTCGTGCGTCCGGCCAGGGAAATGCCGGTCAGGACCCCACACCCTGCCACAGCGGTTACAAGAGCTCCCGCCAACGCTCCTTTCCAAAATTTCATCCTGTCCTGATTCTCTTTTTCCAATGATGTCACCTCGTCTGTCTTTCATTCTGCGGTCACCGCTTGGCGGCCTGTCCTTTTACGGACTCACATAGGACTGTGGATTTACATAACGTCCGCCGGAGCGAATGCCGAAATGCAAATGAGAGCCGGTCGAATAACCAGTAGAGCCTACCTTTGCAATGGTCTGCCCCTGTTTTACCGTGGCGCCCTCCGAAACTAAAAGCTTGGAGCAATGCATATATACTGTATAGATCCCGCCGCCATGGCTGATCATGATATAATTTCCTGCCGAATAGCTGTAGGTAGATACCACGACGGTACCGGAAGCTGCTGCTACCACAGCTGCTCCGGTGGAAGCTGAGATATCAATGCCCTGATGATTGCTGGATGCCCCCTTGGTCGGTGATGTTCTGCTTCCGAAGCCGGAGGTGATCCTGCTGCTGGACGGACAGGGCCATGTAAAGCTGATGCTTCCGAGGCTGCTCACGTTATAGGATGCAGCCTTTTCGGTTGCAGAGACCTTTTTGCCCTCTGCTTCTGCCTTTTTTCTGGCCTCCTCTGCCGCCTTTTTGGCAGCCTCCGCCTTCTTTCTCTCCTCTTCCTCCTTGCGCTTGATCTCTGCCTCGATCTGTTTGATCTTGTTCTCCTGGGCAGCCAGATCGGCATTATACTGGTCTACCTGGCTCTGGGCGGTATTGATCTGCCCCTGGTAGCTTTGCAGCTCCTTATTTTTCTGGGTACGCAGCGTCTGCACGGAGGCCTGCTTGGCTTTTGTCTGTTCCTGCATATCCAAGAGCTGTTCCCGATCGTTTTTCAATTTTTCTTCTTCCTCTGCGATCGTCTGTCTGGTTGCTTCGTACTCATCCAGCTGTTTGCGGTCATAATCGGAGATCTTGTTGATATACTCCGCGCGGTTCATAAGCTGAACCATATCCTCTGACTGAAACAGCATATCAATGTAGCTGGTATTGCCGCGCTCATACATGTATTTGATGCGCAGCTTCATATCCGCATACTGTTTGTTTTCGGTTTCCTTCGCCGCTTCTAAGGCAACACCGGTATCCGTAATCTCCTGTTCCTTTGTTTGGATCTGGTTTGCAAGATCATCTAACTCTCCTTCCAGCTTTGAAAGATTGCTGTCGAGTTCTTTTACGTAAGCTGCGGTATCATTTTTTAAGCCTTCCAGGTTTTTGATGGTAGCCTGTACCTTTTTCTTTTCTTCTTCAATGGAGCTTACCTTCTTTTTGGCAATCTCCACATCCTGCTTTGTCGCGTACACCGTTTGAAAGGAAGACAGGGCAAGTACAGAACCAAGCACCGCTGCCAGCATACGTTTCTGCATTTTTTTCCATTTATTTCTATGCATCATTACACCTTCATATACTTGCGGATGGTAAAAAAGCTTCCGAAAAATCCGATTCCCACTCCGAGGATCAGGGCTGCACCGATCATAAGCGGATAGATCTGCTCGACCGGAACAAAACAAAACAGATTAGACAGCACATGGAAGCGTTCCGACAGATACACGATCCCCCTTGTATAAAGGAAGTAATCTCCCACCAGAGGAATCAGCGCTCCGATCAAACCGATCATCACACCTTCCACGATAAACGGTGCACGGATCATAAAATTCGTTGCACCGATGAGGCGCATGATCTGACACTCCTGTCTGCGAAATGCCGCCGCCACCGAAATCGTATTGTTAATCAAGAATAAGGATACTGCCAAAAGTACACCGATGATCAGCGATGACAAAACACCGATCACCCGGTTAAATCCGGAAAATCCGGCTACCGCAGAATTGGAATAATTGACCTGACGCACCCCGTCAAGTCCCTGCAGGTAGGAAACCACCTCATCCTGCTGTGAAATATCGTTTAAATAGATCACATAAGAGGCGGAGTCCGCCAACGGGTTATCCTCTGCAAAGCCCTCTGCCAGTTCTTCGTGCCCTGCAAAATACTCTTCCTTAAAGGAGTTCCAGGCATCCTCCGCAGAAATATAATACATTTCACGGATTTCCGGTCTCTGGTGGATCACCTCGCCGAGACTCTGGATATCCTCCTCCGACAGATCTTCATTGAACAGTACTGTGATTCCCACCGTACTCTCTACATGCTTCACCATATACTGAATATTTGCGATAATGGAAAAAAACAGGCAAAACAAAAAAATACATGCAGAAATCGTCGCCACAGAAGCAAGCGAAAACCAGATGTTTCTGCATATATTTTTCATACCCTCTTTTATGCAATACAAAAATGTACTAATCTTCACGGTCAGATCCGCCCTTTCTCTCGTCACTCACCAGACGTCCCTTATTCAGGGTAATGACACGCTTGCCCATCTGGTCTACAATTTCCTGACTGTGGGTTACGACCACAACCGTTGTTCCAAGTGCATTGATCCGCTCTAAAAGCTTCATGATCTCTGTTGCATTTTCATGATCCAGATTTCCGGTCGGTTCATCGGCAAGAAGTACCTCAGGCCGGTTGATCAGAGCCCGGGCAATGGCCACACGCTGCTGTTCTCCTCCGGAAAGCTGATGCGGAAACGACTTATACTTTGAGGATAATCCCACAAGCTTTAACATGCGGGGAACCTCTTCCCGGATTTTTCTTGAGGAAGCACCTACCACGCGCTGGGCAAATGCCACATTTTCAAATACATTGCGATCCTTTAACAGGCGGAAGTCCTGAAAGACCACTCCGAGGCGTCTGCGATATTTGGGGATATATCGACGGGGCATTTTCTGAAGATCCATATCGTTGACCACGATGTTCCCGGTGGATGGTTCTGCTTCCTTTAACAGGAGACGGATCAGGGTTGACTTTCCCGATCCGCTCCTTCCCATGATAAAGACAAACTCTCCGTCCTGGATGGAGATATCAATGTCCTTAAGCGCCTTGCTTCCGTTATCATATGTTTTGCTTATATTACGAATTTCTATCATGATTAATAATCCAGGTTCTCCATATATTTCATATACTTTACAACCATCAGCGCAATTTTGAAGGTGATCGCATCCTCAAAAACACGCAGATCCAGACCGGTACTCTTCTGAAGCTTGTCCAGACGATATACCAGGGTATTTCTGTGAATATAGAGCTGACGGGATGTTTCCGATACATTCAGGCTGTTTTCAAAAAACTTGTTGATGGTGGTCAGTGTCTCCTCGTCAAATTCGTCCGGAGACTTGCCGTCGAAGATCTCGCGGATAAACATGCGGCATAACGGCAGCGGCAGCTGATAGATCAGACGGCCGATTCCAAGGGTTCCGTATGCAACCACATTCTTTCCGTTATAAAAGATCTTTCCGACATCCAGAGCCATCTTCGCTTCCTTGTAGGAACGGGAAACCTCCTTGATATCATTGACCACGGTACCGTAGGATACACGCACGCGAGTCATGGCCTCTGAGCTGAGCATGTCAAGAATGACATTGGCTGTTTTTTCCAGATCCGCATAATCCTCATTCGGTTTTACTTCCTTCACCAGGATGATGTTCTTTTCATCCACCGCAGTAATAAAATCCTTGGTCTTGGTTGCAAACAGACTGCGCACAGTCTCAAGAGCATTGACATCCTTCTCCTGTTTGGTCTCGATCAAGAATACAACTCTGCGCACATTTGTCTCAATATGCAGCTTCTTTGCACGGTTATAAATGTCTACTAACAGCAGGTTGTCAAGGAGCAGGTTTTTGATAAAGTTATCCTTATCAAAGCGCTCTTTGTAAGCTACCAGAAGATTCTGGATCTGGAATGCCGCCAGCTTTCCTACCATATAAACATCATCGCTGCTGCCCTTTGCAAGCAGGATGTATTCCAGCTGATGTTCATCGAACACCTTGAAGAACTGATATCCCTGGATAACCTGGCTGTCGGCCGGTGATTCCACAAAAGAAAGGATCGAATTTTCGTACTCTTCTGCCTCCGGGAATGTGGAAGCCAATACCTTTCCCTCTGTATCACAGATGCACAGGTCAATCCTGGTGATCCCCTTCAGTCCGTCAATGGTTGTCTGAAGAATCTGGTTTGAAATCATAATATTCACTCCTTAATCCTAATTTCGTAATGCCGCCCCATTTTGTAAAATCTCACAAACCTGAGAGAACCCATATTGTATATTTTAATGCACTTTGCAGAAAAAAGCAAGCAAGTATCCAATACCTGCCTGCTTTTTTTATGGTTTTATTGTCTATATTCAATAAAACCACCATTTCAAACACCTTTCAAGCCACACATGATGGCAAAAACTTGTGCATCATGTCCAACTTTGACTCTCTCTCGTTGTGCAATTTCCTGTTATCAATCAGGAGATTTTTTTTGCAAGCACGTTCAGAAGCTTCGATCCCTCGTCTCTGTCTTCATCCTCTGTTGTCCAGATTTTTAAGATTTTCAGGCGGCCGGTTTCCTTTATGATCCGTTCCAGTTCTTCTCTGCTGTATTCGCAGAAATATCGTCCGCTCCTCTGTCCCTCAAAGTCTCCTTCCTGAAAGGAAAGGAATAGGATTCCGTTCTGGCACAATGCCTCGGTCAGTTTTTCCAGGATATCCGGCAGCTCGTCCTCCGGCACATGGATGAGAGCTTCGCTGCCCCAGATGCCGTCAAAGGCATCGTCAAACTCCATCTCTTCATAATCCATGCACAGTACTTCCAAGCCCGTGTGAATCTCCGCCAGCTTGCACATCTCTTCCGATGCATCAAGCGGAGTCACGTCAAAGCCCTGCTCGTAAAAAGCCAGGCTGTCGCGGCCGGAGCCGCATCCGAGATCCAGGATGGTATCGCCGTCAATCTCGCGGAGTTCCTCTAAAAAATCCTCTCGCTGTGACTCCATGTCCCGATCTACCGTATCCTCAAAAATTCGCGACGCATACTTATTATAGTATTCTATCGTGTCCAAAACTATCCTCCTATATTCTCTCTATGGTTTTCTCCGTAATACGGATTTTTCGTTCCTTCAGTAATTTCCCGACTGCACGCTTAAACGCATTCTTGCTCAGTTTAAATTCCCGCATGATGGTCTCCGGTCTTGCCTTGTCGTTAAACGGAAGCACACCGTCAAACTCATCAATGACCTTTAAAACCAGCTCTGCATCCTCATCCATCTGCATATAAGCCTTCTGGCGCGGGCTCAGATCCAGTTTTCCGTCATCGCGCACCTTCACCACACGAGCCTCGATCACATCTCCGAGATGGAAATCTCCATAGAGCTCCTTTTTCGGAATGAGTCCGTAAAACCGATTGTCTACGGCAACAAAGGCTCCAAGATTCTCGTTAATCTCGTAAATGGTTCCCTGCACCTTGTCATCCTTCTGATACGGAGACTCTGCACTCATATAGGAATACACATTCATGGTAGCAGCCAGTCTCTGGCTCTTGTCTACATAAAGGGCTACCAGGCAGTTTTCTCCCTGACGCACCTTATGATTCTGTTCTTTAAACGGAAGCAGCAGATCCTTTTCCAGTCCCATATCCAGGAAGGCTCCGATCTTTGCCACATCCTTGACAGTCAATACTGCTGTTTCTCCCACCTGAAGCTTCGGGTGGTTGGTTGTTGCGATCAGACGATCCTGGGAATCCTTGTATACAAACACTTCCAGGGTATCTCCGATCTTCGTGCCCTCCGGCACCTGTTTTTTCGGCAGAAGCACGGAGTTCTTATCCTCTTTCTTCTCGCCAAGATACACTCCGAATTCTTTTTCTCTTTGAACTATAAGGGGCTGTATCTTTCCTAATTCAATCATCTGGTCTCTCTTTCTGGTCGTTCCCTCACGACCGCTCATCAGCTCGTACGCAGCCATACAACTGCATAAGGCTGTCCTTTGGTATCGCACAGGGCTATGGTATAGCAGCCTGCCTCCACGCTGACGCGCGGAATGATCTGATTGCCAAGCACCGCCGCCTTTTTGTAGTCCACCCGGACTTCCCGGATGATGAGTCCTGCCGGCAGCACCTCGCGTGCGATTTCCACATACTGGGCATTGTTGACATGATGGTTAGTATCAATATGATGCGCCGCCACCATCGTGGCCTGATATTCCTCATACTCTGCCGGAAGCTGGATTTTCCTTGGTGCATAGTCCATGGAAAGCTTTTCCTCCTGACCCACACCGTATCCCCGGACATCCTCTTCGCCTACACGGGCAGGAATTCCTTGCTCTGTATCAAAGAAGAACCAATTCGAGTTCGCTCGTACCAGGTAATTTTTTTCCGAATCCCGGATCGTAAAATTGCGGTATCCGTAAATGCCCTTAAAGGCATAAGGCCAGGTGCTCACCTCAATGCGCTCACCCAACCTCGGATAGCGATCAATAACGATCTGCCAGGAAGATAACAGCCATGCCCGATGCTTCTGTGTCAGATAATCAATTCCCCTGTGCAGATCCTCCGACTGAAAAGTCGAACAATCCTGCATATAATTGATTACTCCGGTCAGAGAAAGCTTCCGGTCTTCATCCACTTCACTGTAACGCACTCTGCTGTCAAACGAATACATGTCTGACCCTCCTTCCGGTCATACCGACTCCGTCACGCCTCAAGCTGCAACTGGAAATCGTTCCCTATTATCTCACATTCCTCTCGGATTCACAACTGTTTTTCTGTAAAAATGAAATAAAGGAGTGCGCATCCTCGCGGACCGTTTTTGATTTATAGGGTGAATTTTCTATATAGCAAAAAGGCCTCCGCATTGCGGAGACCCTGGAAGCTGGGCTACAAGGATTCGAACCTTGAAATGACGGAGTCAGAGTCCGTTGCCTTACCATTTGGCGATAGCCCAATAATCAAATCGGATATGAAGTTTTTAAACTGGGCTACAAGGATTCGAACCTTGAAATGACGGAGTCAGAGTCCGTTGCCTTACCATTTGGCGATAGCCCAATAATCAAATCGGATATGAAGTTTTTAAACTGGGCTACAAGGATTCGAACCTTGAAATGACGGAGTCAGAGTCCGTTGCCTTACCATTTGGCGATAGCCCATCGCTGCAACGAGGATTATTATATACGAATACAGCGATTAGGTCAAGCACTTTTTTAAAAAGTTTTCAAAAAGTTTTTTCTTCCTGCTGATAGCTGTTTTCCACCGTTACAATGCAGGCGCAGCGGCTGTCTCTCTCCCGCACCCGTTCGCACACCTGCCTGGTCAATTCCTCGCGCATCGCTTTGGTATAATCACGCGGCACGACCAGATCAAAGATCAGATTGATCCTTGCCGCACTCGGAACGATACGAAAATCATGAAGGGTCAGACGATGATCCAGATGAAGGATCACATCGATCGTCATTTCCTTTAATACCGCTGCAAGCTCATTGTCTGTTTCGACCGGATCCATGTGGATAACAAGAAAGATGCCCAGCTTTTCTAAGGCATCCCGCTCGATCTGATCCACAACCGCATGAGAAATTTCGATATCCACCTTACTCGGCACCTCTGCATGGATGGAAGCCATACTGCGGCTCGGCCCATAGTTGTGCACGATCAGGTCATGGCTGCCGATGATGCCGTCATAGCTCTCTACAAAATCGGTAATTCTGTGATATACCTCCGGTTCGATCGCCTGTCCGAGAAGCGGAGCCAGGGTGTCCTTTGCAATATTAATGCCCGCGATCAGTACAAGAACAGAAACTACCAGACCGATGATCCCGTCTACATTGATATGGAAGAAACGAAACACCAGGAGGGACACCATGGTGGCAGAGGTGGCCGCCACATCGCCCAGGGAATCTGCCGAAGTAGCCATCATGACCGTGGAATTGATCCGTTTTCCAAGTTTTCGGTTGTAGGAAGCCATCCAGAGTTTCACCATCACAGAAAAAATCAGAATCCCGACCGAAAGCCAGCTGAAGCTGATGACCTCCGGATGCAGCACCTTTCCAAGGGAAGTTTTCAAGAGAGAAAATCCCACCTGAATGACCAGAAAGGCAACCACAAAGGCGGCAATATATTCCATGCGTCCGTGACCGAAGGGATGCTCCTCATCGGCAGGTTTTTCCGCCATGCGGACCCCCACAAAGCCGATGATCGAGGAGGCTGCATCCGATAAGTTGTTGAAGGCATCCGCCATCACGGAAATACTGTTTACTGCTAGTCCCGCAAACAGCTTGCCGCCAAACAAAAGCAGGTTGCAGCAGATTCCCGTGATGCTGGCCAACATGCCGTAAGCCGTCCGCACCTTGGCGTTCTCTACCTTTTCATAATCTTTTATAAATCGTCTTACCAGTAAATCCATCATAGCCTTTGCAGCGCCATACCTTTCTTATGCCGTATGTCTAAGAATCCATTCACGTATTGTATTACTCATAAAACACCTGTTTCAGACAGAGTCCTTCTGCCGGTGCTGTATATCCGGCTGCCTGACGATCCATTGCCGCAAGAATTTCCGGCATACTTTTCGCGTCTTGCTCTCCAAGTCCCACCTCGATCAGAGTTCCGGTCAGGATCCTCACCATATTCTGTAAAAATCCGTTTCCTTCAAATTCCAGCTTCACAAGACTGCTGCCCGGTTCCTGTCTGATCTCGATACGATAAATGGTCCGTACCGTGGATTTTTTCATTTTCTTATTGCCGCAGAAGCTCTTATAATCATGCGTTCCGGTTAAAAGCGCTGCCGCCTCCTGCATGGCTTTTACATTCAGCGGCTGCCCTAAGCCATAACAAGTTCTTCGAAGAAATACATCACGCTTCGTACCGGTCTCAATCTGATAGGTGTAAATCTTCTTCACTGCACTTAAACGACTGTGAAAACGTTCCGGCACAGAGGTTAATTCCGTTACAGCGATGTCATCCGGGAGATACTGATTCAAATAAGCCTTGATCCATTTCTCCTCAGGTTTGTTATTTTCACCGGATTTTAAAGCTTCGCGCTGTCTTGTGCCGGATACAGACACCTTTTCCAAGTTTTCTGGTTTCCAGTTATCCGGCAGGTGAAAATTCACCACCTGAGCGGCCGCATGCACCCCGGCATCCGTGCGACCCGATCCATGCACCTCCACGAAAAAACCGGTCATACGCTCCAGTACCTTTTCCAGTTTTCCCTGGATGGTATTGTCCGTGTTGCCCTGCTTCTGCCATCCGTCGTACCGGGTACCTTCATACTGCAGGATCATCTTATAATTCTGACTCATGTATTATGTTCCTTTTTTTGATTTTCACTTCAGGATCCCGCAGGCATCAATAGCTGCAATGCCCTCCTTTAATGCCGGTTCATCCTGCACCAGAGCCATGCGTACATAACCCTCTCCAGACGGACCGAAGGCACTTCCCGGCGTTACCAGAACACCGCTGCGCTTTACCAGTTCTACTGCAAATGCTTCGGAGCTTATAAAGTTTTCCGGGATCGGAGCCCATACAAACATAGTGGCCTCCGGCTTCGGAATTTTCCAGCCGATGGCATTTAATCCGTCACAGAGCACATCCCGGCGCTTCTCATAGGCCGCACGGGTTGTCTCCACACAGGACTGATCTCCTGCGATGGCTGCGATGGCTGCCTTCTGAAGCGGCAAAAACATACCGTAATCCATGTTGGATTTTAACAGTTTCAAATACTTCACGACCTCGGGATTTCCCACGCAAAATCCGATCCTGGCGCCGGCCAGACCATAAGTTTTTGACAGGGAATTAAACTCTACGCCAACCTCCCTTGCTCCCGGAAACTGTAAGAAGCTTCCGCAGTGTTTTCCATCAAACACCAGCTCGCTGTAAGCATTGTCGTGAAGAACGATGATATCATATTTCTTTGCAAAGGCAACTAACTCCTCATAAAAGGAATCCGGTGCCATGACCGCAGTCGGGTTGTTCGGATAGGAAACAACCATAAATTTTGCCTTCTGCGCTACTTCCTTCGGAATATCAGAAAGGCGGATCACATAGCCGTTTTCCTTCTTCTGCGGCATATAGTAAAGCTCTGCTCCGGCAAGCCTCGGTCCATCTGCAAAAACCGGATAGCACGGATCCGGAACCAAAACCAGCTCGCCCTCATCCACAATCGACATGGCAATGTGTGCCAGTCCCTCCTGAGAGCCAAGCAGGGAACAGATTTCCGTATCCGGATCCAGTTTCACACCATAACGGCGTTCATACCATGAGGAAACAGCCTGCAAAAGATCCTTCTGGTCATTAATCGCATAAATATAATTATTCTTATCAGCGGCTTCCTTACAGAGCACATCCAGAATATGCTGCGCGGGAGGAATATTCGGCGCACCGATACTTAAGTCCACTACCGGCTCCCCTGCCTCCAGTTTCTGACGTTTGATCTCTGCAAGCCTGGAGAAAACGCCTTCTCCAAACCGGTTCATTCTCTCTGCAAATTTCATCATCCATTCTCCCGTATTTCCGGCACAGCCTCCAAATCTGCTCGTGCCTTTTCAAAATGTTCTAAAAAGATCAGAGTTATTCTATCACAGTTTTTCGAAAAAGTCTCAGCTAACTTTGGTCACGGTGTCTGATCATTTTTTCTCAATAGCCATATTTAACTTGTGTCGGAAAATTTACTGTGCTATGATTACCTGCGATATTTTTGTTAAAAAAATAGCACATCATTCAGAGTAATAAGGATAAAACCGGAGGAAAATCAAATGCAGTCGTTATTAAATGTCCCGGCCGAGGTTGTATCGGCTAATATCAATGCAGCCGTCACAAAGGCAGCCGCAAAAAAACTGCGTGTTTTTGTACTTGGAATCATGGCCGGTGCATTCATTGCCATGGGTGCACAATCAAGCAGCCTGGCTGTGCACAATATTTCTGATGTAGGAATTGCAAGAACGCTTGCCGGATGCATCTTCCCAGTAGGGCTTATGATGATCGTATTCGTTGGAGGAGAACTGTTTACCGGAGACTGTATGATGTCCATGGCCTTTATGAAGGGGCGTATGAATCTTGCAAGTCTTTTGCGAACACTTGTCATTGTTTATCTCGGAAATTTTGTCGGTGCACTGCTGATCGCTTTTCTGACTGCCCACAGCGGTCAGTATGACTACTCGGCCGGAGCCCTGGGTGCTTATACCATTAAAACTGCCGTCGGAAAAACCGGATTAAACTTTGTGCACGCTCTGTTTTCCGGTACTTTATGTAATATCCTGGTCTGCGCTGCCGTGTTGATGGCAGCCGCAGCAAAGGACATTGCCGGAAAGGTACTCGCCATTTTCTTCCCGATCCTGGCCTTTGTCGTATCAGGCTTTGAACACTGCGTAGCCAATATGTACTATATCCCGGCCGGAATCTTTGCAGCACAGAATCCTGCTTATGTGCAGAAAGCCGAAGAGCTTTACGGACTGAATGCTGAAAAACTGGCGGGATTGAACTGGGGAAGCTTTGTGACTGTCAATTTAATTCCTGTAACCATCGGAAATATCATCGGAGGTGCCATTCTGGTGGCCGGGGTGTGCTTTTATCTTCATGGAAAATCCGAAAACTAATCAATCGTGATACGAAAAAAAGAGACTGTCGCGTCCTTACTTCCGGTAAATGCCGGGTATAAGGTGCGACAGTCTCTTTTTTATGCAATCTTGATTTTTCGATAACTTCGCCAGAAGTATGCCACTTCTGCCGCTCCTGTGATCGTCCAGGAGAAGAAATAGAGCAGATACAGGGATGTAAGTGTGTGGAAATGGGCAAAGACCGTAAATACCCAGATCACACGGAATACACAGGATCCCATGATTACGATGATGGTAGGCGGAATGCTCTTTCCGATTCCGCGGGATGCTGCAATGGATCCGTCCATAAATGTGGACATAGCATAGGAGAAGGACATGATATACAGCCGTTCCTTTCCTGCATGGATCACTGCCGGTTCTGTTGCAAACAGTGATAAAAACTGTTCTCCGAACAGCAAAAACAGCCCTCCGAGACCTGCTCCGACCAAAAATGCATAGGTCAGACAGATCAAGTAGCTTTTTAATACCCGGTCTTTCTTTCCGGCTCCCAGGTTTCGGCTCATAAAGCTGGCACAGGCCGTATAAAAAGCAAACATGGAATTATAAACTAACGGATCCGTATTGGCTGCGGCCGCATTGCCGGAAACCGTGACAGCATCAAAGGAATTGACTCCGGCCTGCACAAAGAGGTTTGCGATCGCAAAGATGGCCTGCTGCATTCCTCCCGGCACACCAAGCATCAGAACCGATTTGCCTGCTGCCTTATGAAAACGAAGCTCATGAAACCGAAGACGGCACACATCCCTGCGGGTCCAAAGGTGATGCAAAATCAAACCTGCAGACAAATACTGCGCCATCACGCTGGCAATCGCCACACCTTCTGCCGCCATATGAAATCCTATTACAAAGACCAGGTTCATGACCACATTCAGGATGCCTGCCACAAACAGGTAAACTAACGGACGCTTCGTATCTCCTCTTGCACTCATGACACCATTGCCAAAGTTATACAATCCAAGAGCCGGCATACCCAGAGAATAGATCCTCAGATAGTTGACTGCCCCATTAAGCAATTCCTCTTTGGTGTTCAGCATCAGAAGAAAGGTTTTCGAACCGAAAACTCCGACCGCACAGATGATCAGTCCGGTCACAAGACAGATCAAAAAGGACGAATGGATCGTCTCCTCGGTTTCCTTCTGGTTTCCGGCTCCCAGCCCATGTGCCACGCGGACATTGACACCGCTGCCCATGCCAATGAGAAATCCGGTAAACAGCGTTACCAGAAGGCTTGTGGAGCCCACCGAGCCCAGCGCCCGGTAATCTGCAAATCGTCCCACCACAGCCACATCACTCAGGTTAAACATAACCTCCAAAAGCTGTGAAAAAATCAGCGGACAGCTGAACAGAAAGATATTTTTCCAGAGTGATCCTTCTGTCATGCTGACCGCAAATGTCTGCTTCTCCTTTGAAGCACGATTTTCTTGTATATCCTGTTTACTGTTCATATAGCTTTAAACTCTCCAGGATGATATCAACACATTTTTCTACCCCAAGCTTTCCGCTGTTCAGACTCAGATGGTAGTTACGCGGGTTGCCCCACTCATTGCCGCTGTAATACTGATAGTAATCCCGACGCTTCTGATCGATCTGACGCATACGGTTTTCCATCTTTCTTGCAGTTTCCTGCGGCTCCAAAGCCAGCATACGCTCCACGCGCTTCTTCATGCCCGCACAGATAAAGACATGAAAGCCATCCTCAACCAGGATGTCGGAGCATCTGCCGATGATAACGCAGGGACCCTCCTGTGCCAGCTTCTTAATGATCTGAGACTGGGCCATAAAGACCTGATCGGATACCGGAATCTCATACAAAGCAAAGGGATCTACAGACACATAATCCTGATCGACCCGTTCTTTGTTTCCGATCACCTCATCATGGCTGTGAAATATTTCTTCCGAAATATTGCTGTCCTCTGCCGCCATGGATATGATTTCTTTGTCATAAAACGGGATGCCAAGTTTTTTTGCCAGCCGAACCCCCACTTCCCGGCCGCCGCTTCCGAATTCACGGCTTATGGTAATAACTTTGCTCATAATTGCTGCCTCCTCTCCGGTATCTTTGTTTACAGTTTCTGGTAAAATACCGTGCTTTCATCTTAGCATGTTTGGCCGCGGAATGCTACCGCAAAAACAAGTTTGTAGACAATTTTTATACCGCCTCAAATGCGATCCGCTCACTTCCGTTTGCCAAATGGATGATTCCGCATTCTTGAAATCCAAGCTTTCCAAGGACATGCTGCATCGGCAGGTTGTCCCTGTGCGTATCAATCCGAAGATCTCCCTTGCTGTGTTCCATACACCAGCGGATACAAAAGCTACCGGCTCCCTTCACGCGTCCCGGAGCTGCTACCCGGTGCATAACATAGTAATCTCCCGTTCCGATCCAGCTGCCCTCATAGATCTTTGCATAATCCGGATCCGGACCCTCCGAAAAATAAAAGACTCCGGCCATCACGCCCTGATCCTCACAGACATAGCTTTTTCCGACCCGGATATCCGATTCCACACGCTCTGTCGGCGGATAGGAGCTGCCCCACTGCGTTTCGTTCCCGGTCTTTTGCATAAATGTCCTGGCCTCTGCGTAAAGCTTTAAGATTTCCGGCAGATCTTCCATGCCGGCCTTTCTGATCTCCATATGAACCTGTCCTCCCATTTACAGTCCGGCTGCTCTCACGAGATGCTTTGCCAAAACTGCCGTAGTCACAGCACCGACACCGCCCGGAACCGGAGTGGCAGCCTGTGCCAGATCCTGAATATCCTCGTAATCCACATCTCCGCAGAGTTTTCCGTTTTCATCCACATTAATACCCACATCGATCACCACGGCATCCTGTCCTACATGATCTCTGTTTAACATTTTTGCCCGTCCGGCTGCAGCTACCAGGATTTCCGCATTACGGCAGGTACCTGCCAGATCTTTCGTCCTGGTATGACAGATGGTCACGGTTGCATTTTCCTTTACCATAAGCATGGAAAGCGGTTTCCCCACCACCATGCTGCGTCCCACGATGGTCACACGTTTTCCGGTCATCGAGATTTCTGCTGTCTTCAGCACCTCCACGACTGCCTCTGCCGTACACGGAGCAAATCCGCTGTCATCTCCCGCAAAGACCTTTACGATATTGACAGGAGAAATTCCGTCCAGATCCTTACCCGGATCGATCATGGCCTCAATATCCTTCTCACAGATTTGCTTCGGAAGCGGACGCAGCATCAGGATTCCGGTCACATCCGGATCCTCGTTGATCTTTTTAAACTCGGCCTTGAAATCTGCATCCGTGATCTCTGCCGGATAAACATAAGACTGCACCCGCAGTCCGAAATTTTCCATCTTTTTCGTTGCACCGCGCTCATAGGACATATCATCCGGATTCTCGCCGACACGGATGATCGCCAGTTTTGGTGCCTCTCCGATGCAATTTTGCAGCGCTTCCTGCACCTCTTCCTTAATCTTTGCAGAAACCTCTGCGCCCTTTAATACCCTCATGGATTTCCTCCCTTTATGTGTTTTCGAAGTAAACGAAATCAAACCAGCTGTTCCAATACCTTTTTATAGATTTTATCCGCCTTCTTCGTTCCTGTTTCCAGAAGCTCATTCGCCTTTTTATTCAGTTCTTCGGCCTTTTCTCTGTTTTTCATGGACTTTGTATTGATATACACATTCATGACTGCACCGGTTAAGGCAGTCCGCGCAAATTGCACGGCAACGCCCACATCCGATACCGCCATGCGGCTTCCCTTTTCTCCAAGGATTTCCAGATATGCAAGCGTTTCCGAAGCCTTTTCCATCATGCGAATCGGCACCAGACTTGCTGCCAGAAGGTTTTCCTCCATAATGCGTACTTTATTTTGTTTTTCCTCCTCCGTTATTGCCGGAAGGCTGTAGGCTGCTGCCAGCGGTGCAAAAACCTTTGCATCCTGATCGGCCAGATCCAGAAAATCCTCCTGCAAGGCTTGAAGTTTCTTTAGCAGCTCCTGCATGGTATCTTCCACGTCTGCATATTTTTTCTTTCCAACCGTTAAATTGGCCACCATCTGCCCTAAGGCCGCTGCCAGGGCACCACCGATGGCGGAAGCACCGCCGCCGCCCGGCACCGGATTTTTCGAAGCCAGTGTGTTCAGCCACAGCCCCATCAATTCTTTTTCTATCATCAACAAACCTCCATTGTCACAATCAATGGGGTCAAAATACCTTTTGATCCCAACATTTTTGATACAGTATAGCACAGGAATGCAAAAAAAGCCACGCGCAGCTCTGTTTCATTTTCGTTGACAATTTCCTTTTCAGATTTTATACTGGTTTCTATCAAACCTACAAGGGGGACTACCTATGAAAAAGATCCTGGAAGAATTTAAAGCCTTCGCTCTGAAAGGCAACATGATCGACATGGCAGTCGCTGTGATCATCGGCGGCGCCTTCAACGGACTGATCACCTCTCTGGTTGAGAATGTAGTCATGCCGGCCTTAAGCCTGATCACCGGAAAGATCGACTTCAGCAACATGTTTCTCGCCTTAAACGGTGAGCACTATGCTACCTTAGAGGCAGCCAAGGAGCAGACCTCCGTGGTTGCTTACGGTCTCTTTGTGACCCAGCTGATCAATTTCCTGATCATGGCCTTCGTCGTATTTCTTGTCATCCGCCAGTTAAACAAGCTGTACAAGAAACCGGCACCGCCTACAGAACCGACCGAAAAGGAATGTCCGTACTGCAAAACCAAGATTGCCATCGCAGCTACACGCTGCCCGCACTGCACCTCCATCCTCTCGGATGAACTCCAGAAAGAGGCTGCAGCCGCATTAAAAAACTAATATTTTTCTAAAAAAGACCCGTGACAGTCATCGAGGGATGCTGTTCACGGGTCTTTTTTCTATTTTACTGCTGCTTCGATGGCAGCCTTCAGTCTCACAACCATCTCATCTACATCGGCCTTCTCGATCACGAGAGGCGGAACAAAACGGATGATGTTGGTTCCGGCACTGATGAGGACCAGATGCTGTTCTGAGAGTGCAGTAGAAACAACCGACCCCACTGCTGTGTTAAACTCCAGGCCCTGGATCAATCCTTTGCCGCGGTGTGCGATGACACAGTCATACTCTGAGACAACCTCTTCCAGCTTCGTATACAGATATGCACCGATCTCTTTAACATGTCCGACGATATCTTTTTCTTTAAATACATCCAAGACTGCGTTTGCCGCAGCACATACTAACGGGTTGCCGCCGTAGGTGGTTCCGTGATCTCCCGGCACCATAGCTGTTGCAGCCTTTCCGCAGGCAAGGAACGCACCGATCGGCACACCGTTTCCAAGAGCTTTTGCCGCAGTCATGACATCCGGCTTTACGCCGTAGCCCTGCCATGCAAACATCTCGCCGCTGCGTCCCATACCGCACTGGATCTCATCCAACATAAGAAGGGCATCATGCTCATCGCAGAGGGCACGTACTCCCTTGATGAATTCCTCTGTTGCCGGATAGATGCCGCCCTCACCCTGGATCGTCTCCATAATGACCGCACAGGTTTTCTCGGAAAACAAAGCCTTTACGCTGTCCAGATCATTAAACTGAGCAAACTTGATATTCGGGACCAGCGGAGCAAAGGGTTCCTGATAATGCGCATTGCCGGTTAAGGACAGAGCTCCGATGCTTCTTCCGTGGAAGGAATGCTTCATGGCAATGATCTCGTAATCCGGTGCCATGCCCTTATTGTAGGCATAGCGCTTCGCAATCTTTAACGCACCCTCCACAGCCTCGGTACCGCTGTTGGTAAAGAATACCTTATCCATGCCGGAAACCTCAAGAAGTTTCTCACCGGCCTTGATCGCCGGTTCATTATAAAACAGATTGGAAACATGAGGGAGCTTATCCATCTGCTCTTTTACTGCTGTCTTGACCTCATCGCAGCTGTAGCCAAGTCCCATGACTGCGATTCCTGCCCCGAAGTCCAGATATTCCTGTCCGTCTGTGTCGTACAGCTTTACGCCCTCACCGTGGTCAAACACCACAGGAAAGCGGTTGTAGGTTTTATACAATACGTGCTCTGCACGATCAATATACTGCTGTTTTTCCATTTGTATCTCCTCTTGATTTCTTCCTGCTCGTGTGCTTGTGTAAGCAGAAACAAAATTTGTAGCTGTTTGGAGCCAAGCAAAATTCTTACATTTCAGCGATGCTTTGTATTTTACTTATTCTCCTCATGATAATACCGCGCATCTCCGTCTTTGTAGATCGCCGTGCCGATACCACGGTTGGTAAAGATCTCCAAAAGCAGGCAGTGAGCAATGCGTCCGTCCAGGATATGCACCCGGGATACTCCGTTTTGGATCGCATCGATACAGTTTTGCAGCTTCGGCAGCATACCGCCGCCAAGGCTTCCGCTGTCGACAAACTCCTGGGCCTCCTTTACGGTCATCTCGGAAATCAGGGAATCCTTATCCTCAAAATCCCGATAAACGCCTTCCACATCCGTTAAAAATGCCAGCTTTTCTGCATGAACCGCACGGGCGATCGCACAGGCTGCATCATCAGCATTGATGTTGTAGCTTGCATAATGCTCATCAGAACCGATCGGGCAGATGATCGGAAGGAAATCCTTCTCCAACAGATCATAGATGATTTTCGGATCCACCTGGGTGATCTCTCCGACAAAACCGATATCCTCGCCCTTAGAAAGCTTCTTTTCACAGCGAAGCAGCATGCCGTCTTTTCCGCTGATACCCACAGCCTTTACGCCAAGCTCATTGACTAACTGTACCAGGCTCTTGTTGACCTTATTGAGCACCATCTCGGCAATTTCCATCGTCGGCTCATCGGTCACGCGCAGGCCATTGACAAAGTGCGGCTCCATGCCCACCTTGTTCACCCAGCGGCTGATTTCCTTGCCGCCGCCATGCACGATGATCGGTTTAAAGCCAACCAGCTTTAAGAGTACCACATCCTGGATGACCTGATGCTTTAACTGTTCATCCACCATGGCGCTGCCGCCGTATTTGACAACGATGATCTTGCGGTTAAACCGCTGAATGTAAGGCAGGGCCTCGATGAGGACCTCCGCCTTCTGCAGCTCGGTTAATTCAGAACTATTCATAACATTTCTCCCTTTAAACTTTCGTATACTGTAACAGTCTCTCGTTGCGGTTCATGCATTGCATGTCCGGCATTTTTGATCAGGATCTGTAGTCTGCATTAATTTTTACGTAATCAAAGGTCAGATCGCAGCCCCAGGCAGTTGCGGATGCATCTCCCATCTTCACGTCTGCAATGGCCGTTACCTCCGGCTCGGACAGAATCTTGGTTGCCAGCTCCTCGCTGTAGTCAAGTGCCACGCCATCCTTGATGATCTGCATGCTTCCTGCTGCGCTTTCAAAGAACAGATCCACCTGTTCCGGGTCAAACTGTGCTCCGGAATAACCCATGGCGCAGAGGATACGTCCCCAGTTTGCATCATGTCCGAAGATTGCTGCCTTTGTCAGGCTGGAGGTGATGATGGATTTGGAAAGAGTCACAGCCTGCTCTTTGCTCTCGGCACCGACTACCTTCACCTCAAACAGTGCGGTACAGCCCTCGCCGTCTCCTGCCATCATCTTTGCCAGGCTCTCATTGACATAATTTAATGCCTTGCAGAACTCCTCATAATCGGCATTTTTCTCGGTGATCTCCTCGTTTCCTGCCATGCCGTTTGCTAAAACCAGGCAGGTATCATTGGTGGAGGTGTCTCCGTCAACAGAAATCATGTTGTAGGTATCCTTCACATCTGCGCTCAGCGCCTCCTGAAGGAGCTCCTTGGAAATTGCAAGATCCGTTGTGACAAAGGAAAGCATGGTGCACATATTCGGGTGGATCATGCCGGAGCCCTTGCACATGCCGCCTACGGTCACGGTCTTGCCGCCTACGGTAAACTGAACGGCTGCCTCCTTCTTTTTGGTATCCGTCGTCATAATGGATTTTGCAGCCTCCACACCGCTTTCTAAGGTAGCGGAAAGCTCCGGAGCCATAGCCGCGATACCGGCCTTTAATTTATCCATCGGGAGCTGTTTTCCGATCACACCGGTGGAAGCTACCAAAACCGCATTCTCCGGGATCTTTAATGCTTCAGAGGCAGCTTTGGCAGTCTCTGCGCAGTAGCCCATGCCCTCCTCGCCGGTACATGCATTTGCGATTCCTGCATTGATGATGACCGCCTGGGCATAGGCAGATTCCTTTACAACCTTCTGATCCCATTTGACCGGAGCTGCCTTTACAAGGTTGGTGGTAAAGGTTCCTGCTGCCTTACATGGCTTCTCGCTGTAGATCATGGCCATATCTTTTCTGTTTTTGTACTTGATGCCTGCTGCTGTGGATGCTGTCTGAAATCCTGCTGCTGCGGTCACACCGCCTTCAATGATCGTATACATACTGTTCACCTCTGCTATTTGTTGAAATTTGTAATGTTTTCTTCGTTTAGTATAAAATCATAATAATTCACATCGCTGCGCAAATCCCAGCCGACATTGTGCCAGAATTCATTGCCGACTTCATTGGATTTAAAGGCGATCAGGCTCACCTTATTAATCCCCTCGGCCTGCAGCGCCCTCATGGCGAAATGCACCATGCGGTGTCCCACGCCGTGCTGCCGGTAATCAGAGGCAACACATACATGGTAAAAGAAGCCGGTCCTTCCGTCATGGCCGCACAAAATCGCGCCCACAATGCGGCCGTTCTGCTCTGCAATGACGCTTGTGGTGGGATTTCGTTTTAAAAAACGCGCAATTCCCTCTCGGGAATCATCCAGGGAACGGATCCCGAAGCCCTTGATGCTCATCCAGAGCTCATATACCTTATCATAATCCTCCGGGATCATCTCCCGGATCAAAATACTCATGGTTCCTGCCATGTGCTTTTCCTTCCTGTTTCGGAAATTCCTGTTTGCAAACCGTGCCTTACGGGAATACCGGAATCTGCTTCAGGCCCGTATTCTCCGGCAGACCGAATAAGAGGTTCATATTCTGCATAGCCTGTCCTGCGGCTCCCTTTACCATATTGTCGATGGCTCCCATCATCACGATGCGGTTGGTTCGCGGATCCAGTTTAAAGGAGACATCCGCAAAGTTGCTGCCCTCTACCCAGCGGGTTTCCGGCGGAAGTCCCGGCTCTAACACGCGGACGAAGTATTCATTCTGATAATACTTATCATAAATAGCCTTCACTTCCTCCGTTGTCACATCCTTCGTCAAGGACGCATAGGCAGTGACAAGAATACCTCGGTTCATCGGAACCAGATGCGGTGTAAAGCTGATGGTAACCGGCTTTCCGGCAGCATAGGATAACTGCTCCTCGATCTCCGGGGTATGACGATGTCCGGCAACGCCGTAAGCCTTCATACTCTCATTGACCTCACAGAAGAGGCTGGAGACCTTTGCCCCTCTTCCGGCACCGGAGGTACCGGATTTGGCATCAATGATGATCGTATTCGGGTCGATCAGGCCTTCCTTCACCAACGGATAGGTACTTAAAAAGGAACAGGTCGGATAGCAGCCCGGATTGGCGATCAGTCTTGCCTGTTTGATCTTGTCACGGTTGATCTCCGGAAGTCCGTATACAGCCTCACCGATAAACTGCGGCGTTGCGTGTTTGATCTTGTACCATTTCTCATAAATATCCACATCCTTGATACGGAAGTCCGCACTCAAATCGATGATCTTTGTCTTGGATAAGATATCCTCTGTCACCTGGGATGCAAGAAAGCCCTGCGGCGTTGCGGTAAAGATCACGTCCGCGATTTCGGCAAGGGCTGCCATGTCATCGTCCTTGCACGGCTCACTTGCAGCATGTGCCGTGTTTCTATATATAGAAGCAAAGTCCTCGCCTACATAGCTTCTGGAACCGTACCATACGATTTCCACATCATCTCTCTGAAGCAATAAACGAGCCAGCTCTGCTCCTGCGTATCCGGTTGCACCGATAATTCCAGCTTTAATCATAGCTGTTCCTCCCTGTAGTTCATAAATATAAAAGATTGATTTTCATTATAAGTACTTTTTCAGTCCAAGAAAAGACCTTTTTCCAAATAATCGCAACATTCCTTGAATAAAAAATCTCCTGTTTGCCTGCAAGATTTCATAATTATACATCAGCAATGTATATTATGCAATGCTTTTTTGAAGATATTCATTTTATACTTGCATATTCCCAGAAACTGTTGTATATTTATGAAGTCTTACATGACACAGCAAATTTTTTATTTTTTATAGACTACTCAAGGAGGATGTTTGAGATGAAAGAGAAAGTTGTTCTTGCTTATTCCGGCGGTCTGGATACCACCGCGATCATTCCGTGGTTAAAGGAGCATTTTGATTATGATGTTGTCTGCTGCTGCATCGACTGCGGTCAGGGAAGCGAACTGGACGGCTTACAGGAAAGAGCAAAGCTTTCCGGCGCTGCAAAATTATACATTGAGGATCTTGTAGATGATTTCGCTGAAAACTACATTGTTCCCTGTGTTCAGGCGAACGCTACCTATGAAAACAAGTATCTGTTAGGTACCTCTATGGCACGCCCGGCCATTGCAAAGCGTCTTGTTGAGATCGCAAGAAAAGAAGGCGCAGTGGCCATCTGCCACGGTGCGACCGGCAAGGGCAACGATCAGATCCGTTTCGAGCTCGGCATCAAGGCACTGGCTCCGGATATCAAGATCATCGCTCCATGGCGTATGACCGATGTATGGACCATGCAGTCCCGTGAGGATGAGATTGAATACTGCAAACAGCACGGCATCGATCTTCCGTTTGCAGCTGACAGCAGCTACAGCCGTGACCGCAACTTATGGCATATCAGCCATGAGGGTCTGGAGTTAGAGGATCCGGCAAACGAGCCGAACTACGATCATCTCCTGGTTCTCGGTGTAAGACCGGAAAAAGCACCGGATGAGGGTGAGTATGTTACCATGACCTTTGAAAAAGGTGTTCCGACCAGCGTAAACGGCGAGAAGATGAAGGTTGCTGATATCATCCGCAAGTTAAACACTCTTGGCGGCAAGCACGGCATCGGTATCGTTGACATCGTAGAGAACCGTGTAGTCGGCATGAAATCCCGTGGTGTTTATGAGACACCTGGCGGAACCATCCTTATGGAGGCTCACAAGCAGTTAGAGGAGCTGGTTCTTGACCGCGCTACCATGGAAGTAAAGAAAGAGATGGGCGACAAGCTGGCTCAGGTTGTTTACGAGGGCAAATGGTTCACTCCTCTGCGCGAGGCAATCCAGGCATTCGTAACCTCCACCCAGGAATATGTAACCGGCGAAGTTAAATTCAAGCTCTACAAGGGCAACATCATCAAAGCCGGCACCACCTCTCCATACTCCTTATACAGCGAGTCCCTGGCATCCTTCACCACCGGTGATCTGTATGACCACCATGACGCTGACGGCTTCATTACTCTGTTCGGACTTCCGCTTAAGGTTCGCGCAATGAAGATGGCTGAGCTTAAGAAGAACGAAACCAAATAAGATTTTGTGATAAAAAAAAGAATGTGCCGAGGCACATTCTTTTTTTTTAGAAAATTTTTATGATGTTTTTTTCATCGGTATCTGCACCAGTACCACTGCGGCAAATACCAGGGCACATCCGAATAACTCTCTTGCAGAAAGCACCTGCCCGAGGATCAGCCACCCGGCAAGGACAGAAAAGACCGATTCCAGGCTCAACAGCAGGGAGGCCACCGTAGGGTCTACGCCGTTTTGTCCTACCACCTGTAAGGTGTAGCCGACTCCGCAGGACATCACGCCTGCATACAGGATCGGGATTGCTGCCTGCGCAATGGCCGCAAACGAGGGCTGCTCAAACAAAAACATCGCTGCCCCCGTTAAGATGCTGGCCGTAAAAAACTGGGCACAGGAAAGCACAACACCGTCTGCCTTCGGTGAAAAATGATCGATCGCAAGGATGTGTACGGAAAATACGACCGATGACATCATGACAAACCGGTCTCCGGCTGCAATGGAGAAGGATTCCGTGATGCATAAAAAATACATACCCACCGCAGCGATCACCGCGCTGATCCAGATATTCACACCGATCTTTCTCTTTAAAAATACCCCCATAAACGGAACGATGATGATATAGAGGGTTGTAATAAATCCGGCCTTTCCCACCGTTGTCTGTGAGATGCCATACTGCTGCAGGGAGCTTGCCGAAGCAAGGACAAAACCGCAGCAGATCCCTCCGAGGATCCCTGCGCGGATCTGTTTTTTTTGTTCTTCTTCTGTCAGAGACTTCCAGGCACTGTCTTTTCTTCCATGCAGGAAATAAATACACGGGATCAGCACGATACCGCCTAACAGAAAACGGCACGCATTAAAGGTAAAGTTTCCCACATAATTCATTCCCTCACTCTGGGCCACAAAGGCGATTCCCCAAACCAGGGCCGCCAACATCAGCATACAGCTGTTTTTTAAGGATTTCTTTTTTGCTTTATCCATTTTGTCTCTTCTCTTTTCCTCTTCATTTTGTAACTGTTCAGAGCCAAGCAAAATTTCGCAAATCAGACGTGAAATGCTTGCCGATCACTGAACGATATAAGCTCCAAATCCGCTGCTCTTTTGTTCACTTCCGTCCGGGTAGATCCACAAAGCCTCCACTCCTTCTTCGGCTTCCACAAAGGCCATCCCCTCTTCCGGTTCCATGTTAAAGACCGCTGTCGATAAGGCATCCGCCTTTGCACTGTCACTGCAGAGGATGCTCACGGAATCATAGATATTTTTCGGCATCAGCGTATCCGGATCAATGATGTGATGATACCTCACTCCGTCCACTTCATAGTAGCGCTGATATGTTCCGCTGGTCACCAGGCAATTATCATTTACATTGATCACATGCAGGTATGACCGGGCAGCTTCGGTATCCGGATTCTGCACTCCGACACGCCACGGTTTTCCATCCGCCTTCGTTCCGATGGTCTCGACATTTCCTCCCAGGCTTAAAAGCGCAGAGGTCACTCCCGCTTCCTTTAGGGTCTTTGCCAGACACTTTGTGGCATAGCCCTTGGCAATGGCTCCTACGTCCAGACTCATCTTTTCATCCTCCAGATATACCGTGGAGGCCGCAGGATCAATCTGCAGCTTGTCAATATCCGTGTGTTCTGCTGCCTCTTTTAACTCCTGCATATCCGGGAGCCTAGCTGCGGACGGATCGGAAAGTCCTTCCTCCCTGTAGGTGTGCCAGATGGAGAGGACACTTCCCATGGCCACATTGACTTTCCCCTTCGACTCCTCATATTCCTGTTTTGAAAATTCAAGCAGATCGATCAGCTCCGGATCTACTTTCACCGGCTTGATCCCCGCATTGTCATTGATGGTTTTGATATTGTTGACACCGTCGTAATCATCATAAATATCAAAGAGCTCATGATATTTTTTCATGGTATCTTCCGCCAGATTTTTGTAGGCTTCAAATTCCTCTTCATTCTTTGCATAGATCGTGATGCCGGTGACTGTATCAAAATAATCCAGATACTGGGCATCGTAGGCCTGCATCCGGTCTTTCCCCATCTGACAGCCCGTCAGCAGCAAAGCCGAAGCCGCTGCAAGCAGCCATATTTTTTTTGTATCATTCATGTTTTGTTTCTAACCTCTTGTTTCCAATGAAAAATGCAATCTTGACCATCATAACACAAAAAAGGGATGTTGGAAACCCAACATCCTTTTTTCTTAACATAAACGCAACTGTTCAGAACCAACCTCCAAAATGCTTCGCATTTCGTCGGTGTGGCGTAT
>CAVALB010000010.1:0-56074 GCA_963589345.1 uncultured Selenomonadales bacterium | reverse complement strand
ACCTCCAAAATGCTTCGCATTTCGTCGGTGTGGCGTATCCGCCAAATAAAATTCCCCAATCAGTCTTAGAAATGCAAGCATTTCACGTCTGATTTGGGAAATTTTGCTTGGCTCTGAACAGTTCAGATCATTTCACCACGGTGAAGGTTACCGGAGTCTTACCTTCGGTTTCTGTGAAAAGATTGTAGAAATCGTCAGCGGTCTTGATCTCATCGGCAGAGATGTCGCCCTTGGTCTCAAAGCTTGCCTCGCCGTCGCTGTTATAGGAGACAGAAGCAAATTTGATATAATTGAGCTGATATTTGCCGTCTGCATTCTTTACTGCATCAGCCTGGGCAAACTGGACTCTGGTGTTGTAGTAGAGAATGCCGTCCTCCACGGTGATCGGATAAGCGGTGCCTCCGGTCTGGATGGAGGCTAAAAGCTCTGCCTTTCCGTTGTTTTCTGCATACAGGGCAGCATCGATGGCATAGTTGTTATCGCCGTCTCCAAAGGTGGAGGAGGATACAGCCAGGATTTCACCGTCATAGCCGTTTAAGGTGATATAAGCGTAACCGGCACCTGCAGGAAGACCGGAGATGATATCATCGTAGGAAGCATAGGCTGCTCTTGTAAATGTAAGGGCCGGAATATCGGAAAGCGTATCAAAGAGAGCTGTAAACTGCTCCTCTGTTTTTACATCCTCGATCTCGGTGCTGTCGCCCTCGGCAGTTTCACGGCTGAAGCCACTGTAGGTGTAGGTGCCGTCACTTTCCTGGAATTTTTCCATATGCTTTACATAGGTCAGTCCGTTGGAATCGGAGTTGATTTGCATCTCACCGTACTCGGTATCGGTATCTGCATACAGGGTACCGTCTTTGATGCGCAGCGGATGGGTTTCATCGCCGTAGGCCATTCCCACATTGACTAACTTGTCATCCTTATTGTAGGCATAAAAGTTTGCTTCGGTGGTGGTTCCGTCTTCGACTGCAACCAGATTGGATACGGCCAGGACATAGGCGGTAGAGCCGGTCAGGGAAACGTAGGCAAAGCCTTCTGTTTCGCCATCCAGATAGCTTATGATATCCTCGTAGCTGTCAAAGGTGTTTTTATTTGCGCGCTCTTCGAGAAAATCTGCCGGCATAAAATCCGGATCAGCTGCTTCGGAAGGCTCTTCGCTTGCTTCGGTGCTTTCTGCAGTGGTTTCCTCAGCAGCAGTTTCGGTGGAAGCGGCTGCTGCCGCTGTTGTTTCGGTCTTTGATGCAGAGCCGCATCCGGTGATCAGACTGCCTGCCATGGCTGCTGCGAGTGCAACTGAAAGGTATGTTTTTTTCATAGGTGTATTCCTCCGTTTGATTTGCATCGATTTTTAAAATGCTGTTTCGTTTCTTTTACGACCTGATTATAGCAGACCGGACAGGACAAATGTAGGACAAAACAGAAAAATTCAAAAAATCTACAGTATTTCGTAAAAATCTACAGTATTTCGTTAAAAACGGAAAAGAATCATTTTTTTGTGAAAACACTTTCATTTCTAAAGTATAGACTTTGTTTTCTAAAGTGTATTTGGCTTGATTTTAACATAGTAATGTGATAGCATATTAACATCGCAATTTGAAGGAGGAGAATGTTATGAAAAAACTGAAAGCAACATTGGCAGTTGCAACAGCTTCTGCTATGGCAATCGGTCTTGCAGGCTGCGGCGGTTCAGGTTCTTCTGCTACTGAGCAGACGACTGCAGCAGGCGCAGACACCACTGCAGCAGCAGGAGACACAGCTGCCACAGCAGGAAGCTCTGACTTAAACATCATGTTAGAGACCCCGGTTGAGTCCCTTGACCCGCAGCAGGCAACCGACGGTACCTCATTTGAGGTAATCGCAGACTATACCGACGGTCTGATGCAGATGGATGCATCCGGAAAGGCAGTTGAGGCTCTGGCAGAGTCCTACGAGCTTTCCGAGGATGGACTTACCTATACCTTCCACATCCGTGAGGATGCAAACTGGAGTAACGGTACTCCGGTTACTGCAGCAGATTTCGTATTTGCATGGCAGAGAGCCGTAGATCCGGCAGTTGCTTCTGAGTATTCCTATATGTTGAGCGATATTGGTCAGATAAAGAACGCAGCAGATATCATTGCAGGTACCAAGGACAAGAGTGAGCTTGGTGTTACCGCAGTGGATGACAAGACCTTACAGGTTGAGCTGAACGTTCCGGTCAGCTATTTCCTGTCCCTGATGTATTTCCCGACCTTCTATCCGGTCAATGAGGAATTCTACACCTCCTGCGGAGATACCTTTGCAACCAGCCCGGAGACCGTTCTTTCCAACGGTGCCTTCGTGCTTGATTCCTATGAGCCGGCTGCAACTGCATTCCACTTAACCAAGAATGCAGACTACTACAACGCAGACAGCGTACAGCTTGCAGGCCTGAACTATCAGGTAATTCAGGATTCCCAGCAGGCTCTGATGAGCTATCAGACCGGCGCACTGGATACTACCTTAGTAAACGGTGAGCAGGTTGATCAGGTTAAGGATGATCCGGAGTTCCAGGCAATCGGTGCCGGTTACTTATGGTATGTATCCCCGAACATCAGCGGCGTGAAGGAGCTTGACAACTTAAATATCCGTATGGCACTGACCACCGCAATCGATCGAGAGGCTGTTACCAACGACGTATTAAAGGATGGTTCCGCACCGACCTATACCGCAGTTCCGCCGGAATTTGCAGCAGGTCCTGACGGCTCCGACTTCTCCGGTGATCAGACCAAGTTTGCTGATGTATGTGCATATGATGCAGACAAGGCAGCAGAGTACTGGCAGAAGGGCTTAGAGGAGCTTGGTATCTCCGAGCTTTCTCTGGATATGATCGTAGATGCAGATGATGCACCTCAGAAGGTTGCACAGGTATTAAAGGAGCAGTGGGAGACCACTCTTCCGGGACTTACTGTAACCTTGACCATCGAGCCGAAGAAGCAGAGAGTACAGGATATGCAGGATGGCAACTACCAGTTAGGTCTTACCCGCTGGGGACCGGACTACGCAGATCCGATGACCTACCTTGGCATGTGGATCACAGACAACTCCAACAACTATGGTTTATGGAGCAACGCTGAGTACGATGCAATCATTGCAGAGTGCACCACCGGCGATCTGTGTACCGATGCAGAGGGACGCTGGAGCAGACTGTACGATGCAGAGAAGATCGTAATGGATGAGGCTGTTATCTTCCCGCTTTACACACAGTGTAATGCAGAGATGCTCTCCTCCAAGGTTACCGGCATCGAGTTCCATCCGGTAGCTCTGAATCGTGTATACAAGAATGCGGTAAAAGCAGAATAAGAGAAACGGTAACCGTTTTAGAAACCCTTATCGGATCGTATAAAGAAAGCCGCACTAAGGAAGAAAATATCCCTTGGTGCGGTTTTCGTGTTCGATAAAAATTATGCAGCACGTAACGGAAAACCGTTACTATGAACACAGACGGGGAGGCAGAAGGTGAAGAAATATACGATAAAGCGAGTGCTTACTTCGCTCTTTACACTTTTGGCGATTTTATTGGTTTTGTTTATACTGATGCAGCTTATGCCCGGTTCTCCATTCAACGATGAGAAGTTGAATGCTGACCAGAGGGCTGCCCTTTATGCAAAATATGGTCTTGACCAGCCAATTATCGTACAGTTTTTAAAATATGTAGGCAATATGCTGCGGGGTGATCTGGGTGTCAGTTATAACATTTCCAAGAATACCCCGATTGCTCAGCTGATTCAGACAAGACTTCCGATCTCTCTTCGGATCGGCGGTTTTGCAGTTACCGTCGGTGCAATTGTAGGACTGATCCTTGGGCTGATCGCAGCCTTAAAGCATGATACAATCTGGGACAGCCTGGCAACCGTCATTTCCGTAATCGGTGTGTCGGTGCCGTCATACGTATTTGCACTGGCACTCAGCTACAATTTTGGTTTTAAGCTCGGCTGGTTCCCAATGTTATTTTCCCAGCAGGATATCTTTGGCTCCAGTGTCCTGCCGAGTATCTCGCTGTCCATGTTTACCATGGCATCCATAGCCCGTTTCACGCGAAGTGAGATGTTAGAGGTACTGGGAAGCGAATATATGCTGTTAGCAGAGAGTAAGGGACTTTCCGGATCCGCTCTGATCTTGCGTCACGCACTGAGAAATGCGCTGATCCCGATCATTACCGTGCTTGCTCCGCTGATCGTAGATCTGATGACCGGTTCCCTGGTTGTAGAGAAGATCTTTGCGATCCCAGGCGTAGGAAGCCTTTTGGTAACCGCGATCCAGTCCAACGACTATAACGTAGTCATTGCGCTGAGCTTTATTTACTCTGCAATGTATATCGGCATCATGCTGGTGGTAGATATCCTCTACGGCATCATTGACCCGAGAATCCGTCTTGCGGGAAGAAAGAGAGGGGAACACTGATGAGTGAGATGAACACAGCCTATGTACCTGTAGCTTCGGACTTTGTTCTGAAGGACAATGCGGGTGCCATTACGATTGATGAAAACTATGCGGCACAGAGCTTCTGGAAAGACGTATTCATCCGTTATTTCCGCAAAACCAGTGCGGTGATCGGTCTGGTGCTCATTGTGCTGATCACCTTATTTGCAGCCATCGGCCCGCATATGAATGAATATACCTATTCCGGACAGGTCTTAAGCCAGAAGAACTTTGCACCCCGTGTGAAGGCACTGGAAAAGTTCGGTATCTTTGACGGTGATGAGACCATGCGTACTACCACCGGCTCCAAGACCATAAACTACTATCAGGAAAAAGGTCTGGATGACGTAGAGTACTGGTTCGGAAGCGATAACTTTGGCCGTGATATCTGGACTCGTACCTGGGAAGGTGCCAGAGTTTCCCTGATCATTGCGGTTGCAGCAGCGATCATCGATATGGTCATCGGTATGAGCTATGGTTTGATCTCCGGTTATTTCGGCGGAAAGGTCGATATGATCATGCAGCGATTCCTGGAGATCGCCAACGGTATCCCGAGACTGGTTATCGTAACCTTGCTTCTTTTAGTGCTCCAGCCTGGTATGATCACGATCATCTTTGCTTTAATGTTAACAGAGTGGGTCGGCATGAGCCGTATTGCCCGAGCAGAGATGCTCAAATTAAAGGAGCAGGAATTTGTCCTGGCCTCCAGAACCTTGGGAGCAGGCAACTTCTTCATTATCTTTAAGGAAGTACTGCCAAACATCATCGGACCGATCATTACCCAGGTTATGTTCTCCATCCCGACCGCGATCTTTACGGAGGCCTTCTTAAGCTTCGTGGGTCTTGGTATCCCGGTACCGCAGTGCTCCTTAGGTTCCCTGATCTCTGAGGGCTTCAACAGCTTCACGACCCATCCGTATCAGATCATTCCTCCGATCGTGGTGATGGCACTGCTGATGTTAAGCTTCAACCTCGTTGCTGACGGCCTGAGAGAGGCTCTCGACCCGAAGATGAAGGAAATGTAAGGCGAAAGGAGAAATTATGTCAGAAGAAAAGAACAACATTCTTGAGATCAAAGATCTGGATATCACCTTTCGTACCACTGCAGGTCCAGTCCATGCAATACGAGGTGTCAATATCGATTTAAAAAAGGGAGAGACCGTTGCCATTGTAGGTGAGTCCGGTTCCGGTAAATCCGTTACCATGAAGGCTGCCATGGGAATCCTGGCATCCAATGCCACCGTCACCAACGGCACCATCGACTTCTCCTACCATCATGCAGACGGAACACCGGAGACCGTCAATATTTTAAGCAAGGATAAGAAATGGATCCGCAGACATATCAACGGCAAGCGGATTGCCATGGTATTCCAGGATCCGATGACCAGTCTTGACCCGACCATGACCATCGGAAAGCAGATCATGGAGGGCATGATCTGGCATTTCAAAACTCCGAAAAAGGAGGCCTGGGATCGTTCGGTAGAGCTTTTAAAAGAGGTTGGTATCGAGGATGCCGAAAAGCGGATGAAGAACTATCCGCATCAGTTATCCGGCGGTATGAGACAGCGTGTGGTTATCGCCATCGCCCTCGCCTGCAACCCGGATCTTTTGATCTGCGACGAGCCGACCACCGCACTGGATGTAACGATCCAGGCAAAGATCATCGACCTGATCCGCAGAGTCCAGAAGGAGAGAGGAATTTCCGTTATCTATATCACCCATGATCTTGGCGTGGTAGCGAAGGTTGCAGACTATGTCAACGTTATGTATGCCGGAAAAATCGTGGAAAAAGGAAAAATCAACGAGATCTTCTACGATCCGAGACACCCGTATACCTGGGGACTTCTTTCTGCAATGCCGGATCTGGATACCGACGATGAAAGACTGTATACCATACCGGGTTCTCCGCCAAACCTCTTACATGAGACAAAGGGCGATGCCTTCGCAGCGCGAAATAAATATGCCCTGGTAGTGGATGACAAGGCCGATCCGCCGATGTTTAAGGTGACAGATACTCATTATGCGGCCACCTGGCTCTTAGACCCGCGGGCTCCGAAGGTAGAGATGCCGCCGGAGTTAAAGGCACGATTAGAACGTATGAAGAAGGAGGCTTCCGATTATGGCAGTGAATTATAATGAAAAGCCTCTTCTTACGGTAGAAGGCTTAAAGCAGTATTTTAGGGTAAGCAGCTCCTATACGGTACATGCGGTAGAGAACGTATCCTTTGAGATCTATCCGGGCGAGACCTATGGTCTGGTAGGAGAATCCGGTTCCGGAAAATCCACCATCGGAAGAAGCATCATCCGCTTATATGATCCCACCGAGGGTAAGATCGTGTTCAACGACACCGATATCAGCGGAAAATTGAGCAAATCGGCAAATCAGATGCTTCGCACCCAGATGCAGATGATCTTCCAGGATCCGATGGCATCCTTAAACCCGCGTAAAAAGATCGGTGATATCATCGGCGAGGGTCTCGACATCCACCATATGTATAAGTCCGGTGCAGAGCGCGAGGAGAAGATCAAGGCTATCCTGGCCAAGGTAGGACTTTCTCCGGAGCATGCGACCCGTTATCCGCACCAGTTCTCCGGCGGACAAAGACAGCGTGTCGGCATTGCAAGAGCTCTGATCATGAACCCGAAGCTGATCATTGCAGATGAATGTATCTCTGCCCTGGACGTATCGATCCAGGCGCAGGTAGTCAACCTGATGAAGGACATCCAGCAGGAGACCGGCACGGCATATCTCTTCATCGCCCATGACCTGTCCATGGTCAAGTATATTTCCGACCGGATCGGTGTTTTACATCTGGGACATCTTTTGGAGACCGGCACCACGGATGAAATCTTCAGCAATCCGATCCATCCGTATACCAAGAGCCTCTTATCCGCGATCCCGGCACCAAACCCGGTAGTCGAGAAGAATCGGACAGCTCTGACCTATGATTACAAGACCTCTGGGCTTGATTACAATCAGGGAACGAATCATCTTGTGGACGGTACTCACTATGTAAAATGTACCGATGAAGAATTTGCAAAGTGGACGAAATAAAAAGTCAAAAAGAGTTCATCACAAATTGAGTGATGAACTCTTTTTTGATTCACAGGAAATTACGTCCTATGAATCAAAAACGCTCCGCGGGGATGCGCACTCGGCGCAGGGGAATGTGGTTGCTGAAGCAACCGCGCCTCGGCGCAAGAATGTGCCAAGGCACATTCTTTATACTTGCATAAAATGGGGATGACAGCTATACTAAAATGGGTTTTCGGGCGCTCTTGGCATGCCGAAAATCGAATCGATGATGCCGTCAAACGGCAGGATTAAGATCAAAACAGAGGTTAAGAAGAATGGTGGATCAAAGAAAAAGAAAAAAAGGAAGGTCTGTTGGCCGGGTTTGCAGCCTGCTTTTGGCAGCAGGCATCGTTGTCTGTACAGCAGCGGCACTGAGCGGCTGTGGCAGGAAAGAAACGTCTGCTTCGCAGGAGTTTGAGGTCATCAAAGTCGGCATTGATAAATTTGAACCCTACAGTTACTTAGATGTCAACGGGCAATATGCCGGAATTGATGTAGAGCTTGCGAAAAAGGCTTTTGAAAAGCTGGGATATGAACCGGAGTTTCAGGTTATTGACTGGGAGGATAAGGATACAGACCTTGCAGACGGAACCATTGACTGCATCTGGAGCTGTTATACCATGACAGACCGCGAGAACAACTATCAGTGGGCAGGACCGTATATGTACAGCCGCCAGGTGGTGGCCGTGCGTGCAGACAGCGATATTCATACGCTGGCCGATCTGAAAGATAAACGGGTAGGCGTACAGGCAACCACGAAAGCGGAGAATCTCTTTCTTCATATCGTGGATTCCGACCTCCCGCAGGTGCGGCAGGTTAACAGTTTTTCTACGACGGAGGAACTCTTTGCGATCCTTCGAAAAGGATATGTGGATGCCATTGCCGGCCATGAGGCGCTCATTGGTAAGCTGACAAACAACAGCGCGGATGCTTACCGGATCTTAGAAGAAAGTCCCTATATGTCAGAGCTTGGCGTAGCTTTTCAAAAGGGAACCCACGAGGAGCTGGCAGAAAATCTGACCAAGGTGTTAAATGAGATGAAGCAGGACGGAACCATCGGAAGGATTGCCGAAAGCTACGGTCTGGATCCGGAGAAAACGGCAGGGGGAGGACAGACGGATGAAGAATAGTATGATTTTCCGAAAATTCAGCCTCTTCCTCTTTGGCATCTTGGTTCTGATGGGTGTGTTTTTGTGTGCATTCTTTCAAGCCAGTGACCTGAAAAACCTTCAGAATACCCTGGAGGAAACCATCACCTTTGCGAAGCTTCAAATTAACCGTTATGATATATATCGAACCAATGACCAGGTAAAGAGCCTTGTGCGGCTTTTAGATAAATCCAATGAGCTGAGCACGGAGCTTGACGAGTGGGCATCTTATGATGAAAAGAAGCTGGATGCCTATGCTGATGAACAGAGACTGAGCGGTATTCTGGTGTTAAATGAAAATCTGCAGGTTGTTATGAAAACATCTGCAGATCCGGATGCCGAAAGGTTTTGGTCTGAGCTGATACAAAGCAGTTATGTCAGTGATATCGTGAAATATCCGGAAAAGACCTACACGACACAGCTTTTGATGGGAGAAGATCTCTATGATTTTGCTGCCGTAGCGCGTAAAGATGATGCAGGACTTCTGGTTACGTATCTGAAGAAGGATAAAAAAAGCGATACCAATGGAGATCTTGTCATGGAAACGCTCTTTGCAGATTTCCCCTTTGAGATGAGCGGTGTTGTCCTGATCTGCGAAGACGGGCGGGTGGTCAGCAGCAATCATGCCAATCTGGTGGGAAAAACATCAGAAGAATGCAGGAAGCTTTACAGAGGCAGCTTTACTCCGGATTCCAACGGTATCGTAGAATTGCAGTCGGAATCCGGATCCTGGTACGGAAAAAAAGATGCAACAGAGCATTATCAGATTTACATGTTTTTCCCGGCAGTCCAGGTTTTCATGAAGCGAAATATTGTAACGGCGATCTACATTCTGGTGGCCATTTCCATCTATCTGCTCCATATGCTCGGAAAGAGCCGTGCAGAGCGGTCTGCCCTTTCAAGAGAGCAGAAACGCCTTCGGATCATCAATGCCATTGGCCGGGTGTATTCCTCCATCACCCTGATTGATTTGCGGGCAAAGACAACGGAGATCATTAAGGCTTCGAAGTATGCCAAGGATGTGGATAAATCGAAGGGGCTGGACGAAGCATATCAGAAAGCTTATATCCGAGAAAAGATCGCAGAGCCGTACCGGGAGGAATATCTGGAGTATCTGGATATGGACACGGTGGTGCAGCGCCTGCAGGGAAGGCAGTTTCTTTCTATTACGGTGCAGAAGGCAGACGGGAGTTGGATGCTGTCCTTACTCGTTCCGCAGCGCTATGATAAAGACGGAAAAATCGATGCCGTGCTCCTGGCAAACCGGGATGTGACGGCGGAGAAGAAGCACGAAATGGAGCAGGACGCAGCCCTTCGCAGCGCCTTGGCCGTGGCAGAACATGCAAGCAAGGCAAAGACCGTCTTCTTAAACAACATGTCTCATGATATCCGTACCCCGATGAATGCCATCATCGGCTTTACGGCTCTGGCGGTCAGCCATATTGACAATCAGGAGCATGTGCTGGAATATTTAAAGAAGATCAATACCGCAGGCAAGCATCTGTTAAGCCTGATCAATGACGTGCTAGATATGAGCCGTATCGAAAACGGCAGTGTTAAGATTGAGGAGGCAGAAGTCCATCTGCCGGATGTCCTGCATGACCTTCGGGCAATCATCCAGGGTAATATCGGAGCGAAGCAGCAGGATCTTTACATTGATACCCAGGATGTGGTGCATGAGGATATCCTGACGGATAAGCTGCGTTTGAACCAGGTGCTGTTAAATATCATCAGCAATGCGGTCAAATTTACCCCGGTGGGCGGTATGATCAACGTGCGGGTGACCGAACGGCCGAGTAAGAAGAAGGGCTATGCGACCTATGAATTTAAGATCCGGGATAACGGAATCGGGATCGAGAAGGAATTCCAGGCGCACATCTTTGATTCCTTCTCCAGAGAGCAGTCCGTTACGGAGAGCGGCATCCAGGGTACCGGACTTGGTCTTGCGATTGTGAAGAATATCCTGGATATGATGGAAGGCACGATCACCTTAACCAGCGAAAAAGGAAAGGGCTCCGAATTTGTTGTGACCCTCGACTGCAAGATCACAGATCAGGTGGTGCAGTATGAACCGATTCCGGAGCTGAAAGGTGCCAGAGCTCTGGTGGTGGATGATGATGCCAACACCTGCATGAGTGTCTGCAAGATGCTTAGAAAGATCGAGATGCAGGCCGACTGGACGACCACGGGAAAAGAAGCCGTGATGCGTGCAAAGGAGGCCTGGGGAGAAAGCCGGGCATTTTCGGTCTATATCATCGACTGGATGATGCCGGATATGAACGGAATCGAGACGGTGCGAAGGATTCGCAGAGTGATCGGAGAAGATACCCCGATCATTATCCTGACAGCCTATGACTGGACGGACATTGAGGAGGAGGCGAGGGAGGCCGGTGTTACAGCCTTTGTGGCAAAGCCGCTTTTTTTGTCAGAACTTCGCAAGGTATTAAGCGCTCCGGTTCCGTCCAAGAAAACCGAAAACAAAGAGGATGAGAAGCGTCACGCGGGACGAAAAATCCTTTTAGCAGAGGATAATGAGTTAAACCGTGAGATCGCAGAGACGATCCTTACAGAGGCCGGAATGAAGGTAGATACCGTCACCGACGGAAGCGATGCCGTAGAGCGGATGGCATCTGCAGAGGAAGATCAGTACGATATCATCCTAATGGATATCCAGATGCCGCGGATGGATGGCTATACTGCCACCCGGGAGATTCGGACTTTGGACAATAACAAAAAGGCAAATATCCCGATCATTGCCATGACGGCCAATGCCTTTGAGGAAGACAAAAAGATGGCCTTCGAGGCAGGCATGAACGGACATATTGCAAAGCCGATCAACCTGAAGGTGATCTTAGATACCCTGGATGAGTTTGTGTAACTGTTCAGAGCCAAGCAAAATTTCGTAAATCAGACGTGAAATGCTTGCATTTCTAAGGCTGATTTTGAAATTTTATTTGGCGGATACGCCACACCGACGAAATGCGAAGCATTTTGGAGGTTGGTTCTGAACAGTTACGAGTTTTCAATGAAAAGTGCCGCACGAGATTTTAAAACCCGCGTGCGGCACTTTTTTATTCCTAAGAACAGGATATAATTGGATTTCCGATTTTTGACTCTGGTATCATAATTTAAAGCTCGATGATATCCCGGTCTTCCGGAACATAAAGGCTTCCGTGATAGTAGGTCTGCCCTTCCTTGGTGTAGAGCTCCTTCCGTTTTTCCAGAGTTTTGTCCTCCGTGTGCCAGAGGATCAGGTTCGGAATATGAAGGCTCTCTGCCAGCTCTGCGGCATCCTTTACGGTGCTGTGGTGCTTCTCATAGGGTTTAAAGCGGTCACGGTCGCCATAGAGGCAGAAGGCCTCATGAAGCAGCCAGTCACTTCCGGCTACATAAGGCTCGCAGGCCGGATTGTAGGGTTCGTCACCGGCGCAGGTCAGCTTCTTTCCGTTCTTTAAAACCGTGGTAAAGCCAAACTGCCGTGCCTTGGTGGAGAGAATGTCGAAGAAGGTGACATCGTAATCCAGGATATGCAGCGTCTCGCCGTCATGAACCGGAATCAGATGAATGCGGTCGCCAATGAGACGGTAGAACTTATCCTGCAGGGTCAGCTTGCAGAAGGTATCGATAGTGGATACCAGACCGTCATGGCAGTAAATTCGGAAATCTCCCTCGTACTTTCCGTTCTTCATGCGTGTTGCGATGAAGCGTACCAGCCAGATGACTCCGAGAATGTGATCCGTATGCTCGTGGGTCACAAAAAGATGATGGATCTGCGGATAATCGATCTTCATATCCTCTAAAATCCGCAAAATCCCGTTGCCGCCCCCGGCATCGACCATGAAGTACTGATCACCGTCGCGCAGGGCGAAGCAGGTATTGTAATAATGGGTGGCATTGGCATTGCCGGTTCCGAATACATAAAGCTTTTCCATGAAATTCAACTCCTTATCGCGTCTAAAACTTTCCAAAATTCCGTATTTATGGTACTATATTTTTGTTAAAAATGCAACGCGAGAACAGGAAACCTATCAAGATACTCTCGCGAGCTTTTTGGACCTGTTTTTGCAAGAGCGGATCCGAGAGTACATATAACCGAAAGAGAGGAAACAACGTGAGCAGAGAAGAATTTCTGAAGGGACTGGAAAACGCACTTTCCGGAAATGTTCCCCCGGCAACTGTGCGAGACAATCTCCGCTACTACGATGACTATATCCGGTCAGAGCGTCAAAAAGGACGATCGGAATCAGAAATCATGGAGGAGCTTGGTGATCCGCGCCTGATCGCCCGCACGATTTTAGACACTACGCCGGGAGCCGCAGAGGGCGGCTTTGACGAGTACCACCCGTTTGCCAATTTCACTGGCTCTGCCGGGAGAGAAAACCGTCAGGAGGACAAAAGACAGAGTCAGTCGGCAAATTACGGAGGCATGGGAAACATTCATTATTATAATTTGAATAAATGGTACTGGAAGGTACTGGCCGTGGTGATCGTGATTTTATTTTTCACTTTGCTGATTACCATTATAGGCGGGATTTTGTCCCTGCTTTTGCCGCTCCTTCCGGTGCTTGGAATCATAGCGCTGATCATGTGGATCGTGCAGGGGCCGAGAAGATAAATTTATTAAATTTCAATTAAGACTGTGGGGATTGCTTGACGCAGGAGTGTCACAAGTGTATAATCTGTTTGTAACATAGTTAACAATTATGTAACAATTAAACATAAATCAGTTACGATGGGAGAACGGTTCATGAAGAAAGCAGTATTATACATAACAGCAGTCCTTGCAGTATCCGGTGGTTTGATGTGGCAGAAGCCGATGACGGCACATGCCGATACGGAAGTGATCCAGGAGGCGCCGGTTTCAGCGGTACTTGAGGTCGCAACAGAAGAGGATACCGATGAGGACAATGGACCGGCTCCGGAAATCCAGGCAGCAAAGAAGTTAGAGGAAGAGTTAGCCGCAGCCAAGGAAGAGGCGGAGAAGGCAGCAGAGGCGACAGCGAATGCCCGTCAGAATCTGGTAAGCTATGCTCTTCAGTTCGTAGGCGGTGCTTACAAGGAGGGCGGCAACGACCCGCATACCGGCGTAGATTGCTCTGGTTTTGTGCGCTATGTCATGCAGAACGGTGCAGGCATCAGCATGAATCGTTCCTCCGTTTCTCAGTCCACCCAGGGACATGCAGTAAACTCCAGTCAGATGCAGCCGGGTGATCTCTTATTCTATTCCGGCGGTTCCGGGATCAACCATGTAGCCATGTATATCGGAGACGGCAAGATCGTGCATGCCTCTACATATGCGACCGGCATCAAAATTTCGAAATGGAACTACCGCAATCCGGTAAAGATCGTCAGCATGTTTTAAAGAACGAACATTGCTTTTTTAGGTTACTTCCAGTATAATGAAGCGGAAGAAGCCTGAACCCCTTAAATCAGATTCTTCAACCTTATTAATTATTTATACTCCCAGAAAACCGGACAGCTCCCCTGTCCGGTTTTTGTTGATTCATAGGAAATTGCGTCCTATGAATCAACACGCTCCGTGGGATGCGCACTCGGCGCATCGGATGTGGTTGCTGAAGCAACCGCGCCTCGGCGCGAGAATCCGGCAAGCCGGATTCTTTTTGGCAGAGGCTCTTTGACATAATTTTATGCTAAGACGCCTCTTTTTGTATTGGAAAAAGTGCATAGAACGATTGACGAAAAATTGTCAATAGTGCCGAAAGTGAGATACAGAGCAAAGAAACGGGGGACTTCAAATTGACATGTAAAATATAACATGTTATATTTTCTATAAACATAACGCGTTATATTTATTTACATTTATTCAACAAAGGAGAGGGATTATGGAGAAAACAAATAGGAAGGCAGTGTCTTTTTTTGCTGTCTGCGTGGCAATTCTGCTTGCCTGCGCTGCTCTGATATGGGGATTTCAGACCGATTGGGGAAAGGTAAAGATCAAGAGACTGAATTTGACAAGTCAGGATGGGACGACCGTAAGCACCCTGATCTACATACCGGAAAACGCAACCGATGAAACACCGGCACCATTAGTTGTGATCTATCACGGACGTTCTAATCATGCGCATTCCAACGATACCTGGAGCATGGAGCTTGCCCGCAGGGGATATGTTGTATTGTCTCCGGATCTGCAGGGCGGCGGTGAATCGGATCCGTCCATCGACCGAAGCATTCAGGCAAAAACGGTAGCAGAATATGCCAACAGCCTGTCTTATGTAGAAAAAGATGCGATCAACCTGGTGGGGTATTCCGCAGGTACCAACACGGTACTGCAGACCTACTATGCAATGCCGGAGCAGATCAAGAGTATCTGTGAAGTGTTCGGGCCGTTCATGATCCAGATGTCCGGCGGTATCGATGAGGTTGACACCAATTTCTGCCTCATCAAGTCCGATGCAGACCAGTATGACTATTTCTTTATCGGTGATCCGCAGGCTTGTATTGATTACACAGAAGAGGCCTCCGGTATCCCGGAGATCGTCTCCGGTCAGGATTATGACCGCAACGGAAAACTTTTCCGCTATGCAGAAATCAGCGGAACCTTGCATCAGACCGGAAACATCAGCGGCGAGACGGTAAAAGCTATCCTGTCCTTTGAGTCTGCGATCAATGAGGAACCGATCAGCCGCTCCGCGGATGATACCGCGTGGTTCCCGCAGCAGGTATTTTCCGGAATTGCCTGTGTGACCATGATGTTCCTTCTGGCAGCACTGGTAAATCTTCTGATGCAGAATTCATTCTTTGCTTCTGCCGCAAACCCGGTTCCGGTCAAGGCACCGCGCAAGGGAGCGAAAGCATGGGCTATGGATGTATTATTTGCAATTGTGATCCCGATGATCATCTTCGTGCCGTTATCTGCCTATGTCATGGTATGGACCGGCGCCGGAACACCGTGGTCTAAGGTTCTGACCTCTGCAAACTTAAACGGTATCATGGGATGGCTGTTAGTGATCGCTGTCATCGGAATTGTCAGAATGCTTCTGACAGCTTCGAAACGTAAAAAAGAAGGTAAGCCGATGCATCTGTCCGAGTATGCTCTGGGCGGAGCTGATGAATCCAAAATCGATTGGACAAAGCCTGCCAAAGGTCTTTTAATCGGCCTGATCTGTGTTACCTTTGTATTTGTATGGCTTGGTCTGATGGAAGGCTTCCTTGGAATCAACTATCAGGTATGGAACCTCTCTACTTATTTAAAGATGAGCCCGATGCGTCTCTTGCGTGCCATTCCTTATGTGCTGATCATCTTTACCGTTATGTTTATCGGAAACATGAATCAGCGTGTGCTCCCGTCTACCGGTAATGCAAAAAAGGATATGTGGATCGCAGTTGCAGTCAATACTGTTATGACAGCCAGCGCCCTGTTCTTGCTGCTTCTGATCCAGTACGGCGGAAGCATGGTCATCGGCACCGGAGAAACCCTGATCCCCCAGATCGATGTTTACGGCACCGGCAAGAACACCAGCTGCGGAGCCTTAGACTTTGCCTTTGGTTACTGCTATATGATGGGCGGCACCACCGGTGTGGTAACCTACCTGTACCGCAAATTCGGCAATATCTGGATCGGTGTGATCCCGGCCGCAATGTTCGCCGGCATGGTAACCTTATCCGGCTTTACCATCATTGCTTAAAAATGTCTCCCACAGCTCATAAAAATACATTATAATATCATTATCTATTTTGTTGCAGCAGGGAGATACAGATATGAGCAGAATCAGGCAGCAGGAAAAGGCCAGACAATCGAAGGAAGGACTTTTAAAGGCGGCAGAGACTTTGTTTGCCGGAAGAAAGATCTCAGATGTGGGCGTCCGGGAAATCTCGGCCGAGGCAGGAGTTACCACTGGAACCTTTTATCATTATTTTACGGGAAAGGATGATATCCTTCACCAGATCTATCACAGTCACGATGAGGACATGGGGCAGATCCTGCATACATTGGCGGGGCAGCCCGGCGGTTATTGCGTTTTGATCCGAAACTTTTTTTCAGAACATCTGGCGGGGAAGGTTTTGGCCGACGGCCGGGAATTTACCTGTTACCGGGTATTTCAGATGCGCACGCACAGCACAGATGAAAACGGCCTGTATATCGGCATGCAGGAATTGATCAAAAAGGCTGCGGATGCAGGAGAACTGCGGGCGGACATTTCGGTAAAAGAGGTGAATGACTACCTCTTTACCGTATTCCGCGGTGTCTTATATGAGTGGTGTCTGTGTGAACCGGAGAAGGAGTTTTCCTTGAAAGAAAAGTTAGATCGCATGATCGGTTATGCACTGAGTGCATTTTCCGGTGACCGTTGATCCTTAAAGCTTCATCAGTTTTTCAAAATTCATACTGTTCATAGGGCGGTAGTACAAAAAGCCCTGAATCTCATCGCAGCCTTCCTGCTTTAAGAAGGCTGCGATTTCTTCTGTTTCCACACCCTCACAGACAATGGATTTTTTCATGCGCTTTAACATATGGAAGATTTCCTGCAAGACAATGTGGGCATTTTCTGTAAGTTCATCGCCTAAAAACATGCGGTCGATCTTGACCTCATCAAAGAGCAGATCCTTGAGTGTGTTTAAGGAAGAATAGCCGGAGCCAAAATCATCCATGGAAATCTGGACGTTGCGGTTTTGGAGACTCCGGATCACCTGGTTGACTGCCAGGGGATTATTGACATAGGTCGTTTCCGTGATCTCAAAGGTCAGAAGGGACGGATCGATCCCATAGGAATCAATGAACTCCTGGATCCGCTCAATAAAGGTCTGAGGCTGTTCAAAATGAACCGGCGAGACATTTAAGGAGAGGCGAAAGCCCTTTGGAAGTCGATCGGAAAACTTACGAAGCCACCGGAAGGTCTGATCATAAACCTCGTAGTCCAGATCAATGACAAAGCCGTTTTGTTCAAATAACGGAATGTAAACATCCGGTGACCAGCGCATTTTTCCATCCCGGATCCAGCGCACCAGCACCTCGGCGCTGGAAATCGTCTGGTCGGCCGTACAGATCTTGGGCTGGAAATAAATCTGAAATTCATGATTTTCCAGAGCCGTATGGAAGGAATGCAGGATCTCGGCCTGCATTTTTTCCTGCCGGTCGATCTCCGGGGAATAAAGGCAGGCATGGGTGATCATCTTTTTCGCAATTCGGCGGGCAATATTGGCACAGGAGATCATGCTCTCTGGTGTGCAGTCCTCATCCGGAATCCGGTAGATGCCGGAATTTGTTCGAAAGAAGCTGATATGGTAGGTGTCACGGATCCGGGCGCAGATCTTCTGATCCATTACCTGGATCCGCTCTAAGAGCGCTTCTTCTGTTTCTTTGCTGATGTCCGCAATGCTGATAAAAACATCGGAAAAGAAACGGGCAGTAAAAAGAGAGAGAGCTGAGCCGGTCATCTCCTCGTAAACAATGTTTAGGATCTCGTTTCCAAGCTGATAGCCGTATTTGTCATTGATGTAATGAAAGTTTTCAATGTCGGTGGAAATCAGAGCAACGGAAAGCTTGTCGGAGGCCTGGGAACGGATCTGGCGGATCTTTTCTGCGAGATAGTCGGAGGATACCGTGGGAATGACAGGAGTTTCCTGTTTCTTTTTATCCAGGGCACTGTGACCGTTCTTTTTATAAAATTTATCCTGATACATGTTTTTGTCAGCGGCATTGATCAGATCGTCCATCATAAAATAGTGGTTTCGGTAACTGACCTCATAGCCGACCGCATAGCTCAGCGGAAGGCTTGCGCGTACGTTGTATTCCTGGATCAGGGCACTCAGCTGCAGATCCATGTGTTTTAATTCATCCACACTCGTTTTGTCCTGGATGATGATAAATTCATCTCCTCCGTAGCGGGCCAGAAAGCTGTGTTCACTGAGAATGCGTGTCAGGCAGTAGGCAAAGGCCTGGATAAATTCGTCCCCTTTTTCGTGACCATAGGTGTCATTGACCTGCTTTAGGTTGTTTAAGTCAAACATCATAACGCCTACGCCAAAGGTGGTGGAGCGGTCATTCAATTCCTGAAGCCGTTTCTCGAGGGATTTTTTGTTGTGGATGCCGGTCACATCCCGGTAGGCGTTGGTGAGCAGGCGGGAAAGAAGCTCTCTCTGGATCAGTGCGAGTACCATGCAGGCTACGAGCAGTGCCAGTGTAAGGCAGAGCAGGCGGTACATGGGGCTGTAAGAGATGGCCGGATCGATCAAAAGCTTGATCAGATAGAGATTGAAGACTAAAATCAGCATGAGCATGCCCAGAATGATCTCACAAAGATGTAATATGCTCTTATTTCGTTTCATAGGGTTCTCCTCTTATTCTGCCTCTACAATGATCATTTTGGCAAATTCGGTGCTGATCCCGATTTTACTTTCCTTGATCATAACAATGTAGTAGCCGAAAAAAGCAGAAAGAATGCGGACAGCAGCGTTTTCCACAAAACCGAGGCTTTCCAGATAATGTCGCTGTTGTTCATCACCGCAGATCTTCTGAATGGTATAAAGTCGGTTGATTTCCGCTAAATTCAGTGGCATGACGTTCTCCTTATTATATATAAGTTAGTTGTAGCTAACATCATAGCACAAAATCTATGGCTGTCAATCCTTTCTTCCTAATTTACGATTTTCTAATGATAAAAAAATACCAATATGCTTGATTTACAGAATAAAAGCCTTATGTTAGACTGTAGTCGGTTAGTTGCCGCTAACAAAAAATTAACAATTGTGAAAAAAGCGCACGAGCCGTAACAGTTATAATAATGTGTGCCGTACCGGCACAGACAGGAGGATCAACTATGATGTATCTGGAAATTGAAAAAGTAATCGGAAGAGAGATTATCGATTCCCGCGGAAATCCAACCGTAGAGGCTGAGGTTATTTTAACCGACGGCACCGTTGGAAGAGGCGCTGCACCGAGCGGAGCATCTACCGGCGAGTTCGAGGCACTGGAGTTAAGAGATCAGGATAAATCCCGCTTCGGAGGAAAAGGTGTTTCCAAGGCGGTGGAGAACATAAATACCGTTATCTCCGATGTTCTGTGCGGCATGGATCCGTCCAATGTTTATGCCATCGATCAGGCTATGATCCAGGCAGACGGCACAAAAGATAAATCCAACCTGGGCGCAAATGCTATCCTGGCAGTATCCATCGCAAGTGCAAGAGCAGCAGCAAATGCTATGGAGATGCCGTTATACCGTTTCCTTGGCGGAGCAAACGGAAACCGTCTGCCGCTGCCGATGATGAACATCTTAAACGGCGGCGCTCATGCAGCAAACACCGTAGATGTACAGGAGTTCATGATCATGCCGGCCGGTGCTCCAAGCTTCAAAGAGGGACTTCGTTGGTGTACGGAGGTCTTTCATGCTCTGGCAGCTCTGTTAAAATCCAGAGGACTGGCTACCTCCGTTGGTGATGAGGGCGGTTTTGCACCGGATCTTGGAAGCGATGAAGAAGCGATCCAGGTAATCTTAGAGGCAGTTGAGAAGGCCGGCTACAAGCCGGGGTCTGACTTCGTTCTGGCCATGGATGCAGCCTCCAGTGAGTGGAAGAGTGACAAAAAGGGCGAGTATCTGCTTCCGAAGAGCGGCAAGAAGTTCACTTCCAAAGAGCTGGTTGAGCACTGGAAGAACCTCTGCGAGAAATACCCGATCTACTCTATCGAGGATGGTCTGGATGAAGAAGACTGGGAAGGCTGGCAGATGATGACCAAGGAGCTTGGCGATAAGGTTCAGTTAGTCGGTGATGACTTATTTGTAACCAATACCGAGCGTCTGTCAAAGGGTATCGAGCTTGGCTGCGGCAACTCCATCCTGATCAAGTTAAACCAGATCGGTACCGTATCCGAAACTCTGGAAGCAATCAAGATGGCACATAAGGCAGGCTACACTGCGATCGCATCCCATCGTTCCGGTGAGACTGAGGATACCACCATTGCAGACCTGGCAGTCGCTTTAAATACCTGCCAGATCAAGACCGGTGCTCCGAGCAGAAGTGAGCGTGTTGCAAAGTACAACCAGCTTCTGCGCATTGAGGAAGAGCTGGGCGTTGCAGCACAGTTTCCGGGTGTAAAGGCTTTTAACATCAAACGATAAACAAGGTTTAATCACTGGATAGTACTTTTTTAATGACTTTTTCCAGAGCGAGAGCTGCCTTGGAATGATAGCGTCCCGGGGAGAGGGCGGTGGCAAGAGAAACGGAAGCACCGTCCGCACCCAGGGACAAAAACTCCGCGTCCCGGAAATAGTGACGGGAGCTATAGTAAGTAAAGGCCAGCCCATGACCGGCAGCACCCAGAGCGGCAGCCATAAGCGCCGTGAGGGATTCGTTGCAGGTGATGGGCTGGAGTCCGTTTTTGCTGAAAATGCGGTGAGCCTCCCGCCCAAGGATGGTGTCATAATCACTTAAGAAAAATTCGTATTGGATTGTGTCATTTAAATTTACATAGCGCGGGATCTTGGACTCCGTCTGGGCGTCTTTGGAAAATCTTCTGGCGCAGTTCATGATGGGATGATGCTCGTTTGTGATCAGGCAGATCTCATCGTTCATGATAAAGGTCGGCTGGATCCTGATATCGGAAACCGGAAGCACTAAAAGTGCGAGGTCGATCTTTCCGCTTAAAAGCATCTGTTCCAGTGCCATGGAATTTCTCTCAACGATCTGAACCCGGATTCCCGGGTAATCCAGTTTAAAGGCATTTAAGACCGGAGGCAGGAGATAGGAGCCGCGAAACCCGCTGATCCCAAAGATCACGCTTCCGCTTTTTAACTCATTGAGATCCTGGATCTCATCCTGTGTCCGGTGATACTCGGAAAGGGTGGCATAGGCATAGTTTAGCATGATATTTCCGGCCTCTGTGAGACGGACTCCCCTGGAGGTTCGAACAAAAAGCCTGGCTCCAAGACTGCTTTCAAAGGTGGTAAGAAACTGACTTAGGCTGGACTGAGCCATGAAAAGCCGTTCTGCAGCCTTTGAGATGCTTTTTTCTTCCGCAATCGCGATCAGATAATTCAATTCTTTGATTTCCATAGTAAATCCTTCTAATTTGTTATCAAATCAGCCATCGGTTTTTTCGATATCAAGTATATCATATTTCCTCTTTTTTTGGTAGCAGTTCGGGTATATACTATAGCCATGCAACAGATGAGAAGTTCTCGCAATAGCGAGAGCCAAATAAAGTGGAAAGAGAGGAAATGAGATGGGCAAGATATCTTTACAGGGTGTATGTGACATGCATGTGCATACGAATCCGGATCTGAGACTGAGAGCCTACGACGATTTTGAACTGGCGGATGCCGCCGTCCGCGTGGGGGCAAAGGCCATTGTGATCAAATCACATCTTGGCTTTACCGTGAACCGGGCATATCTGACAAACCAGTATGTCAAGCGGGTTTACGGGGAGAATACCGGTTTTACCATGTATGGCGGAGTTGTCATGAACAAGGTCATTGGCGGCATCAATCCGGAAGCAGTGGAAAAGGGCTTAAAGCTCGGCGCAAAGGAAATCTGGCTTCCGACCCAGTCTGCAAAGCGTCATCTGGAAAAGATGGGACAGGATCCCAAGAACGGGATCGAGCTTGTGCGAGACGGCAAGGTAGTCCCGGAGCTTCTGCCGGTATTTAAGCTGATTCGGGATTATGATGTGGTGCTTGGCACCGCCCACGTTTCTCCAAAGGAAGCCTTTACCGTGATCGAGGCGGCAAGAGATGCCGGCGTAAAGAAGATCGTGGTCACCCACCCGGAATGGTGGGTTGTGGATATGAGTGTGGAGGATCAGGTTCGTCTGGTGAAGGATTACGATGTCATCCTTGAGCGCTGCTATGCCCAGAACATGGGAGGCGGCAAGTACAAGAGCAATTTGCCGGACAACCTGGAAATCATCAAGACGGTAGGCTATGAGCATGTCATGGTGGATACCGACGGCGGCCAGACAGAAAACCCCCACTGGGAGCTGGCACTGGAAGAGTATATGCAGTACCTTGCCGATCATGGTATCCCAGAGGAACAGATCTATCATATGACGAAGACGATTCCTTACAGACTTCTCGGAATCGAAGAATAGGAGGAAATGCAGATGTTGAGTGCAGTGATCATTCTGGCAATTGCCCTGGCAATTTTTCTTGGTTACAAGACAAAGATCAATACCGGTCTTTTCTGTATTATCTTTGCCTACATCATCGGATGTTTTGCGATGGGATTGAAACCGAAGCAGGTGATCGGTTACTGGCCGACCAATACCATGTTCGTCATCCTGTCGGTTTCCCTGTTTTATAATTTTGCAGCGATCAACGGAACCCTGGAAAAGATGTCCGGCGCTCTTTTATATGCCTGCCGGAAATTTCCGGGACTTCTTCCCTATGCGCTTTTGGCTGTTGCCGTCATCCTCTCGGTGATGGGCGCTACCTACTTTACCGTACTGGCCTTTCTGGCACCGATTACCCTGGTGATCTGTGATGAATCCAGAATGGATAAGCTGACAGGTGCGGTTGCCATCAACTGCGGAGCCCTGGCCGGAGGAAACTTTCCGACCTCAAATCTTGGAGTTATCTTCCGCGGACTGGCAGATACCGCCTTTGAGGCTGCACCGGATGTACCGGCTATTGACACCTTCGCAATGGAAATGAAGATCTTTTTATTTTCCGTTCTGTTTTCTCTGATCCTTGTTACCATTTTCCGCTTTGGTTTCAAGGAAAACCGGAATATCGGAAAGGGTGTTACCTTTAAAAAGCCGGAGGCCTTTACAAAGGATCAGAAGATCACTCTGTCCTTGATGCTTATCATGATGGTAGTTGTTTTGATCTTCCCGCTGATGCAGATTTTGATGCCGCAGAGTGCAGCAGTCAAATATGTCAGCAGCAAGGTGGATGTCGGTCTGGTTGCTATTATTTTTGCCGTGATCGCCCTTTTATTTAAGTTGGCTCCGCAGAAGGAAGCCTTGGCAAGGATTCCGTGGAACACCATTGTTATGATTGCCGGAGCCGGTATGCTGATTGCGGTAGCCGTGGAAGCCGGTACCATCGATGCTTTGTCCACCTGGATCGGCTCCAATGTGCCGAAGCCGCTGGTTCCGATCGCCTTTAGTATTGTCGGTGCGATCATGAGCTTCTTTAGTTCCACCACAGGCGTGGTAACTCCGGCTCTGTTCCCGCTGATTCCGAACCTGGCAGCCTCTGCCGGATTAAGCTCCTCTGTGCTCTTTGCGTGTACCGTCATCGGTGCCCAGTCCAGTGCGATCAGCCCGTTCTCATCCGGCGGCTCCCTGATCCTTGGCTCCACACCGAAGGAAGAAGACCGCAATACCCTGTTTAACCGCCTCCTGATGGTGGCAGTGCCGATCAGTGTGTTGTTCGGAGCAGTGTATAACTTTGTGATCGCCATTGTTTTGTAATAGATTTCTGATTATAAAAAAGGTCATTCTCTGATTCTTACGGAGAATGACCTTTTTGCTGTATGATATTCAGTTGCTTTCGCTTTTGCGGTATTTTGCGTTCTTTTCCTTGACCTTTGCCAGATAGTCGTTGGCTTCCTTTTCGGATTTAAAGCGCATTTTCGGTCCCTGGGGGCTGAGCTTTAAGACGTAACCGCCGGTATTTTTCTTTCTGAACATGGTGTGTACCTCTCTTGTTTGTGAATACTCTTATTCTATCATGAACCGGAAAAATTGCAAATGGGTTTGTCAGCCTTTCACTTATGCTGGAAACTTTCTGGAAAATTATTAGAGGTATTTGACGAAACGGCCCGGTCTGTGCTATACTGACCGGGCTGTAAATATTTTGCGGCAAAATGGCAGGCATAACGACCTGCCGACTGGTTCGAGAACCTCCCAGGATAAAAAACTAGGCAGACAAAACAAGACATGATCCACGCTGCTTCAAGTAAAACGCAGGGTGCTGTTTTTGTGTGTTTATCTGAGGTCCTCAGAAAAAACGCAAAAGCGGCATCCTTTTTTGTGCTTCTTTTGCGAAAAAAGCAGAGAGGACAAAAACAAAGATGCAAGGAGAAAAAAGAAGGGTCATCATTGACTGTGACCCGGGGATCGATGACAGCCTGGCGATCATGCTGGCACTTTCCATGGAACAGCTGCAGGTGGAGGGTATAACCATTGTTTGCGGCAATGCTCCGGTTAAGATGGGCGCGGGGAATGCAAAAAAAGTCCTGAAACAGATCGGTCGGCTGGATGTGCCGGTGTTTGTAGGAGAATCGGTACCGTTAAAAAGAGACTATGTGAATGCACTGGATACTCACGGTGAGGATGGTCTCGGAGAGAGCTTTCTTCCGGAGGTGGAAGGGTATGAGCAGGAACAGACTGCCGTGGAGTTTTTATGCGAAAAAGTGCGTGCCTGCGCGGCAGAGGGAAACCCGTGTTCGGTGATCGCTCTGGGGCCGATGACCAACCTGGCGCGGATGATTGAAAAAGACAGGGAAGCCTTTGCTATGATCGATGAGATTGTGTCCATGGGCGGCAATTTTCGCAGTCACGGAAACTGCTCTCCGGTAGCAGAGTACAATTACTGGGCGGATCCGGATGCGGCAGCTTTGGTGTATGAGACTATGGCGGAGCTTGCAAAGCAGATTTTTATGGTTGGACTGGATGTCACAAGAAAGATTGTTCTGACACCGGATCTGTTAGCCTACATGAAACGACTGGATCCTAAAATGGGTGCCTTTGTGCAGGCAATTACCAAATTTTATTTTGATTTCCACTGGGAGTGGGAGCATCTGATCGGTTGTGTGATCAATGATCCGCTGGCGGTTGCTTATTTTGCAGACCGATCCGTTTGCCGGGGGTTTGATGCCTACACGGCAGTTGAGACCGGCGGGATCAGTATTGGTCAGACCGTGGTGGATTCCATGAACTTTTACCGGAAACCGGCCAATGCCCGGATTCTGACAGAGGTGGATGTGCTGAAGTTTTTTAAAATCTTCTTTTCAAAGCTTTTAAAGCTTCCGGAGGAAAAGCTGGATCTTCTGGAAACACTGAATCGTCATAGCTTTTAAACGGAAACAGGAACGTAAGAAAGGACACAAAGATGGAAAACAGAAACAAAAATGGAAATAAATGGAATAAGAATATGGGACGCTCCAAAATGTCTGCCATGAAGCTTTGCATGCTGGCCATGGCGGTATGCATCAATGTGGCAGGCGGTCAGCTGGCGCTGATGCTGCGCCTTCCGATCTACTTAGACAGCATCGGAACCATCCTGACAGGCCTCTGGATGGGACCGGTCTGCGGCATTTTGCCAAACCTGCTCAGCGGTGTGATCCTTGGCATGACAACGGATATTTATTCCCTGTATTTTGCACCGGTCGGCATGATCACCGGTCTGATGGCAGGCTTTGCAGGACAGTTTATGAAGGTGCTTTTGACTGACCGTAATGTCAGCAAACGAAAAATCTTACTGGGCGCCGTCCTGATCACGATCCCGGGAACCGCAGTCAGCTCCGTGATTAATGCCGTGCTGTTTGGCGGAGTAACCTCTTCTGGTTCTGCGATCCTGGTTCAGCTGCTTTCAAAAACGCCGCTGGGGCTGACCGGAAGTATCTTTGCTGTACAGATCCTGACTGATTATCTGGATCGCGTGATCGCACTGGCACTGGCTGTGACCGTGCTGCAGGTATTGCCGTCTGATCTTCGCCGGATCTGGAAACGGGAAAAGAAGGCTGCTTGTGAGGATGCACAGGTCAAAGCTTAATTGGTTTAAACGATAAGGTAATAGGGGGATATATGGGAATTCCAACCGAGCGTTACAGCAGGATCACCAATAAGAATCAAAGAGAAATCTGTCTTTTGCAAGGCTTTCCCTGTGCCTGGGGCAAGTGTGCCTTCTGCGATTACATTGCAGACAACAGCCGTGATGAAGCGGCCATGGTGGCATTAAACAACAGCGTGTTAGATCTGGTGACCGGAGAATTCGGCGTTTTAGAAGTGATAGATTCTGCCAGCTGCTTTGAGCTTCCGGATGCGACGATTGACCGTATCACACAGGTGATCCGGGGAAAGAAGATTAAGAAGTTGTTTTTTGAGGCACACTGGATCTACCGAAACAAGCTGGAGGAAATGCGAAAACGGATGCCAGTGCCGATCGTATTTAAGATCGGTGTGGAGACCTTCGATCATGATTTTCGGGAAAAGGTGTTGAACAAGCATGCCGATTTTTCCGGCCCCGAGGAGGTGGCGTATTATTTTGATTCCCCCTGTCTTATGGTTGGGATAGAGGGGCAGACCAAAGAGATGATTGCCAGGGATATTGAATATCTGAAAAAATACTTTAAACTCGGAACAGTGAATGTATACAACAACAATACGACCCCGATCCGCCGGGATGAAGCCCTGGTGCAGTGGTTTATGAAGGAATACCGCTGGCTTCTTGACGATCCGGCCGTGGAAGTTTTGTATGAGATTACAGATTTCGGTGTAGGTTGAAAAACATTGTATAAATTCAACAATAAACTTAAGAAAATTAATTGACTTGCCGTCAAAATTATGATACTATCAGAGTACATTATTAAAAAAGACAACAGATTGGGTTGTTACTGTACGGCAGGCAAAACCAATTCTGAACGATATTTTGTGATGCAGATATTTGTTCAGGATTGGTTTTTTTATTACATAGACTTTTATTTACACGACTGTTTGGTGGGGATGCGTATGAAAATAGAAAAGGTGATCAACAACAATGTAGTCAGCGCCCTGGAAAACGGTCGGGAAGTGGTCGTCATGGGAAGGGGCATCGGCTTTCAGCTCAAGGCCGGTATGGACATTCCGGAAAAACTGATCGAGAAGGTATTTCGCCTGGACAATCCCGGGGTGATGGATCAGTTTAAAGAGCTGGTTAAAAAGCTTCCTTCGGAGCGGCTCCAGATTTCTGCGGAGGTGATCCAGTACGCCAAAGGCGTTATGAATAAAAAACTGAACCACAATATTTATCTTACCCTGACCGATCATATCAATTTTGCGATCGAGCGCTATCAGAAGAAGATGCTCTTTGGCAATCCGCTGCTTCGGGAGGTGCGTACCTTCTACAGGGAAGAATATCTTGTCGGTACCTTTGCCCTGGATCTGATCGAACGAAGGCTTGGCATTTCGTTTCCGGCTGATGAGGCTGCCTCCATTGCCCTTCATATTGTGAACGCAGAGTACAACACTCGCATGCGGGATACCATTGACATGACAAGGATCATTCAGGATATCCTGAAGTTTGTGGGAGAGTACTTTTCCATAGAATTAGAAGAAACCTCGACAAGCTACGAGCGTATGATCACGCATCTGCGCTTTTTAGCACACAGGATCTACAGCGGAGAATTCTTAGAAGACGGAGCCGGTCTGGAAGAATTTCATGCCATGATCCGGCAGATGTATCCGGAGGAATACGACTGCAGCAGACAGGTAAAGGAATTTATCAAACATTCCTACGATCATGAGGTGTCGGAGGAGGAAGTGGCATATCTGGCCGTTCATATCCGGCGGGTTCGCAGCCACTCGCAGACACAGAATACAGAAAAAGATACATTCGCTGCCGGTCCTGCAGGCGCAGGACTTGCAACAGAAAAAGCATAGAAACAGCACAAAAACAGTATAAAAACAGTATAAAAACAGCGTAAAAACAGCATAGAAACAGCACAGAAGCAGACAAAAGGGGGAATCGCGATGTTTCAGGCACTGAAGAACATGTTTGGCGGAAAAAAGGAACCGGAAAAGATTCTGTCACCGGTGGCCGGAAAGGCAGTTCCCTTAAGTGAGGTATCCGATCCGGTGTTTTCTCAGGAAGTCCTGGGAAAGGGCATCGCGGTCCTTCCGTCCGATGGAAACTTTCTGGCACCGATTTCCGGTGAGGTGATCGTTATGTTTGACACCGGACATGCAGTCAGCATCCGGGGAGATAACGGAGCGGAGATCATCGTTCATATCGGACTCGATACGGTGCAGCTAAAGGGACAGTATTTTACGATCCATGCAAAACAGGGAGACCGTGTTCAGGCGGGAGATATTCTGATCACGGCAGATCTTGAGAAAATCCGTGCAGCCGGTTACGATGTCATCACACCGGTCATCATTTGCAATACACCGGATTTCCCGAATCTGGTCTGCCATACCGGAAACGAGGTAAAGGCAGGCGACCCGATCATTACCTTATAAGCAAGAACGGAGTGGATACATACGGAACATATTTCGGTCAGGATCGAAGATCCGGAAGGGCTTCATGCCCATAATGCGGCACAGATTTTTACAGCAGCACGAAATCTGAATGCCAAGATCCGACTTTGCACAGAAGAAAAAACGGCAAGAGCAGATCAGATCCTGGAGCTGATGGCTTTAGAAGCCGGAGCCGGAACCCGGATAGAAATTTTTGCAGACGGATCAGATGCAAAGAAGGCAGTTGATCAGATTGCTTGGATCCTGCAGACAAATTCAGATCAGTAACGATTTGCAACCATTGGGAATGGTTCAAATAAAAGAAGCCGAAGAGGCGAAAAGAAAGGGGTTTTGCTTTATGATGAAGTTTTTCCAGAGACTCGGCAAAGCGTTGATGCTTCCGGTAGCTTGTCTTCCGGTATGTGGTATCCTGATGGGAATCGGATACATTTTAGCACCGGCGGCAATGGCAGGTGAGGTTCAGGGCTTCACAGCAGGAGGCCTGTCCTATTCCATCGGTCTGTTCCTCATCAAGGCGGGCGGCGCACTGATCGACAACATGTCGTGGCTGTTTGCAGTCGGTGTGGCGGTCGGCATGGCAGATGATGCGGACGGTACCGCAGGTCTGGCAGGACTTGTTTCCATGTACATGATCACGACTCTGTTAAGCAGCGGCTCCGTAGCCGGTATTACCGGTCAGGAAGCAGCTCCGGCATTCGGAAAAATCGTAAACCAGTTTGTAGGTATCTTATCCGGACTGATCGGTTCCACCTGCTATAATAAGTACAAATCCGTGAAGCTTCCGGATGCGCTGGCATTCTTCAGCGGCAAACGTGCAGTTGCAATCTTCACCGCACTGTATTCCATCGTGGCAGCTCTGGTTCTGTTCTTTGTATGGCCGTTGGTATACGGCGCACTGGTTACTCTGGGTGAAACCTTTATCGGTATGGGCGCTCTTGGTGCAGGTATTTATGCATTCTTCAACCGCCTGCTCATCCCGTTCGGTCTGCATCATGCACTGAACTCCGTATTCTGGTTCGACGTAGCAGGAATCAGTGATTTAAGTAATTTCTGGGGCAACACCGGCGTTTACGGACAGACCGGTATGTACATGACCGGATTCTTCCCGTTCATGATGTTTGGTCTTCCGGCAGCATGTCTTGCAATGTACCAGACCGCAAAGCCGGCGAAAAAGAAAATGGTATACGGCCTGCTTGCATCCGCAGCATTCTGTTCCTTCTTTACCGGCGTTACCGAACCGATCGAGTTCTCCTTCATGTTCCTGGCTCCCGGCCTTTATGTGGTACATGCTTTACTTGCAGGTATCACCGCAGGCATTACCGTTGCACTTCCGATCCGTGCAGGCTTTTCCTTCTCCGGCGGTGCAGTCGACATGGTACTCAGCTCCTTCACTCCTCTGGCACAGAATCCGTGGATGCTGATCCCGGTTGGCCTGGTTGTCGGCGTGATCTATTATGTAGTGTTCCGGTTTGTTATCACCAAATTCAACTTAAAGACCCCGGGACGTGAGGACGATGATACTGACGAGACCAAGGTTGTTCTTTCTAATAATAACTTCACCGAAGTAGCGAAGATCGTTCTGGAAGGCGTTGGCGGTCCGGCAAACGTAACTTCCATCGATAACTGCATTACCAGACTTCGCCTTGAGGTCAAGGATTATACTAAGGTCAATGAAAAGCTCATCAAATCCGCCGGTGTAGCCGGAGTGATGCGTCCGAGCAAGACCTCTGTTCAGGTCATTATCGGAACTCAGGTACAGTTTGTAGCAGATGAATTCAAGAAACTCTGCAAATAAATTGCCCCTCGCTTGTTTTCATACCATAGATACACGAAAGAGCTTCCTCCTTTACGGAGGAGGCTCTTTTGTGTATCGAAAAAGGCTATAACTGTTCGGTTGCTTCCGAACAGTTATCCAAATTTTATGTTTGTTTCACAGAACAGACATATTCTTTTGGTACCGTATTCTAAATCAAAGAGTTTTACAATCAAACATGGATAAACATACAGTCATAAAAAAAGGAAAGAGGGCGAGGAAGATGAAACTGAGTCAGGGAAAATTAAAAATTACCATGAGAGAGATTTGGATCGGAGCATTTACGCTCGCTGTGGGAAGCGCTGCCTTGCTGGCAGTAAGTGTCGGTACCGGACTGAAAGCCTATGCGGCAGAGTGGCAGCAGGCTGAAAATGGGGATTGGACCTACGTAGAGGATGATGGAAGCCTGGCATCCGGCTGGCAGAAGATAAACGGCGTCTGGTATAATCTGGATTCAGAGACCGGCACATGGAACCGTCATCCGGCTCTGGATGAGACCTCTGTCTGTCACCTGGTAGAAAATGCGGTGAACCGCGCAGGCTGGTTTGACCGGGAAATCTCTGAGGATGCGGTGTTGCATTATCGGGTAGACAGTTCGAATTCCTATAAATACACGGTGGTGCTTCAAAAGGAGAGTACTCCGGACGAAATCGGAACTACGCTCAAGACCTTTGAGGTGGATAAAAAGACCGGAAAAGCAAAGGATCTGTCCACGAAAATCGTGCTGGATCTGTACGAATAAAATTCGGTTACACGGATTGTTTCGTGCTGCGCACTCCCACAATCCTGCTTCAATTCGGATTCTCGTGGTGCTTTTGCCCCACTTCATCCTCATTGAAGGGCGTGTCATAAACTTACAAAAAATAAGTTTCACAAAAAAAGAATTAATTTTACTTATATCATTTCCTGCTTTATAATAGGTTTATCAATAAGGAGTTGCAGCGTCATGGTTTTGTGCAGAAGCCGACGCGAAAACGAAGAAGGAGGAAATGTATGGGACGTTTATATGTCAAGATCAAAGACCAGGATAACGTTGTTGTAGCCGTTCAGGATCTGAAGGCCGGCACCGAAGTCATGGAAGGTCTTGTGACCAATCAGGACATTCCGCAGGCACATAAGATTGCCCTGTGTGACATCCCGGCAGGCGGAGAGATCATCCGTTACGGTGTGGTTCTCGGCTATGCGATCAACGATATCAAGAAAGGCGATTGGATCAACGAGCATATGCTGGAGCTCCCGCAGAGTCCGTCTGTAGACGATATGGAATACGGCACCAACCTGGTACCGACGGAGAATCTTCCGATGCCGACCAGAACAACCTGGATGGGTTACCGCAGTGCCGAGGGTCCGGCAGGAACCAGAAACCTTTTAGGGATCGTAACTACGGTTCAGTGTGCAGCCGGTGTGTTAAAGGTAGCAGTAGAGCGTATCAAAAAAGAGCTGCTTCCGAAGTATCCGAATGTAGACGGTGTTGTGGCAGTAACGCATCCGTATGGCTGCGGTGTTGCGATCAATGCACCGCTTGCTTATATTCCGATCCGTGCGATCACCAATGTCATCCGTCATCCGAACTTTGGCGGTGAGATCATGGTGGTAGGTCTTGGCTGTGAGAAGCTGACCTATGACCGCGTGCTTCCACCGGAGGACATCACCCCGGAGAATGTTCTGACCCTTCAAGACTATGCCGGTCATGATGCGATGATGAATGCGATCCTGGAGATGGCAGACAAAAAACTCCAGAAATTAAACAAGAGAACCCGTGAGGAGCTGCCGCTCAGCGACCTGCTGATCGGTATGCAGTGCGGCGGAAGTGATGCCTTTTCCGGTATCTCTGCAAACCCGAGTGCCGGTTATGCAGCAGATATGCTGGTGCGCGGCGGTGCAACCGTAATGTTCAGTGAGGTTACCGAGGTTCGTGACGGTGTTCATATGCTGGCAGCTCGCTGCCCGGATGCTCACACCCGTGACCGTCTGGCAGAAGAAATGAAATGGTATGACAAGTACCTTGCAGACGGCGGTGTAGGCCGTGATGCAAACCCGACCCCGGGCAATAAAGCAGGCGGACTTGCAAATATCGTAGAGAAGGCCATGGGAAGCATTGCAAAGAGCGGTACCAGCCAGATCGTGGAAGTACTTTCTCCGGCACAGAAGCCGACCAAGCACGGCCTCATTTATGCAGCAACCCCGGCCAGCGATATCGTATGCGGACCGAGCCAGGTTGCCAGCGGTATCGGTCTTCAGGTATTCATGACCGGACGCGGAACCCCGTACGGACTGGACATCAGCCCGGTCATCAAGGTCTGCAGCCGCAATGAGTTAAAGAATCACTGGTTTGACCTGATCGATATCTCCGCAGGTGACGTAGCAACCGGCGAGAAAACCATCGCTGATGTCGGCCAGGAAATTTTCGATATGATCTTGGATGTGGCAAGCGGAATCAAAGAGCCATACAGCGATCAGTACGGATTCCACAACGACATGTGCATCTTCAACCCGGCACCGATCACCTGATTCGATGCAGCAAAAATAAAGAGAGAATGCAGAGAGGACTGTTCCTTCGGGAGCAGTCCTCTTTTTACAGTATTTATTTAAAATTCAAATAAATAGTATACATATATTAATAGATGCAATTTCTCATTTTCCGAAATTTATGTTACAGTGATAATTAAGAGTGAGTTTTTGCGCGTTTTAAAGCGCTGCGATCAATGGAATAACAGGAAAACAGGTGATAAATTTTATGAATAACAATCTGCCGGAGCAATTTCAGGAATTTGGTGAGGCCAGACGGGCCGGATTTTTGCGGGTCAAGGAATTAAAGGAAAGCGGAAGGCGGGTGGCAGGGATTTTTTGCACCTTTACACCGACCGAGATCCTTGATGCAGCAGGTTTTACCTCCGTCAGTCTCTGCGGCATGAGTCCGGAAACCATTCCGGTGGCAGAGACCAGGCTGCCGAAAAACCTCTGTCCGCTGATCAAATCCAGTTATGGCTTTGCTTTGTCAGACAAATGCCCCTATACCTATTTTTCGGATCTGATCGTGGGAGAGACGACCTGTGACGGTAAGAAAAAAATGTATGAGCTTTTAAACGAAAAGCGACCGACTTATGTGCTGCATCTTCCGCAGGGCCATGACGGCGAACCGCTTGCGGCCTGGACAAAGGAGCTGCATCGTTTTATCGCCTACTTAGAGGAACACTTCGGGATCTCCATTACGGAGAAAGCACTGCGAGAGGCAGCAAGGGTGCGAAATGAGGAACGAGCCGAACGCCTGAAGCTGATGGAGCTGCAAAAACAGCTTCCTCCGGTGATGAGCGGACTTCAGCTGTATCAGACGTTAGAGGGAGCCGGATTTCTGTTTGATTCTGACGCGAAGATCAAAAAAATGCGCGAGCTTCGGGAGACGGTGCTTGATCAGGCAAAAACGGATACAGAAGGTGGAAAAGCTCAAAATCAGAACAAAAAGAGGATCCTGATCACAGGCTGTCCGATCGGCGGTGTCCTGCAAAAAACGGTGAAAACGATTGAGGAAAATGATGCGGTGGTGGTCTGCTTTGAAAACTGCAGCGGAATCAAAGCCGCCTTTCAGATGGTCGATACCGCCGCAGAGGATATTGTGGAGGCCATTGCAGCCAGATATCTGGAAATCGGCTGCTCCGTTATGACACCAAACACAAAGCGAATGGAACTGATCCGACGCCTGATCCCGGAGTATCAGATCGACGGCATCGTGGAAATTGACCTGCAGTCCTGCACACCGTATACGGTGGAATCGTATACGATCCGTCAGTTTGCAAAGGAAGAACAGGTTCCTTACCTGGCAATTGAGACGGATTATTCCCAGAATGACAGCGGGCAGCTGGCAACGCGGATCGAGGCGTTTCTTGAAATTCTGTAATAAGCGCTTGCACGGATTGTTGTGTGCTTTGCATGTTCATGAGTTGCCTTCGATTCTGCAAACAAGATTTTAGGCATATTTTCAGGGGGAATTGTATTGTATGCAAGAGAAGATAGAAAAAGAGAATTTGTCCGGTATGGCATCGCTTACCAGGCAGGAATTAAAGGATCTGGAAACCAGGGAAAAAAGCAGCCTGGAAAAATATCTTGATCTTCTGATTCTTTGCCTGCCAAATGTTTGCGGCCTGTTTGCAGTTTGCGAATACTTGCTGATTCCGGATAACAGCACCAACAAAAATCCCTATGCTTATCTGGGGCTGTTGATCGTGCTCTTAGCTGCGTATGATCTTTGTTTCCTTGCGGCCGGAGTAAGGAAAAAGATGGGAAATAAGGTGCCGATGGAGCGATTTCGGTACCGTGCACCGCTCTGGTCTGCCTTATTTCTTTTATTTGCAGGTTATGATTATCTGACGTTAAAAACCGGAGTTCTGACTCAGCCCTTCGTGCCCTGCATGAATTTCATCCTGAATGCGGCCTGGACGGATCGAATGATCATCCTGGACTGCACCGTCCATACTCTGGAGCTTTTGTTCCTGGGTTATTTTTCCGGATCGGCACTGGGACTGGTGACCGGGATCATCTGTGGTTATTCGAAAAAGGCACGTTACTGGATCGACCCGGTCATCAAATTTTTAGGGCCGATCCCGACATCGACCTGGATCCCGATCATGATGGTCATTGCCACGTCTTTGTTTGGCGGAGCGGTCTTTATTATTGCACTTGGCTCCTGGTTTGCGGTAACAGTGGCAGCCATGACCGGCATTGCCAATGTGGATCAGGATTATTTTGAAGCAGCAAGGACGTTGGGAGCAAAGGAGCATCAGCTGATCTTTCGCGTGGCGATCCCCCATGCCATGCCGTCGATCCTCCAGGGCTGCACACAGGCTATGAGCAGCTCCTGCACCGCCATTATGATCGCAGAAATGCTGGGGGTAAAGTCCGGTCTTGGCTGGTACATGAACTGGAGCAAATCCTGGGCCAGCTATGACAAGATGTTTGCAGCCCTGTTTGTGATCTGCTTCATTTTTACGGTAGTTACCAAGGTGCTCGATCGAATCAAACGCCATGTACTCAGATGGCAGAACGGAGCGGAAAAAAATTATGGATGATGACGGCAGAATTGTACTGAAGCTGGATGACATATCCAAAAGCTTCGCAAAGGTAGAACGGGATGAGGTAACCCATGCTTTAGATCATGTGAATCTGGAGATGGAAAGTGGGGAATTTATCAGCCTGGTGGGACCGTCCGGCTGTGGAAAATCCACGATCCTGCGCCTGGTGGCCGGACTGATCCATCCTACTATGGGAAGCATCACGGTGAACGGAAAAGAGGTAAAGGATCCTTCCCCGGAGAGAGGTATGGTCTTTCAGAAGCCGACACTCTTTCCCTGGCTTACGGTGGAAAAAAACATCGCTTTCCCTTTAAAGGTACAAGGAAAGTTAAAGGGAAATGAAGAACAAGTAGAGCGCATGCTGGCTGTGATCGGGCTGCAGAAATTCAGAAATGACTATCCGGGACAGCTCTCCGGCGGTATGGCGCAGCGTGTCGCCCTGGTGCGGACACTCATTAGCCGCCCTGAGATTTTGCTTTTGGATGAGCCCTTAGGCGCCTTAGATGCTTTTACCCGCATGAACATGCAGGACGAGATCCTCACGATGTGGAGAGACAAACGTCAGCTTGCCTTGATGGTGACCCATGATGTGGATGAGGCCATCTACATGGGAACTCGCGTCATTGTCATGGATGCAGACCCGGGGCGGATCATTGCGGATATCCGGATCAAAGAGGATTTTCCAAGAGACCGCTCGTCAGCGAGCTTTATTGAATACCGAAATGAGATTTTAAACCGGCTTCATTTTGCCGGGGAAAAATAGATATAACATTTATGAAGGAGAGAGTATGATGAAAACAAAGAGATCCCTTGCATTATTTTTATCCCTTTCCATGGGATTGTCTCTGACCGCCTGCGGCGGAGCAAAAAAGGCAGAGGAAACAACGACGGAAAGCTCCAAGGAGCAGCTGGCAGGTGACTTAAATAATGACGGACAGATTGAAGTCGGACAGGACGGCGTTGAGGTTGAGGTCAACAAATCCGATGTTCATATGGATGCAGCAGAAGCCTTTGCTTCCGGAAAATGGGAGGCACTGTTCACACCGGTGGATGTAGAAGGACGTGCCATCGATATGGCAGATTTTGATCTGACCCCGACCGAGGAAGAAAAGAAGGCAATGGAGAGCGAACCGGCCTACGGACAGCCTGTCCTTTACTACATGTCTGACGGTTGTACCTCCGGCCCGACTGTGGCAGATGACCTGGGTTACTATGAGGAGGCAGGACTGACTGCAGAGGGCTTCAAGGGAAACTCCTATATTGAGGCACTGGGAACCAGTCAGGCAACGGTGGCAGTCGGTCACATTGCTACTATGATCGTACCGATCACCAATAACGTGGATCTTACCTTTGTCGGCGGAGCGCACATCGGCTGCAAATCTCTCTATGCCCTTGCAGACAGCGAATACAATACCACCGAGGACTTAAAGGGAACTCAGATCTCCGTACCGAACGGAATCGGTGCTTCGGATTATAACATTACTTCCATTTTGTTAGATGCAGACGGTATTGACCCATTAACCGATGTGACTCTGACCCAGGTTTCCTCCGATGCCTGCGTGGCAGCCATGGAGCGCGGTGAGATTTCCGCAGCCCTCTTAAGCGATACCTTTGCTTATGCCATGATGAAGGAAGGAAAATTAAAATGCCTCCGTTCTCTGCAGGATGAGGAATTTGCAGGTGATGCCTGCTGCGTGATCGCCATGAACCGTACCTTTGTACAGGAAAATCCGACCATTGCCAAAAAGATTACTCAGGCTGTCCAGAAGGCACATTCCTGGATGCGCGAGAATCCGGAAGAAGCAACACAGCTTTTGCTTGACCGCGGCTGGAATGCAGGAGACTTTGACATGAATGTGATGATCAACAATGCCCTTCAGTTTGGCCTTTCCGACGAAGCAACCGGTACTTCCTTAAAGAAGATCATTGAAAAATACATCCGTCTTGGCCTGATCACATCCAGTGATGATGTCGACACCATTTTTGGCCTGGCTTGGACGCCGGTTCTGTAATATGGACTGTTTTGTAGGAATTGACATCGGTTCTACTTCTGCAAAAACGATTGTGATGGATGAAAAAAAGCATATCCTTATGAAACTGCTCCAGCCTACGGGCTGGAGCAGCGTCGATACGGCCAATGAAATTTTGCAGAAGCTAAAGGACGAGGGAATAGAGCGGGAAAACAGCAGGATCGTTGCCACCGGCTATGGAAGAGTGTCGGTGCCGTTTGCAGATAAATGTATCACCGAGATCACCTGTCACGGTATTGGTGCCTGCTTTTTATATGAAAGAGCAAACCTTACGATCATAGATATTGGCGGCCAGGATACCAAACTGATCCAGACGGTAGATGGACAGGTGACAGATTTTGTTATGAATGATAAGTGCTCTGCCGGAACCGGACGTTTTCTGGAGGTGATGGCCAATACGCTTTCCATGCGGCCGGAGGAACTCTGTAAGCTGGCTGCAAAGGGAGGAGGAACCTCCATCAGCTCCATGTGTACCGTATTTGCAGAATCCGAAGTGATCAGCCTGATCGGTCAGGGAGAAACACGGGAAAACATTGCCTATGCCGTGGTGGATTCCATCGTAAATAAGGTAGCAGCCCAGGCCGGAAAGCTGTCTTACGGAACCGGAGAGGTTTGTCTGACCGGAGGACTGTGCGGACTTTCGTATCTGACCGAGGCACTAAGCAGAGCTTTAGGCGTGCCGGTACAGACGACGGAAGAGGGGCGCTATGCCGGAGCAATCGGCGCAGCATTAAAGGCGATGCGGATCTGAGTCAATACAGATCTGCATCGCCTTTTCTTTTCTAAAATCTTGGTTACAGTGTCAAAACTCATCTTCCACGACATGCTCGCATGTCGGTGGGAGATGGAGTTTATGACACGCCCTTCAATGAGGATGAAGTGGGGCAAAAGCACCACGAGAATCCGAATTGAAGCAGGATTGTGGGAGTGCGTAGCACGAAACAATCCGTGTAACCAGAGGTTCGGGCGTTTTGACACCCGAACCAATCTTAGCTGCACATATGGCAGGCCGCGCAGGCGGAAGGAGCTGTTGCGCAGCCGCCCATGGCGGTTTCGCGAAGCTCTGCCGGGAGGCGTTTGCCGACGGTGTACATGGTCTCAAGCATTTCATCAAAGGGGATGAGCTGGGTAAGACCGGACAGAGCCATCTCGGCTGCGATCAGGGCATTGGCAACACCGGCTGCGTTGCGATTCTGGCAGGGATATTCCACCAGGCCGCCGACCGGGTCACAGACTAAGCCGAGCATGTTCATGAGCACGATGGTGCCGGCATCCAGGCACTGCTTTGGAGTCCCGCCAAATAGCTCCACCGCTGCGGAGGCAGCCATGGCGGAGGCTATGCCGACCTCGGCCTGACAGCCGCCCACGGCACCGGCCACGGTGGCGTTTCGCATGGCAAGATAACCGATGGCTCCGGCATTAAACAAGGCTTTGACGAGGTCTTCGTCAGAAAAATCATGACAGTCCTGCAGGGCCAGCAGCATGCCCGGCACCACGCCGGAGGAACCGGCAGTCGGTGCAGCCACGATCAGACCCATGGAGGCATTGGTTTCCAGAACAGCGACAGCATAGGTGATGGCCTTTTCAAGTACCTCTCCGCAGATGCCGCGCCCAAGAGCCTGGTGGGCTGCCAGCTTCCTGGCTTCTCCGCCGATGAGCCCTCCCATGGAACGCACCGGCGTTTTGATTGGGGTATGTGCTGATTCCTTCATAATTTCAAGGGCACGTGCCATACGGCTTTTTGCTTCCGTGGAAGGCATTTCTCCCTCGGTCATTTCCCTCTGTAGCATGATCTCGGAAATCGGGAGATTCTGACTCTCACATAATTCTAAAAGTTCTTTTGCATTTTTAAAATCCATGGTCTTTCCCCTTCTGTCCTTAAATCTGCACGATCATGACATCGTGTACATTTCTATTTTCCTTCAGGCTCTCTGCAACGTCCTCCGGAAGCTTTCCGTCGGATTCCACAATCGTATAGGCGGTATGTCCCTTAGATTCGCGAAAGAGGCGCATAAAGGCAATATTGACACCGCGGTCGCTTAAAACCTTGGTAATGTGGGCAACAACACCCGGCTTGTCCTGCTGTACCACGATCACGGCACTGTATTCGCCGGTGAAGTCAACCTGAACCCCGTTGATGCGGACAATGCGGACCTTACCGCCGCCTAAGGATTCTCCGCGGATGGTCATGGCCTGTCCGTTTTTGTTTTTCATGGAAATGTCCACAGTGTTCGGATGGATCTCTGTTTCGGTATCATTCGGTGTAAAGGTGTAGGCCAGACCCTGAGCTTTCGCAATATCAAAGGAATTGCGGATGCGCATGTCATCTGTGTCAAAGCCCATGATGCCGCCGAGAAGGGCGCGGTCGGTTCCGTGACCGTGATAGGTCTTTGCAAAGGAACCGTAAAGGGTGAAATCAGCGGAAACGACATCGCCGCCGATCATCTTCTGTGCAAGAAAGCCAATACGTGCCGCACCTGCCGTGTGGGAACTGGACGGGCCGATCATGTTCGGACCGAGCACATCGAAAACACTGATAAATGACATCTTATGCCTCCTGAGCTTCTTTCATGATGAATTTATGGTAAATGGTATCTACAATGACACCGATGGCATTGTCACCGGAAACATTGCAGGCGGTTCCAAAGGAATCCTGAGTGATATAAAGTGCTACCATGATCGCACAGATCGGGCCGTTCGGATCTCCGGCAGTGGTGCCGAATACCATGTAAAGGAATGGTAAAGCGGTCATGATGGAGCCGCCCGGTGCACCCGGAGAAGCAACCATGGCTACGCCGAGGGTCATGATGAACGGAACAACGGTAGCAAGGCTGATCGGCAGCTGGTTCATCAGGCAGACTGCGGTAGCGCAGGCGGTGATGGTGATCATGGAGCCTGCCATGTGGATGTTGGCACACAGCGGAACAACGAAGTTGCGGATCTGCTCGCATACGCCGTCATTGGCTGCACACTGTAAGTTGACCGGGATGGTAGCAGCAGAAGACTGGGTACCAAGGGCGGTCGCATAACCCGGAAGCTGGTTTTTGATCAGGGTAACCGGGTTCTTTTTGCTGATGACACCTGCGATCACAAACTGGATGGTGATGCAGATCAGATGCATAACGATGACTACCAGGAAAACCTTCCAGAGAATGCCAAGGATCGCGAAGGTCTTGCCGGAGATGGTCATATCCGTGAAGGTGCCGCAGATGTAGAGCGGCAGTAACGGGATGATGACATTGTGGAGCACCTTATCAATGATAGCAGAAAAATCCTTCATTGCATTGTATAAAGTGTCACTGATTTCCTTTCCGCGCATGGAGGAAAGGCAGAGGCCGAGGACGAAGGCCAGAACCACAGCAGACAAAGTATCCATGACCGGTTCGATGGAGATCGAAAAATACGGTGACAGGGAAACCTCAGCAGTGGCAGCAATCTGGTCCAGTGCGTCAGCACTCATAAAGCTTGGAAACAGGCTCTCGGCAACCAGAAACGATGCAGAGCCTGCAATCAGGGTAGAGCTGTAAGCCAAGGCAACGGTGATGAGCAAAAGCTTTCCTGCGCCCTGGGACAGGTCTGCAATACCCATGGTCACATATGCGAGGATCATGAGCGGTATAACGAATTTCAAGAAGTTACTGAAAAATCCGGACAGTGTCACAACCAGGCGGCAAAAGCCCTCCGGCAGAAACTGACCGAACAGGATACCGAGAATGATGGCGATGATCAGCTTCGGTACCAGACCCATTTTAAATCTTTTCTTTTCCATTTGTAAATCCCTCCAAAAAACATAAATGTGAAAGTTTCGTGTGGATCTGTATGTTACTCCCAAGATCGAAAATCCTCCTGCAAGCAAGCTTACATCGGATTTTGGACCTTTTGCCCTTGGCGTCATACAGATTCCGTAAAGAATGGTGGTTGACGTCTACGCAGCTGCATTATATCATGGTGATATGGATGAATCAAATTCATAGATTTCATGAGTATATTGAAAATTATTCATAAGAGGTTGTGAAAAAATAGTCAAGTGGCTATTTTTAAAAGGAAGAAAGGAGCGTTTATTGTGGAACTTCGCCAACTTCAAACCTTTGTTCAGGCGGCAAAATTTCAAAGCTTTTCCAAGGCAGCGACCAAGCTTGGCTACTCCCAGTCTGCCGTGACGGTCCAGATCCGATTGCTGGAAAAAGAGCTTGGAACAAGACTCTTTGACCGGATGGGAAAACAGGTAGAGCTTACGGCTTCGGGGAGGAAATTTCTGGAGCATGCGAATATCATACTTTATGAGGTGGACCGCACCCGTCTTTCCATGCATGAGGACGAGGAATTGAAAAATCCGCTGCATATCGGCACTATCGAGTCTTTGTGCACGGCCAAGTTTCCGGCCATTGTCAGCCGTTTTCGAGAAAGTCATCCTAAGGTGAAATTTCAGATCACGGTGGAGACCCCGGAGGAACTGATTCGGATGATGGAGCATGACCTTTTGGACATGATCTATATTTTGGATGCGCCGCGATGGAATGAAAACTGGGTGAAAGCCATGGAAACGGCAGAGCCGGTCGTGTTTGTGGCAGCGCCCTCCTTCTGGGAGGAAAGCGGTCCGATGTATTTCCATGAACGACAGCCGCTGCCATACAGTGGCAGATCCGGTCAGATCGTGGGATATCAAATACAAAAAAGACTGGATGAGATCGTGCAGAAGCCCTTTTTCCTCACGGAAAAGAATGCCAACTACCGTCAGGCACTGGATCAGTATCTGGCCTCCCGTCACTGCGAGCTTTCCCCGGTACTGGAGATCAGCGATACAGCCTTTATTATTCAAATGATCGAGCAGGGACACGGCCTTTCGTTTCTTCCGCTCTTTGCGGTTCAAAAGCAGCTTGAGGAGGGAAAGCTGGTGGTGATTGATGTGGATGGTGTGGAGATTTCCATGTACCGGCAGATCTTTTATCATAAAAACAAATTTAAAACGCGAGAGATGGATCAGTTCATCGCTTTCGCGTCGGATACCTATCTACCGTAACGGAAAATTGATAGGATTTTGCCGGAAACTGTGGTATACTACAAAGCAAATCTATCTGACAGAAGGGCGAAATCATGAATTTTTTCAAAAAACAATCTCCGGTGCGGATCATTTCTCTGGGCTTTGCCCTGGTGATCTTCATTGGCTCCCTGCTGCTTATGCTGCCCTGCAGCATTCAGGACGGGGTGACGCTGCGTTACATTGACGCACTGTATATGTCGACCAGCGCTGTCTGCGTGACAGGACTTCTCACGGTAGACGCCGGGGATACCTTTACGCCTCTGGGACAGTTTTTCCTGGGAATGCTGATCCAGATCGGCGGTCTTGGCGTGACTGCGGTGGGAACCGGAGTCATCCTTGCGATGGGGAAAAAGATTAATCTGAAGGCCAGAAACTTAATCCGGGAGGCCTCCAATCTGGATTCGGGAAAGGGAGTGATCCGTTTCCTTCGGTGGGTATTTCTGACTACCATTACCTTTGAACTTGTGGGGGCAGCCTTAAGCTTTCTGGTATTCCGAAAGGACTTTACACTCTTAAAAGCGATCGGGGTCAGCCTCTTTCATTCGGTGGCAGCCTTCAATAACTCCGGGTTTGACATCCTGGGCGGAGGAACAAATCTGATCCCTTATCAGGATGATGTGCTCTTAAATCTGGTGACCTGTGCGCTCATCATCTTCGGCGGTATCGGATTTTTAGTGATCCGCGAGGTCATGGAAAAGCATTTCTGCTGGAAAAAGTTTTCCATGCATACCAAGGTTGTGCTGTTTATGAGCCTGATTTTGACGACAGCAGGAACCGTTTTCATCAGGCTTACGGAGGATATTACCTGGCTGGGAGCCTTTTTTACCAGTGTATCCGCAAGAACGGCAGGATTTTCCACCTTTCCGCTGGGATCCTTTTCCGGAGCCGGCCTTCTGACCGTGATCGTTCTCATGGTGATCGGAGCCTCCCCGGGATCGACCGGAGGCGGCATCAAGACCACGACCTGCTATGTACTGTTTGAGGGAGTGCGTTCCTCTGCCACTAATACCTCAGAGAAGGCATTCCGTTATGCGGTGCCGCAGGATGCGTTTCGAAAGGCTGCTGTGATCACGCTGCTTGCGGTCAGCATTGTCTTAACCGGAACCTACGTGATGGTGATCCTGGAGCCGGATGTCCCATTTCTGGATATTCTCTTTGAGGTCAGCAGCGCCTTTGGTACGGTGGGGCTTTCAACCGGAATCTCGGCAGGACTTTGCGATGCATCCAAGCTTTTGACGATCCTGATCATGTATATCGGCAGACTGGGGCCGTTGACCATCGCTTCGCTGTGGTATTTTACCAAGGGCGAGCGGGTGAGCTACCCGGAAGGAAATATTGCGATCGGATGATGGAAGCGTGAATGTGTTAAATAAAAAGATACGGTGAAATGCAGAGTATGGAGGAGAAAAATAGGATGTTTAAGAAAAATAAAAAAGAAACGAATACTTACGGGATCATCGGTCTTGGCCGGTTCGGACATGCGCTGGCATTAGAGCTTGCTGCGGCTGGAGCCGACCTTGTGGTAATGGATCAGGAAGAGGAAAAGGTAAGGGAGCTGCGGGAGTATACGGAGAATGCCTATGTGGTCCATGCCCTGGACAAAAAGACTTTATCCGATACCGGAGTGCAAAACTGTGATGTGGCTGTGGTCTGCATCGGTGAGCAGCTGGATATCTCCATCCTGACCACTTTAAATCTGGTGAGCCTTGGTGTGCCGACGGTCATCTCAAAGGCCTCCAGTGCGGAGCACGGCGAGATCCTCGAAAAGATCGGTGCCCAGGTGGTTTATCCGGAGCGCGATATGGCTGTGCGTCTGGCACATCGGCTGGAAGCCGTCCGTATGTTGGACTTCATCCAGTTAAGTGAAAAACTCAACATATCAAAGATGATCATGCCGGATCGGATCGTCGGAAAGACCGTCGTGGAGGCTGATCTGAGAAGACGATTCGGAGTAAATATCATTGCAGTGGAAAATGGCGGAAAACTGATCGAGACCATCACACCGGATTATACCTTTGAGAAGGGGGATATTGCCTACATTTCCGGAAGCAAGGAAGCCCTCAACAAACTCAGCAGTGCGGTGGATTAGCATAAAAAAAGCAGCACTGTGGATGAGCATTAAGAATTGACAGGCATAGTTTGCGGTGATAGAATGGATCTATATTCGATCGGTAACGACATGTATATTCCGAAGATGGGTTCGGAGTTTCTACCAACTGCCGTAAAGAGTTGACTACATGGTTACGTGAATGGGAATGTTCATGTGGCTGTGCGCATAAAGATAAGCAAACGCAAGGAGTCCCGTGTGAACATCGGGGCTCCTTTTTTTACTTCACAGGAAATTGCGCTCTATGAATCATGAACAAACCTTGTTGAATCAAGTCAGATTGGAGGAACTTATGCAAAACAAGACAACCTTTGCACTGCGTGGAAATATCATTTTTACAAAAGAAATCGGAACCTTTGAGATCCTGGAACGGCAGTATCTGGTTTGCGAGGACGGACGTGTTGCGGGCATTTACCCGGTGCTTCCGAAACAGCTTCAGGATATCCCCGTGGAGGATGTGGGAGAGCAGCTGATCATCCCGGGACTTACGGATCTGCATGTGCATGCGCCGCAGTATTCTTTCCGCGGCCTTGGCATGGATCTGGAGCTTTTAGACTGGTTAAATACCAATACCTTTCCGGAGGAGAGCAAGTACCGGGATCCGGACTATGCGAAGAAGGCCTACGGAATCTTTGCAGAAAGCTTAAAGTACAGCGCCACTACAAGAGCCTGCGTCTTTGCTACAGTTCATAAGGATGCAACCCTCCTTTTGATGGATGAGCTGGAACAGGCAGGGATCTTTTCTATGGTAGGGAAGGTCAATATGGATCGGAACAGTCCGGATGATCTGCGGGAGTCTTCCGCTGCAGCCTCTGCAGAGGCCACAAGGGAGTGGCTTTTGGCTGTATCGAAACGGCAATATCAGCATGTCCGACCGATCCTGACACCACGGTTTATCCCAAGCTGCACGGATCAGCTCATGCAGCTGCTGCACGAAATCCAAAAGGAGACCGGACTTCCGATGCAGTCTCATTTATCCGAAAATCTCGGCGAAATCTCCTGGGTGCAGGAACTTTGTCCATGGTCTAAGTTTTACGGCGATGCCTATGCGCATTTCGGGATGTTTGGCGGAAGCTGCCGGACGATCATGGCGCACTGCGTTTATTCCGGTGAAGAAGAAATCCGGCTGATGAAAGAAAACGGCGTCTTCATTGCGCATTGCCCGGAGTCTAACACAAATCTTTCCTCCGGCATCGCACCGGTGCGTCGTTATCTGGATGAAAAGATGCAGGTAGGCCTTGGCAGTGATGTGGCCGGCGGCACTACAGAGAATCTGTTTGCGGCCATGCGGCATGCCATTTGGGCAAGCAAGCTGCGCTGGCGCATGACGGATCAAAGTCTTTCCCCGCTCACAGTAGAGGAAGCCTTCTTCTTAGCAAGCAAGGGCGGAGGCGCGTTCTTTGGAAAAGTGGGAAGCTTTGAACCGGGATATGAATTTGATGCGGTGATCTTAAATGATGTGAGATTAAAGCATCCGCAGCCGATCACCACAAAAGAACGTCTGGAACGGATCGTTTATCTGGGGGATGAACGGGAAGTGGCCGGCAAATATGTGGCCGGACAGAAGGTGTTTTAGAGGCATATTTAGGGAGAGTATTTTAGGAGAATGGAGGGAAAACAATGTATGTGGGAAAAAGTATAACACGTGTGGATGCCCGTGATAAGGCAATGGGAAGAACCCGTTATACCGATGATCTGTGCGATAAGGGGGCTTATATCATCCGGATTTTGCATTCCACGATTGCAAACGGACGCGTAAAATCCATCGATACATCCGAGGCAGAAAAGATCCCGGGTGTGGTAAGGATCTTTACCTGTTTCGATGTCGAAGAGAAGCATTATTTTCCGACGGCAGGCCATCCCTGGTCTACCGACCCGTCCCATCAGGATGTGGCGGATCGTCTGGTGCTGACGGATCGTGTCTGCTTTTACGGCGACGATATCGGTGCTGTGGTGGCAGAGGATGAGGTGGCAGCTGCTCAGGCACTGCGGGCGATCAAGGTGGAATATGAGGAGTATCCGTTTGTCTTGGACGTACAGGAGGCAATGAAGGAGGGTGCTTTTCAGATCCATGAAAACTATCCGGGCAATGTGTTAAAGCATACCAGTATTCGAAAGGGAAACTATGAGGAGGCCATCAAGGAGCCGGGACTCATCAAGGTAGAAGGCTGGTACAGCACGCCGACCGTGCAGCACTGCCATATCGAAAATTTTATCTGCTTTGCAGAAATGGAAGGAGAGCGCATCAAACTTGTCAGCTCCACCCAGATCCCGCATATTGTCCGACGTGTGGTGGGACAGGCTTTAGGCATTGACTGGGGACGCATCCGGATCATCAAACCCTATATCGGCGGAGGCTTCGGAAACAAGCAGGACGTATTATATGAGCCTCTCTGTGCCTGGATCTGCATGAAGCTTGGAGGGCATCTGGTCAAGTTGGATGTGCCGAGGGAGGAAACCTTTGTTTCCAACCGCGTGCGCCATGCTATTCGCAGCCATATCATTTCCTGGGTGCGTCCGGACGGAACCTATGCGGCAAGAAAGCTTGAGGCCTTTTCGGATCAGGGAGCGTACGCCTCCCACGGACACAGCATCTGTGCAAAGGGCGTGGGAGCCTTTCCTCAGCTCTATCCCTGCGACAACATTGAGGCCGACGGCTATACGGTATTTACCAATAAACCGGCAGCCGGAGCCATGCGCGGCTACGGCATTCCGCAGGCTATGTGGGCGGTGGAGTGCCATACCGATGAGGTGGCGAAGAAAATCGGCATGGATCCGATCGCATTTCGCAGAAAAAACCTGATGCCGGTGGGCTTTCGGGATGAATTTTCCAAAAATGAACTCTATACCGACACCTTTAACCAGTGTATGGATAAGGGCATGGCAGAGATTGATTATGAGAGAAAATATAAAGAATATCAGAATCAGACAGGAGACATACGCCGGGGCATCGGCATGTCGGTATTCTGGTATAACACGGCAGTCTGGCCGATCTCTCTGGAAACCTCGTCCTGCAGGATGGTATTAAACCAGGATGGTTCTCTGCAGCTTCAGCTTGGGGAGACGGAGATCGGTCAGGGGGCGGATACCGCCTACAGCCAGATGGCAGCCGATGTGGTCGGTGTCCGTCTGGATCAGGTACATGTGATATCCTGTCAGGATACCGACATCACTCCCTTCGGCACCGGTGCCTATGCATCCAGACAGACCTATACCGCCGGCTTTTCCATCCGTCAGACCGGAATCCTGTTAAAGGAGCGTATTTTAAAGTATGCGCAGGAGCTGACGCGGATGCCGCCGTATAATCTGGATATCGTCGAGGGCAATATCGTCCGCGTGACCGATGGCCGCGTGCTGATGAGCGTTGGAGAACTGGCAACGGAGGCCTTGTACAGTGTGACCCACAGCCAGCATATTACCGCAGAAAGCACGGCACAGATCAAATCCAATGCCTACTCCTTCGGCTGCTGCTTTGCGGAGGTGGAGGTCGACATTCCTATGTGTAAGGTGAAGCTTCTGGATCTGGTCAATGTCCATGATGTGGGAAGCCTCATCAATCCGGCTTTGGCCGAGGCACAGGTGCACGGCGGTATGAGCATGGGCATTGGCTTTGGCATGTCCGAAAATCTCCTGTTTGATCCAAAGACAGGAAGACCGCTTAACAATAACCTGTTGGATTACAAGCTTTCTACCTTTATGGATCATCCGCGGCTTCGGGCCTATTTTATCGAAAATCCAGAGCCTACCAGTGCGTTTGGAACCAAATCCTTAGGAGAACCGCCGACCTGTCCGGTAGCCCCGGCGATCCGCAATGCGGTTTATCAGGCTACCGGTGTGGCGATCAATGATGCACCGGTAAACCCGCACATTCTGTTTCGGCGATTCAAAGAAGAAGGATTATTTTAGGAGGGTGGAGTATGTATGATATCAAAGCGCTTTACGAAGCAGAGAGTGTGGAACATGCGGTGGCACTTCTGACGGAACATCCCGAGGCACAGATCATTGCAGGAGGCAGTGATGTGCTGGTGCAGATGCGCGAGGGCAGACGTGCCGGAAAAGAACTGGTCAGTATTTACCGGATCGATGCCATGCGAGGTGTGTCGTTTGAGGAGGACGGTGCAATCCGCATCGGTTCCCTCACAAGCTTTTCTCATATCACGAAGGATCCGATCATTCAGAAATATATCCGCGTGCTGGGCGAGGCCGCCTACATGGTAGGCGGTCCTCAGATCCGAAACATCGGAACCATCGGAGGCAACACCTGTAACGGCGTGACTTCCGCAGATTCCGCCTCGACCCTCCATGCCTGGGATGCCATTGTGGAACTCACCGGACCAAATGGCGTGCGCCGGATCCCGATCCAGGACTTTTACATTTCAGCCGGCAAGGTGGATTTAAGACCGGGCGAACTGCAGACGGCTATTATCATTCCGAAAGAAGCTTATGAAGGCTATGTGGGGCATTATATCAAGTACGCCATGCGCAATGCCATGGATATTGCCACCACAGGCTGCTCCGTCAATGTAAAGCTTTCCGAGGATAAAAAGACGATCCTCGATGCGCGGATCGCCTACGGAGTGGCAGGTCCGGTGCCAATGCGGGTGCCGACGGCAGAGAACCTGATCCGGGGAAGAGAGACAAGCAGGGAAGCCGTCAAGGCCTTTGCCAAGGCGGTTCTTACGGACATAAATCCGCGGGACAGCTGGCGTGCAGCAAAAGATTTTCGAGAACATATCGCGGTGGTGCTGGCAGAGCGTGCGCTCTCTGAGTCCATCCGTCTGGCGGGAGGTATAATTGATGAGTAAACAGTATAAGCTTCTTTCCTGTACCATCAACGGAAAGAAAATAGAAAAAATGATCGATGTGCGAGCCTCCTTAACCGATGTGCTGCGGGATGACTTTCGCCTGACCAGCATCAAGAAGGGCTGTGAGGTAGGCGAGTGCGGAGCCTGCAACGTCCTGATCGACGGGGAATGCTTTAACTCCTGTATCTATCTGGCTGTCTGGGCAGAGGGAAAGGAAATCCTGACCCTGGAAGGCCTGGCAGGTCCAAACGGTGAGATCTCCGAGATCCAGCAGGCCTTTATCGACGCGGCAGCTGTCCAGTGCGGCTTCTGCACCCCGGGCTTTATCATGAGCGCCACGGAGCTTTTACAGTCCGGACGGGAATATTCCGACGACGAGATCCGCAAGCTTCTGTCCGGCCATCTGTGCCGCTGCACAGGATACGAAAATATTTTCCGCGCAGTGAAGAAGACCATGCTGCGGAGGCTGGGGAAGAACGCGGAGGCGGATGGAAATTGTGATTAAGAGATGAATGAGAAAGAGAGTCTGATTTTGGGACTCTCTTTTTATATGGCCTAAAATGCAATTATTTGACAATACTTCGGTATACCGATATAATGATGGAGAAGGAGGATGACGTGGTATGATCATTGATAAACTTCTTAAAGATTCTCAAATAAGCAGATACAGATTAAGCAAAGAGAGTGGAGTTCCACAGGCAACAATATCCGATCTTTGCAGCGGAAAAACCGCTCTCGAAAAATGTTCTGCCGGAACACTATACAAAATTGCAAAGACTTTGCATGTAACGGTTGATTCCATATTGGAAGCTGATGAATGTGAAAGAAAGCAAAATGATGATTATCGCAGTTCATTTGAAACATTCAAGAGCAATATCTGCCATTACGTAAAAGACATGGGAGATATGGAATTTATCATACAAGTTCTGGAAAACAATCAGATTCGTGAACTTTATAACAAACAATGGTATCTGGAAGCCCTGTATTTATTAGGAATGTTGGACTACTTATCAAAGGAAAATGGTCTTCCGATCTGCACAAATTATAATGATATAAGAAAACAGAAATTATCGCAGACGGTTTATCCGTCGAGCGTATTAGTTCAGGCTGCGATCATGCACAATGAGGATATAAAGAAAGAGGCAAGAAAAAAGGCAATTCCTGAATTTATGCAGTTTAATATTGTGGAGAGTGAGGTGAGAAACCTTGCGTGAAGTCCCATTTACAAAAGAAAACGTGGATGGATACCTAAAGGAACTGGCAAAGGAATTTCGAAAGCTGAATGGTTCTCAGGTACCTGCAGAAATTATCCTCATTGGAGGGGCTGCAGTATTGATCAATTATGGATTTCGAGAAATGACCTATGATATGGATGCGATCATTCAGGCATCTTCCTCCATGAAAGATGCAATCAATCATGTTGGAGATCGGATGGGGCTTCCCAATGGCTGGCTCAACACAGATTTTATGAAAACACCATCTTATACAAATAAGTTGATACAATATTCACAATATTATAAAACCTTTTCACATGTGCTGAAAATTCGTACAGTATCCGCTGAATATCTGGTGGTTATGAAGCTGATGGCAGGAAGACAATATAAAAATGATCTGTCGGACGTTGTTGGTATCCTGATCGAGCAAAAAAAAAATGGAAAAGAAATTTTACTGGAGCACATCAAGAGTGCCGCAAATAAACTATATGATGGATACAATAATTTGCCGGAAGTGTCGCGATCATTTATACAATCTGTCTATGAAACAGAAAATTTAGAAGCCTTATACAAACAGATCCGGGAAGATGAAAAACAAAACAAGAACATTCTCTTGAAATTTCAGGATGATTATCCCAATGTATTGAATGGAGATAATCTGGCAGATATCCTAAAAGCCGCCAGAGCGAAAAAAGAAAAAAATGGTTGAGGGAATCGTATTGCTTTATTTTCTAAACTGTACTATAGTGGGTGTTATGAATCACATAAAAGCATAACAAGGAGGTAACGTATGAAAAAGCTGAAACAGAATCTTGCAACGGCTCTGTGTGTCAGTCTGGTGGTAAATGCTGCAACACCGGTATTGGCAGGACAGACGGAGCTATCGACAGATTCGCCAACCACGGGGGGTAGAAACTGAAAAGAAGAAATCTGTGATCACCACAGAAAATCAGGCTACTCCATCGAATGCGAATGCAGAAACCACGCAGAAGAAGGTCACCGAGGATACTGACGAAAAGGATGACGAATTCGAGGAAGACGTTGATCTGATCGACGACCGTGCGGTCAAAACGAAACTGGCAACGAACTCGGATGCGGATGAAGAGGACGAAGACGCAGGGGAGGATGTAGAACTAGCATCTGCGTCGAATGCGAAAGAAGAGAAAGAACTTGCATCTCCGTCGGATGCAGATGAAGAAGAGACAGAAATTGACCTGACCTTCGATGCCAATGGCGGAGAGCTTGCCTTTGGCGGCACCACTGTCACCAACCAGGTGATTCTGCCGAATGAAATCAGCATTCCTTCCGTAAAACACAGAACCGGATACGAACTGACAGGCTGGTATACCGAGCCAGAGGGTGGAGATTTGGTCGCTTCGGGCGCTTCGAGTGCTGCTTACGTGGATGAGGAACGATTAAATGGAGCGACTACACTGTATGCTCACTGGGAGGCCATCTCCTATACCGTTACCTTTATGGATGGATATACGACTTTGAAATCGGTTCAGGTAAAGTACGGAGATTCCCTGGAAATTCCGGAGGAGCTGAAGGAATATGATGATTCTCTGTCCTATTATATTACGGGCTGGTCCACGAAGAACACCCAGGACAGTGACCTTTATGATTTCAGTCAGCCGGTTACCTATAACTTTGCGTTATATGCAAAAAAGGCAGAGCGATTGAGCCTTAGCAATTCCACTTATACAAGCATCTATCTGACTCATGCTTCCTATCCTTATACCGGAAAGCCGATTGAAAATGTCATTGAGCAAGTGCGTTATACTGTCATGGGAACAAGCGGTTGGAACACGACGACCTTAGTAGAAGGCGAGGATTATACCGTTTCCTATGAGAATAATACCGATATTGGAACAGGAACCGTGACCATTCGCGGAATCCACAAGTATCAGGGAACTCAATCAGCAACCTTTTCCATTGCGCAGGCAAGCTTAAATTCTGCCGAGATTATCTTCCATGACAGCAGCAACGGAATCTATGCTTTCACCGGCAAGAGCATCTGCCCGGACATTACAGTTAAGGTCGGAGATGCTGTGTTGACCGAGGGTGTGGACTATCGAGTGGAATCGGATTGGCCGAAGAATGTGGGAACGACCTATGTCCGTCTGGCCGGTATTGGCGGATATACCGGTTATGTGTCGGTTCCGATACAGATCGTGGCAGCTGAGATCACAGAAGAGTGCAAGGCAAATCTGAATTACAACTGGAATGTATATCTGCATGTCGGTGACAGCATTCCGCTGATCACTGCAGAACCGGAATCTGCTCTGGCAGCAGTGAGCTGTTTTGAAAGCAGCGGAACAGACAGCAGTCTCTTTAGCCTGGCGGATGACGGAACTTTGACAGCCTTAAAGGAAGGAAAAACGCAGATCAATCCGGTTGTTTACTGGAAGGACGGCAATAGCACCTTAATGGCCGGAGTGAACCTCTATATTGTTCCGGAGTCTCAAAAGATCGTTACCGTGAAAACAATCCTGCCTGAGGGCAGCTACTACGACGGCACCACGGAGTGCGTTTATACCTCAACGACCGATCAGGATATTTATTTTAAATCCTTAAGCGACCTGGACGACAAGGTATTTCAGGGATGGTACAACGAGGAAGGAACGAAGGTGATCAACTCCAATTCCGGCTTGCGAAATCCGGATAAGGACATGACGCTCTACGGAAAATATGCAAAAAAGATCACACTCCACTTTGACTATGGAGAGGGCAGCGTCAAATATGACAGCTATAAAACATCGGAGCTTGCAGAGGGCGAAACTACCTGGCTGATGACGGGCAATAATTCCTACGCCTATGAAAGAGAAGGCTATATCCTGGTCGGCTGGTGTCTGGATCCGAATTGTGAGGGAGAGGTTTTGACCGGCAATTATACTCCGAAGCTAGAAGAGGGACAGAGCGAGGTCACCCTTTATGCGAAGTGGGAGCGCAGCTATCAGATTTCCTTCGACACGGGAGAGGGCTATTTCCTTTACGATTCCTATGGAGAACCGATCAACGTGCAGGAAGGTCATTCTGTGGGCAATGCGCTGCCGCAGGATCCGGTCAGCACCACGGCTACCTTTGACGGCTGGTTTACAGAGGACGGAGTCCGGGTGACAAAATCCTATGTGCCGACCGGCGATGTGAAGCTGTATGCACACTGGCTGAATAATAAAACCTACCGCGTCACCTTCCATGCAAACGGTGAATACTTCCGCGATAATGAAAAGGCAGATGAGACAGATCCAACAACGGCAACCCGTCAGGTTCAGGAAGGATACCCGACCTCCATTTTCGTATATCGCCAGAATTATAACTGTCAGTGGTATAAGGACAGCGATTTCACGATCCCTTATAACATGGATGCAGCGGTAACGGAAGATCTGGATCTGTATGCAAGCTGGGTAAGACAGCTGAGACTGAGCTGGGATGCCGACGGAGGCATTAATACCTCCGGACGAGAAAGCGGATATACGACCTTTGATGAGGGCAGTGCCTGCAGCATTCCGACCGTGACCAAGGAAGGCTTCCGGTTTGACGGCTGGTATACAGAGGATGGCACACTCATCACCAAACAGACGAAGCTGAGCGAAAATGTGTCGATCAAAGCGCGCTGGACACCGGCACAGGTTCATGTAACACTGGATCTGGATGGCGGCGAGCTGGCTTCCTATTACGATCAGACCGACCTCTATGTCAATCCGGGCGATCGGCTTGCGACTGTGATCAACGGAGCACCGAGAAAAGAGGGGGCTGCCTTCCTTGGCTGGTCAGCAGAGGATGGAACCCATTATGACAGGTTATACGATATCACGGCAGGTGCAGACCAGGCAGAAATGAAGCTGAAAGCAGAGTGGACGACGGATTATGTCACGGTAACCTACGATGCAGAAGACGGCAGCATCTACGATGAGTTCAGCATGGAATATACCAACAAGCTGTCCTACCGTGTGGCGAAAAATCAAAAGTATCCGGCATGGATGTTTGATCCGCATATTGATGCGGTGGGCGACCGTACCATCAAGGGCTGGAATAAGGCTCAGGGTGCAGAAAAAGTGCAGGATACCTCTGAGATGATCTTTACCGAGGATACCGTGCTGCATCCGGTATGGTCCGCTTATTGGACGATCAGCTTTGATTACATGGGAGGCTTCTATCATACCAATGCTCAGAATCAGATGAGCAGGGTTATTGCCAGAGGGCAGGAGCTTACCTATCCCGGAGCAAGCCAGATGGTTCGTCCCGGTTACCGGTTTGCTGGATGGTATGAAACCGTGGATTATTCCGGAGAAAAATTCGATCCGCCGTTTGTTCCGGAGCGCAATATGCTGCTCTATGCAAAATGGGTCAGCGAAACAGCGCAGGTTTATAAGGTGACCTTCTGTACCGATCCTGAAGATGCGTCTGCAGAGAAACTGGTGCGCGAGGTTTCCGACGGAGACCGGGTGGCAAAGCCTACATCCTCTAATCCGGCAGTGGCAACAGTGGACGAAGAGGGCGTGGTGACACCGGTTGGTGCAGGTACGACCATCCTTACTGTCATCTATCTTGGCGATGCAGATCACAAACCGGCGGCAGTATCGCTAGAATTGACGGTAACAAAGACCTCAGAAAACACCTCCAACCGCGATTATTCAGATTCCGGAAGTTCCGGCTCCGGAGGAAACGGTACTGGCAGTGCAGCAGGACAGACCATCACCTATCAGGGCATCAGTATTCCGTCCTATGTCAATGTGCGCAATCAGTGGCAGCTTCTCGAAAACGGGAATTGGACTCTGCTTCTTGACAATGGAGAAGCAGTGCGTGATCAGTGGATCGCGGTATACAATCCGTACGCGGATGTATCCCACGGACAGCAGGCCTTTGACTGGTATCGGTTTGATCACAATGGCAATATGATGACCGGCTGGTATACCGATGAAACGGGAGATACCTATTACCTGAATCCGAACTCGGATAACACCAAGGGCGGTATGAAGGCAGGTTGGGTAGAAATTGACGGCAAGTGGTATTACTTCAATACCGTGTCGGACGGAACCCGCGGAAAACTCCTGAAAAACACAACAACCCCGGACGGATATCAAGTACGGGAGGATGGCTCCTGGGACGGAGAACAGAAAAAATAAAGGTAACTGTTCAGATCCCACCTCCAAAATGCTTCGCATTTCGTCGGTGTGGCGTATCCGCCAAATAAAAT